>JAJYLP010000012.1 GCA_021787615.1 Pseudomonadota bacterium
GAGCGGCGTCTGCGCGTCACGCGCGACATTCTCGAAGTGCTCGCGCGCTGCCGACACCCGCTCACCATCATCACCAAGAGCGCGCTCGTGCTGCGCGATCTGGATCTGCTCGGTGCACTGGCGCGCGACAACCTGGCGCGGGTGGGTGTCAGCATCACCACGCTCGATGCCGAGCTCAAGCGAACCATGGAGCCGCAGGCCGCATCGCCCGCGGCCCGGCTGCGCGTGGTGCGCGAGCTGACCGCGGCGGGGGTCCCCACCGGGGTGCTGGTGGCGCCGGTGATCCCGGCGCTGACCGATCACGAGATGGAGCACATCGTGCGGGCGGCCGCCGAGGCGGGCGCCCGCTGGGCCGGCTACGTCCTGCTGCGCCTGCCGTACGAGGTGGGTCCGCTGTTTCGCGAATGGCTGGAGGCGCATTATCCGGACCGCGCGCCGCGCGTGCTGTCGCTGATCCGACAGATGCGCGGGGGGTGCGACAACGACCCGCGCTTCGGTCACCGCATGCGCGGCACGGGCCCCTTGGCCGAGCTGCTGCGCGCTCGATTCCACGCGGCCTGCCGCCGCTCGGGTTTGAGCACGGCGCGCGGCGAGCCGCTCGATGCCAGTCGCTTCCGGCCCCCGGGTGCCGAGCAGCAGCTGACGCTCGAATTCTAGGGCCGCGCCGCGTCCAGGCGCTGCTCAGCCTGCTGCACGCATACGCTGTCGCGTTCGATGATCCGGCGCAGCGTCTCGCGGGTCGCTGCCCGATCGACGACATCGACCTTGAGCGCAAGATCGGATTGCGAGAAACCCTCGGCAAGGGCGGCAGTGGTTTCGAGCGGCAACACTTTGGCGCTCATGACGAGCAGATCCAGGCCCGAGTGGCGCTTGGCCGTCTTGCGCGCCCGTGATCCGATAGCGCGCACCTCGTGGCCGCCGACATGTCCGAGCAGAATATCGTGCACGCTGCGCCACAGCTGCGGGAGGATGTCAATGTCAGGTATTTCGCTCACGCCAGGCGCAGTCGGAGCCGTTCGTGCAGAAAGCGCGCTTCATGGAGGAATGCCGGGATGCCCGCGAACACTTCCACCGCCACATCGTCGTCATGAGTGCGGCTGGCCTCGGCAAGCATCTCGCGCTATGTGCGCCAAGCGGGCCAATCACCACGCAGCAGATCCTGTTCGATTGCCGAGCGGATCGGCTCGTGGAATGCCACCGCCTCATACTGCTCAGGGGTCGCCGACTGGAATTCGAGGTCGCGCTTCAACCTCCAGTGGTGCGACTCATCCGTGAAGTCAAAGCGCTGGATGAGCCCATCGCGAATCTGTAAATCGGCGGCGTTCTCCTGATATCGGCGCAGGCTCTCGGCCAAGGGCTCGATTGCCATCGTCAGGGGCTGCCGGTTGGGCTTTGCGGTGGGCACGTGGGCAGTCCCGGTTCCCGCTGGCATCCGAGCGGTGCCACGGCCCCTCATCGGCCGAGTGGGTGCCGCTCCGGGCCTCCTGCCACGTGCTCGCGCCGAGTGAGGTGCCCGATGCGGCGCCTCACAGCGGCCGATAGCGGAACCGTGCCACCAGTCGATGCTGGTCGCACGGATAAATTACCCGCACGTGGGTGATGCGCAGCGCGTCACGCCACGTGTTGCGCTCGATGCTCAGGCAGGCGGTGTTGCGACGGATCGCGAGCCGGCGGGCAATGACCTCATCGGCGTTGAGGGCACCGATCTGATGCTCGGCCTCCGTCCACGGGATACGCTGCAGGAGCCAGCGCCCGGGAGAGATGTCGCTGAAGCGCTCCCCGCGCGCCTCCGGCACGGCCTGCAGATTGATCAGCCGTTCCTCGAGCGCGTGAGGCCGCCCTCCGGCGCGGTGCAGGCCGGTGAGCGCGAGCACCGGCGTCCCCGACGGCACCCCGAGGGTACTGGCGTCAGATGGACTCGCGCGACGCGTGCGGCGCTCGAGCGACTGATAGGCGTAGCTCACTCCGGCGGCGAGCAGCTCGGCCTCGATGTCGTGGATCTCCAGCACCGATTCCTGCGGGCGCGGCACGTCGACGGTGGTGCCGGCCCGGCGCCGCCGCGTGACCAGGCGTTGATCGGCGAGCGCCCCGAGCGCCTTGCCGATGGTCATTCGCGCGCAGCCGAACGTCCGGGCCAGCTCGTGCTCGGACGGCAGACGGTGCCCGGCGGGCCACTCGCCGGAGACGATCTTCTGCCGCAGCGCGTCGTAGATCTCGCGGTAGCGGGGCAGGGCGTTCGGGCGGGTTGCGATCTGCGAGTCGTCGCGGCTCATGTCAGGCGGTCTGTAACAGGCTCTTCAGCGTGCGCCGATACGTGGTATCGATGCGATCACGGTCCGTGTGCCGCCCGTTCTCGACAACCGTGCGGCCGCCGGCGATCACATCGCGTATGAGTGACCGGCCGACGGCGAACAGCCAGGTGTCGATGGTGAGGTCGGGAGCGCGGCCGGCGAGATCCGGGTGCTGCGCGTCGAGGCCGAGAAAATCCGCGCGGTAACCCGTCGCGATCGCGCCCACCGGCAGCGCGAGCGCCTGCGCGCCGCCGCGCAGCGCCGCCTCGAGGAGACTCGCGCCGGTCGAGGGCTGCTCGGGCCGGGCCAGCACGTTGCGCTGGCGGCGGATGAGCCGCTGCGCATACTCGAGCTGCCGCAGCTCCCCAGCCGCATCGAGCCCAATGTGCGAATCGGTCCCGATGCCCCAGCGGCCCTCGGCCTCGCGATAGGCGGGCGCCGGGAAAATGCCATCGCCCAGGTTGGCCTCGGTCACCGGGCACAGGCCTGCGACCGCGCCGCTGTGCGCCAGGCCCGCGGTCTCCTGCGCCGTCAGATGAGTCGCATGGACCACGCACCAGCGCGCATTCACCTCGGCGTGCTGCAACAGCCACTCGACCGGGCGCATGCCGGTGAACGCCAGGCAGTCCTCGACCTCCTTCACCTGCTCGGCGGCATGAATGTGCACCGGACCCTGAGGATGACCGGCCAGGAGCGCCGCGAGGTGCGGGCCGGTGACCGCGCGCAGCGAGTGCGGCGCGATGCCGGTGTTGCGCCCGCAGGACGGGCGGACCTCGGCGCGCACTCGCTCCACGATGCGATCGAACGTCTCCAGATCGGTGATGAAACGACGTTGCCCGGCCGTGGGCGGCGCGCCTCCGAACTGGCTCGCCTCATAGAAGGCGGGCAGGAGCGTGAGCCCGATGCCGGTGGTATCGGCCGCGGCCGCATGACGCAGCGCGAGCTCCGCCGGGTCCTGGTACAGATCGCCCCGCGGGCCGAGGTGCAGGTAGTGGAACTCCCCGACGCAGGTAAAGCCGGCCTCGAGCAGGTCAGCATAGGCGTACGCGGCGATCGCCTCGAGATCGTCGGGCTCGATGCGGCCGAGGAAGCGGTACATCACCTCGCGCCACGACCAGAAATCATCCGTGCCACTCGGTCCGCGCCGCTCGGCAAGCCCGGCCATGGCGCGTTGAAACGCGTGGCTGTGCACGTTCGGCAGGCCGGGCACCACCAGCGCGAGGCGGGAGTCGCCCGGTGCGGCCGCCGCGCCGCACGCAATTTCCCGGATCACGCCGTCGAGCACCGCAACGCGCACGTTGCGCCGCCATCCGGCCGGCAGCCATGCGGTCTCGAAGAAGAATGTGCGGTTCATGCTTCGCTCGTTGCGGCCGCGCCGTGGGGGTTCCGCGATATGTCTAGGCATATTATAATTTGCCTAGTCAAAAAAGAAGGCCCTGGGAAGTGCAATTCGATCGTCTGTGGCGCGGCGCGAGCCTGGCAACACTCTCGCCGAGACGTGGCGGCATCGGCCTCATCGAGCACGGCGCGCTCGGCGTCACCGACGGGCGGATCACCTTTGCCGGAGCGATGTCCGAGCTGCCGTCGGACGCCCGCGCCGGCGAGGAAATCGATCTCGGCGGACGGCTGGTGACCCCGGGGCTGATCGACTGCCATACCCACATCGTCTTCGGCGGGGAGCGCAGCGCGGAATTCGAGATGCGTCTCGCCGGGACCGACTATCAGAGCATCGCCCGCGCCGGCGGCGGGATCCTCTCTACGGTGCGCGCCACGCGCGCGGCCACGGACGAGACGCTCATCGCCACGGCGGCAGAACGGCTGCGCAGCCTGATGGCCGAGGGCGTCACCACGGTGGAGATCAAGTCCGGCTACGGTCTCGATGTGCCCCACGAGCTGCGCATGCTGCGCGTGGCACGCGAGCTCGGCCGGCGGCTGCCGTTGGGCGTGGCGACCACGTTGCTGGCCGCGCACGCCGTGCCGCCCGAGAGCGAGCGCGCCGAGTACCTGCGGCGCATCCGCGAGGAGTTGATTCCGCGCGCTGCCGCCGAGGGGCTCGCCGATGCCGTCGATGGCTTCTGCGAGAGCATTGCCTTCAGCGCCGCGGAGCTGCGAGCGGTATTCGTGGCGGCGCGCGGGCACGGCCTGCCCGTCAAGCTGCATGCCGATCAGCTCTCCGACGGCGGCGGCGCGGCGCTCGCCGCGCAGTTTCAGGCACTCTCCGCCGATCACCTGGAGTGGACCGGCGAGGCCGGCGTCGCCTCCCTGGCGCGCTCCGGCACCGTGGCAGTGCTGCTGCCCGGAGCCTTTTACTGTCTGCGCGAACGGCGCGTGCCGCCGATCGCGGCGCTGCGCAAACAGGGTGTGCGCATGGCGCTTGCCACGGACTGCAACCCGGGCACATCGCCGCTGCTGTCGATTCTCACCGCCATGAACCTCGGCGCGGTCCAGTTCGGCCTGACCATCGAGGAAACCCTCGCCGCCGTGACGCGCGAGGCGGCGCATGCGCTCGGAAGGCAGGATGAGATCGGCACGCTCGAGCCCGGCAAGCGTGCTGACCTTGCCATCTGGAATGCCGTGCGCCCGGCGGAGCTCGTGTACTGGATCGGCCGCAATCCCTTGCATCAGCGCATCTGGAGGGGCCATTGAAACCCTGCGTCATCAAACCGGGCCGGGTCGTGCTGGCCGAATGGGCGGCCGTCTACCGCGGCGCGCCCGTTTCGCTCGATGCGGCCTGTTACGAACGCATCGCCCGCGGCGCCGAGTCGGTGACGCGCATCGTGGCGCGCGGCGAGCCGGTGTACGGCATCAACACGGGCTTCGGTAAGCTCGCGAGCGTGCGGATCGAGGCGGCCGACCTGACCCGCCTGCAACGCAACATCGTGCTGTCGCACTGCGCCGGAGTCGGCGAGCCCATGCCCGCTCCGGTCACGCGGCTGATGCTGGCGCTGAAGATCGCCAACGTCGCACAGGGCGCCTCGGGCGTGCGTCCGGAGACGGTCCGGCGGCTGTGCCAGTTGCTCGAGCGTGATCTGCTGCCGGTGGTGCCCGCACAGGGCTCCGTCGGCGCCTGCGGCGATCTGGCGCCGCTTGCGCATCTGGCGGGCGCGCTGATCGGGGTCGGTGAGATCCGCCTGCCGGACGGGGCGCGGCTGGCGGCCGAAGAGGCGCTGCGCCGCGCGGGACTCGAGCCGCTGACACTCGCGCCGAAGGAGGGCCTTGCGCTCCTGAACGGCACCCAGTTCTCCACCGCGAACGCGCTTGCGGCGCTGTTCGACATCGAGACGGTGTTCCAGTCCGCTCTGGTGACCGGGGCGCTCGCCACCGAGGCGGCCAAGGGCTCCGACACACCCTTCGATGCGCGCATTCACGCGCTGCGCGGCCATCGCGGCCAGATCGAGACCGCCGCGGCGCTGCGCTCGCTCATGACCGGCTCGGCCATCCGCGACTCGCACCGGGTGGCCGACCCGCGCGTGCAGGATCCTTACTGCTTGCGCTGCCAGCCGCAGGTGATGGGCGCGGCGCTCGACCTGCTGCGCTACGCGGCGGCCACACTGGCGTGCGAGGCGAACGGCGTGTCGGATAACCCGCTCATCTTCCCCGACACCGACGAGGCGCTCTCGGGCGGGAATTTCCACGCCGAGCCGGTCGCCTTCGCCGCCGATGTGATGGCGCTCGCGCTGTGCGAGATCGGCTCGCTCGCCGAGCGACGCATCGCCATGCTGGTCGATCCGGCCCTCTCGGGGCTTCCGGCCTTTCTCACGCCGAGCCCGGGGCTGAACTCCGGGCTGATGATGGCGCAAGTGACCGCCGCGGCGCTGGTCGCGGAGAACAAGCAGTGCGCGCATCCGGCGAGCGTCGACTCCATCCCCACCTCGGCCAACCAGGAGGATCACGTGTCGATGGCTGCGCATGCGGCGCGCCGGCTGCATCACATGATCCGCAACGCCGCCGCGGTCATCGGCATCGAGCTCATCACCGCCGCGCAGGGCTGCGACTTTCATCGCGGGCTGCGCTCGAGCGCGCCGCTCGAGGCCGTGCGCCGCGCGGCGCGCGCACGCATCGCGCCACTCGGGCAAGACCGCTACCTGCACGCCGACCTCGAGGCGGCCGGCGCGCTGGTGCGTGAGCGCGTGCTCCTCGAAGCCGTCGACGGCGTGCCGTTGCCGTCGCTGGAGCCTGGATGAGCGCCTGGCTCGAGATACAGCGCGGCGAGGCGCCGCTCGTGGTGAGCTTCCCGCACACCGGAACGGAGCTGCCTTCTGAGCTTACCCCGCGCCTGGTCAGCGCCTGGCTCGCCCGCAAGGACGCGGACTGGCACGTCGATCGCCTCTATGCGGTGGCGCTCGCGCTCGGCGCGACCACGGTGCGCACCACGATCAGCCGCACGGTGATCGACGTCAACCGCGATCCTTGCGGCGCATCGCTCTACCCGGGGCAGGCCACCACGGAACTGTGCCCGACGAGCACCTTCGACGGCGAGCCGCTCTACCGCGCCGCACAGGCGCCGGGCGAGGAGGAGATCGGCGCGCGGCGCAGCCGCTATTTCGCGCCGTATCACGCGGCGCTCAGCGCCGAGCTCGAGCGGCTGCGGGCGCGCCACGGGCGAGTCGTGCTCTACGACGCGCATTCGATCCGCTCGCGTGTGCCACGCCTGTTCACCGGCGAGCTGCCCCATCTGAACCTCGGCACCCATCGCGGTGCGAGCTGCGATCCGGCGCTGACGCGCGCGATCGAGCGCGCGTGCGAGGATCCGCGATTCAGCCGCGTTACCGACGGCCGATTCGTCGGCGGCTGGACGACGCGTCACTACGGCCGACCGGAGCGCGAGGTGCACGCGGTGCAGATGGAATTGGCCTGCCGTGGCTATCTCGCCGAGCCGGACTCGCCCGGCCCCGCGAACTGGCCGCCGCCGTTCGAGCCGCAGCGCGCCGCGCCGCTCGGCGCGGTGCTGCAGCGCGTGCTTGCCGCCTGCCTGAATTTCGCCCAAGTTGCACCAGGAGTCCCCTGATGAGCGCAGACCGCAAGACCCGGACCCGCCTGGACGCCTCGCGAGTCATCCATGCCCCGACCGGCACGCAACGCACCGCCAAGAGCTGGCTCACCGAGGCGCCGCTGCGCATGCTGATGAACAACCTCGATCCGGCCGTGGGCGAGCGGCCGGCGGAGCTGGTCGTGTACGGCGGCATCGGCCGCGCTGCGCGCGACTGGGAGAGCTACGACATCATCGTCGCGACGCTGCGCCGGCTCGAAGCGAACCAGACGCTGCTCATCCAGTCGGGCAAGCCGGTCGGCGTGTTCACCACGCACGAGGACGCCCCGCGCGTGCTCATCGCCAATTCCAACCTCGTGCCGCGCTGGGCGACCTGGGAGCATTTCAACGAGCTCGACCGCAAGGGGTTGATGATGTTCGGTCAGATGACCGCCGGCTCGTGGATCTACATCGGCAGCCAGGGCATCGTGCAGGGCACCTACGAGACCTTCGTCGAGATGGGCCGCCGGCACTATGGCGGCGATCTCGCCGGGCGGTGGCTGCTCACCGCCGGGCTCGGCGGCATGGGCGCAGCGCAGCCGCTCGCGGCCGTCATGGCCGGCGCCTCGTGCCTGGCGGTGGAGTGTCAGCGCTCGCGCATCGAGATGCGGCTGCGCTCCGGCTATCTCGACCACGCCGCGCAGAGCCTCGATGAAGCGCTCGAGATCGTGCGGCGCGCCTGCGCCGAGCGGCGCGCCGTGTCGGTCGGGCTGCTCGGCAACGCCGCCGAAGTGCTGCCGGAGATGTTCAAGCGCGGCGTGCGGCCCGATCTGCTCACCGACCAGACCTCCGCCCACGATCCGCTGAACGGCTACCTGCCCATCGGCTGGAGCGTCGAGCGCTGGGCCGAGATGCGCGAGCGCGATCCGGCGCAGGTCATGCGCGCGGCCCAGGCCTCCATGGCGGTGCACGTGCGCGCCATGCTGGACTTTCACGCCGCCGGCGTGCCGACCGTCGATTACGGCAACAATATCCGGCAGATGGCCCTCGAGGAGGGCGTGAAGAACGCGTTCGACTTCCCGGGCTTCGTGCCGGCCTATATCCGGCCGCTGTTCTGCCGCGGCAAGGGACCGTTCCGCTGGGCAGCACTGTCCGGCGATCCGGAGGACATCTACCGGACCGATGCGAAGGTCAAGGAGCTGCTGCCCGAGGATCGGCACCTGCATCACTGGCTCGACATGGCGCGCCGGCGCATCCACTTCCAGGGACTGCCGGCGCGCATCTGTTGGGTGGGTCTCGGCGACCGGCACCGCCTGGGCCTGGCGTTCAACGAGATGGTTGCGCGCGGGGAGCTGAAGGCACCGGTGGTGATCGGCCGAGATCACCTCGATTCAGGCTCCGTCGCCTCGCCCAACCGCGAGACCGAATCGATGCGCGACGGCTCGGATGCGGTGTCGGATTGGCCGCTGCTGAATGCGCTGCTCAACACCGCCTCGGGCGCCACCTGGGTTTCGCTGCATCACGGCGGCGGTGTTGGTATGGGATTCTCCCAACACGCCGGCCTCGTCATCGTGTGCGACGGCAGCGAGGCGGCGGCGCGGCGCATCGCGCGGGTGCTGTGGAACGATCCGGCGAGCGGCGTGATGCGCCATGCGGACGCCGGCTATCCCGAGGCCATCGCCTGCGCTCGGGAGAAGGGGCTCGATCTGCCGGGGATTCTCGGCGTATCGGACTGAGCGCAACGGCCGCGCATGACATATTGCGCCGCTCATGCGACATAAAGACGGCGCGCCGGCGCCCGCCGCCGCGTTATGTACGCAGCGGATTGCGGCAAATGCGACCTGAGATTTGCGCCTCAATCCTGCGCTTGACACTCTGGGGCAGCACGCTGACACTTTGCGTCAGTGACAAGGGCAAACCCGTCGAAAGGCGGGGACGCAAAGCCACCGGTCTTCGGGAGGATCCCATGACGGCGGGGCTGCCACGAGCGCGCTTGAGGCGCATCGCTTGCATCCTCCGTCTCCTCTGGGCACACCGCCGGCCGATCGGGGCATCACGACCGAGCGTCCAAGAGACATGACACCAGCGGAAAACCTCGCGCCGCTCCCTGAGTCCGGCGCAGCATCATCGGTGGAGCCCGCCGTCGAGGCCGGCCCATTCGTGATCAACCTGTGCTCCTCGAGCACGCCCATGGCGCTGCCACGCGCGGACCTGCCCGAACTGAAGCGCTTCACGTTCTTCGTGAGCCGCCGTTTCGAGGAGGGCCGCGAGCGCTTTCGGCTGCACATGGGATTCTTCGCGACCCAGGCCGAGGCCGATAGCTGGATCGCCCTGGTGCGCGACATCTATCCCGGTGCATGGGCGGGGGAGGCACCGGGCAAGAAGCTGCGGGCCCGCGCCGTGGCTGCCGCGGAGGTCCAGGCCGCGCATGCGACCGGCCCGCACTCGCTCGCGCCTCAGGTCGAGCCGCCCGCGCTGCCGCCCGTGGTCGCGGAGGCGTCGCCCGCAGCCGTCCGGTCGGTGCCGACGCTGCAGCCGGCCGCTGCGGCTCCGGCAAAGCCCGTTACGGCTCCGGCAAAGCCCGCTGCGGCTCCGGCAAAGCCCGCTGCGGCGCGCAGCGCCCCGGGACGGTCCGCCCCGGCGAGGCCGTCCCGGCCTGCCCCGCAGGCCGCGCCCGCCGCCGCCCAGAAGCCGGCCGCGGCCGCCGCCTCGAACCTCAAGGAAGTGAACTCGAACATCAAGGCGGTGCTCGCGTCGCTCGATGAGACCGCGACGGCGACCGGGCTGACGCGCGCGCTGCCGATTCCGGCCGCGACCCTGAACGACAACGAGACGCTGCAGTGCCTGGAGGGCCGCATGGCGGATGCCGCCAAGCCGGCCGCATTCGCCGTGCAGTTGAAGTGGTCCGTGGAGCCGATTGCCTTCGAGAAGCTCCCGCCGCTCGCGATCTTCAGTGCCTACATGCTCTATTGCGTCGAGGGCAGCCGCGAAGGGCGCAAGTGGTTCGGACTGCGGCTCGGCTTCTTCAACGACCCGATCTCCGCCAAGCAGGTCGCCGGCTACGTCCGCTCGGAGTTCGCCTCGGCCGCCGTCGTGCCGGTGAGCGCCGATGAGCGCCAGCGGGTGAGCGGCGAGACCGGCCCGGTCGCGCCGCGGGCAACTCGCCAGACGCCGGTTCCCACCAATCACGAATTCAAGCTGTTCGATGCCGATATGCCGCCGCCGCGCGAGCCTGCCGCGGCGTCTGCGCCGCCCGCTGCGGCAGCGAAGCCGAAAGCGCCCGTGCACGAGCTGCGGCTCACAACCGCCAAACGGACCGCGAGCGGTAACAAGGTGCACGCGCGCGAGCGCCGGGCGCCCCAGACGCTCGAAGAGACGCTGGAGATCCTCGGCGCGAACGAACTGACCATCGACGACAAGCGCAGCGAAGCGGGCGACGCGCGCGCCGCCGGCGAGTCCCGCAGGACGGAGAGGAGCACGCCGTTCACGCGGCTGCTTGAGCGGTTGGGCGAGCGAGTGAGGAAAACCTGATGGCCGGCGGCGTGCTCCTCGCCGCCCCTCTCAGCCCTTGCCGAAGAGTCGCTCCAGCGCCGCGCGCGAGCGATCGACCTCGGCCGCGTTCGGCGCCGCATAGGCGCCGGGCCGCGGCTTGAAGAAATCGCAGAAGTTCGCCTGCTCCTTGTTCCGCACTTCTTCCGCCGTCGGCTCATGGCAGTGCGTCGCTACTGTCGTGTCGTACTCGACGCACATCCGGCAGGCGTGCAGCTGCGCGCGGCAGCGGGGGCATTCATCGAGCCGGCGCAGCGGCAGCGTCAGCGCCGCGAGCGCCGCGCCGCACTTCCAGCAGACCAGATCGTGTGCCATCGCGGCACTGTACCTCAATCACCAGCGCGTCGCGTCGCCAGGAACTGCGCGAGCACCCGTCCGGTGTGCGACCGAGCGGCGCGGCCCGCTACGTGCGCCGGGGCGCCCTGCGCGACGACGCGGCCGCCGCGCTCGCCGGCGTCCGGCCCCATGTCGAGGATCCAGTCCGCCTCGGCCATGATGTCGAGGTTGTGCTCCACGACCACGGCGGTATTGCCGGCATCGACCAGCCGGTGCAGCACGTGGATCAGCTTCTCCACATCGGCCATGTGCAGTCCCACGGTCGGCTCATCGAGCACGTACAGGGTGTGCCGGGCCGCCTGGCGAGCGCCGGGCGGACCGCCCGCTCGCGCCGGGTCGCGCACTTTGGCGAGCTCCGTGACCAGCTTGATACGCTGCGCCTCCCCGCCGGAGAGGGTCGGGCTCTGCTGCCCGAGGGTGAGATAACCGAGGCCCACGTCCTGCAGCAGCTTCAGCGCGTGATGGATGCGCGAATGCGCCGCAAAGAACGGCACCGCCGTGTCCACGTTCATCGTCAGCACATCACCGATGCTCTTGCCGCGCCACAGGACCGAGAGCGTCTCGGAGTTGAATCGCCGGCCGCCGCACACGTCGCACAGCACCTTCACGTCGGGCAGAAAGCTCATCTCGATGGTCTTCACGCCCTGACCCTCGCAGGCATCACAGCGGCCGCCGGCGGTGTTGAACGAGAAGCGGCTCGCGGTATAGCCGCGCAGGCGCGCCTCGTTGGTGGCCGCGAAGATCCGGCGGATGTCGTCCCAGAAGCCGATGTAGGTCGCCGGGCAGGAGCGCGGCGTCTTGCCGATTGGAGTCTGATCCACCTCCAGGACGCGGTCGATGTGCTCCAGGCCGCGCACGGCGCGGCATCCGGCAAGATCGGCGGTGCGCCTGCGGGCGCGCCTCGGCGCCGACTTGGCGGAGGCGCCGAGCAGCCGGCGCAGATTCGTATAGAGCACATCGCGCGCCACGGTCGATTTGCCCGAGCCCGACACACCCGTGACGACCACGAGTCGTCCGAGCGGAATCCTCACGTCCCCGCGCACGTTGTGCAGCGAGATCTCCTCCAGCGTCAAATGCGCGGTCTGCGCATTTGTCGCTCTGCGCGGCTCGGCCGGGTGCTGCAGCGGATGACGCAGGAAACGCCCCGTGACCGAGCGCGGATTGCGCATCAGCTCCTTCACCGTCCCCGCGCCGACGACTTCGCCGCCGAGCACGCCCGCGCCCGGGCCGAGATCGAGCACGTGATCCGCGCGGCGGATGGTCTCCTCGTCGTGCTCCACGACCACGAGCGTGTTGCGGTGGCTCGCGAGCTCCGCGAGGGAATCGAGCAGGATCTCGTTGTCGCGCGGGTGCAGGCCGATGGTTGGCTCGTCGAGCACGTAGCACACGCCCTGCAGGTTCGAGCCGAGCTGCGCCGCGAGGCGGATGCGCTGCGCCTCACCGCCGGAGAGCGTCGGCGCCGAGCGGTCGAGCTGCAGGTAGCCGAGCCCGACGCGCTCGAGAAACGCCAGGCGCGCGCGGATCTCGGCGAGCAGGTCGCGGCCGATCTGCCGCTCGCGCGAGGAGAGCTTCAGCCGGCGGAAGAACTCCGCCGCGCGCAGCACCGGCTCGAGCGTCAGGTCGGCGATGGAGCGGTCGCGAAACCGCACGTTGAGCGCGACCGGGTTGAGGCGCCGGCCCTCGCAGGCGGGGCAGGTGCGCGGCTCGCCCTCGAGCCAGTCGTTCCACCAATGCTCCTCGCCCGACTGCTCGGCGTCGAAGCCCGGCATCGCCAGCCCCGTGCCGTAGCAGCTCTCGCACCACCCGTGCTTGGAATTGAACGAGAACAGCCGGGGATCCGGCTCGGCGAAGCTGCGCCCGCACGACGGGCAGGCCCGTTTGGTCGAAAACACCGTCACGCGCGCGGCGTTCGGCGCGCGCACGTGCACCAGTCCCTTGCCGAAATCGAGCGCTCGCACGAGTGACTGGTGCAGCTCCGTGTCGGTGCGCGCGCCGACTTCGATGTCTGCGACCGGCAGCTCGATGGTGTGCTCCTTGAAGCGCGACAGCCTGGGCCACTTCGCCGTGGGCAGCCCGATGCCGTCGACGCGCAGGGTCCTGAACCCCTTCTTGTGCGCCCATTTGGCCAGATCCGTGTAATAACCCTTGCGCGCCATGACCAGCGGCGCGAGCAGCTCGATCCGCTTGCCGCGGTACTCGCGCAGCAGCCGCGCCGCGATCGATGCGGCGCTCTGCGGCTCGATCGCCACGTCGCACTCGGGGCAGTACTGGGTGCCGAGCTTCACGTAGAGCAGGCGCAGAAAGTGGTAGATCTCCGTGAGCGTCGCCACGGTGCTCTTGCGGCCGCCGCGGCTGGTGCGCTGCTCGATGGCCACCGTCGGCGGGATGCCGAATATCGCATCCACGTCGGGGCGCGCGGCCGGCTGCACGAACTGGCGCGCGTAGGCGTTCAGGGACTCGAGGTAGCGGCGCTGGCCCTCGTTGAACAGGATGTCGAACGCGAGCGTCGATTTGCCCGAGCCCGACACGCCGGTGATCACCGTGAAGCGCTCGCGCGGGATGCGCGCGTCGATGCTCTTGAGGTTGTGCTCGCGCGCGTTGTGAATGACGATGTCGTGCCGCGCGGCGGCGTCGATTGCCCCGTAGCGCGGCGCGGCCTCCGCGACCTCGGGCAGCGCCTCGCCCCCGGGGTGAGTCTCGCCAGCCAGCGACTGCTCGTATTCCAACAGCGCGCGCGCGGTGTGCGAGCCGCTCTCGCCGCGCACCTGCTGAGGCGTGCCGGCGCACACCACCCGCCCGCCTTCCTCGCCGCCCTCGGGGCCGAGGTCGATGATCCAGTCGCACGCGCGGATCACATCGAGATTGTGTTCGATGACCAGCAGCGAGTGTCCTGCGGCGAGCAGCTTGCGAAACGCCATCAGCAGCCGCGCGACGTCCTGGAAGTGCAGCCCAGTGGTCGGCTCGTCGAACAGGAAGAGCTTGCCCTTGTGCGTGACGCTCGAGAGCACCGAGCCGGCCTGCGCCAGGTGCCCGGCGAGCTTCAGCCGCTGCGCCTCGCCGCCGGAGAGCGTCGGCACCGGCTGGCCGAGCTTCACGTACTCCAGGCCCACATCGGCGAGCGGTGCGAGCCGCGCGCAGACCTCGCGCGAGTCGCGGAAGAACGCCAGCGCCTCGGTGACCGTCAGGTCGAGCACTTCGGCGATGTTGGCGCGCCGCCCATCGCTGCCTTCGCGGCGGATGTCGAGCACCTCGTCGCGGTAGCGGCGGCCGTTGCAGTCGGGACAGCGCAGGTACACGTCGGAGAGGAACTGCATCTCGACGTGCTCGAAGCCGTTGCCGCTGCAGGTCGGGCAGCGTCCGTTGCCGGAGTTGAAGCTGAAGGTGCCGGCAGTGTACTTGCGCTCGAGCGCGGCCGGTTCGGCGGCGAACAAAGCGCGGATGGCGTCGAATGCGCCGACGTAGCTGGCGGGATTGGAGCGCGTCGTGCGGCCGATCGGGCTCTGGTCGACCATCACCACGTCGTCGATGAGCTCGGCGCCTGCGAGTGCGGCAAAGGCGCCGGGCGCCTCGGTCGGCTTGCCGTGATATTTGAGGAGCGCCGGGCAGAGCACATCCTCGATGAGCGTGGATTTTCCGGAGCCCGACACGCCGGTGACGCACACCAGGCGCTTCAGCGGGATGCGCACGTCGATGTGCTTGAGATTGTGCTGACTGACTCCACGCAGCTCGAGCCAGCGGTTGGAGCGTGCCTCGGCGATGACCTCGCCGGGGGGAGGAGCCGGCAGCGGCCGCGCCGTGCCCTGGGCCGTCCCTGGCGGCGAAGCTCCCGGCCCGAACGTCCTGTTCGGGCGCTCGGCGCTGACGTGCCTGCGCCCACTCAGATACTCACCCGTGAGCGAGCGCGCGCTGCGGCGGATCTCGCGCGGAGTGCCGAAGAACACGATCTGCCCGCCGCGCTCTCCGGCGCCGGGACCCAGATCGAGGATCCGGTCGGCCTCGAGCATGATCTGCGGGTCGTGCTCCACCACCAGCAGCGAGTTGCCCGCATCGCGCAGGCGTTTCATGACTGCGATTACCCGCTGCATGTCGCGCGGGTGCAATCCGATGGAGGGCTCGTCGAGCACGAACAACGTGTTGACCAGCGAGGTGCCGAGGGCGGTGGTGAGGTTGATGCGCTGCACCTCTCCGCCCGAGAGCGTGCGCGACTGGCGGTCGAGCGTGAGATAGGCGAGTCCGACGTCGGCGAGATAACCGAAGCGCGCGCGGATCTGGCCGAGCAGCAGATCGGCCGCCTCATCGAGCGGTTTTGGCAGCGACAGCCGCTCGAAGAACGCGCGCGCCCGCCCGACCGGCAGCAGCATGATGTCGTGCAGCGACAGGCCCGGGAGGCGTTGGCGCGTCGTTTCGCTCCATTCGGCGCCGCGCGGCTGGAAGCGCGGCGTCGGGCCGAGCGCCGCGTCGGCCGCTTCGCGCGCGCCCACCCGCCACAGCAGGCCCTGGGTCTTCAGGCGCGCCCCGCCGCAGGCCTCGCAGGGGGTGTAGGCCCGGTAGCGCGACAGCAGCACGCGCACGTGCATCTTGTAGGAGCGGCTCTCGAGCCAGGCGAAGAACCGCTTCGCGCCGTACCACACGCCCTTGCTCCAGTCCCCTTCGCCTTCGATCACCCAGTTGCGGTGCGCGCTGCCGAGGTCGCGCCAGGGGGTATCGAGCGGCACGCCGCGCTTGCGCGCGAGTCTCTCCAGGTCCTGCTGGCATTCGGCATAGGACTGGGTCTGCCAGGGCCTGATCGCGCCGCCGCGCAGCGTCTTGCTGTCGTCCGGCACCACCAGGCCGTAGTCGATGCCGATGACGCGCCCGAAGCCGCGGCAGGTCTCGCACGCCCCCACCGGCGAGTTGAACGAGAACAGGCTCGGCGTGGGGTCCTGATAGGACAGGTCGCACTCGGCGCAGTGCAGCCCGCTCGAGTAGCGCCAGATCGACAGGGTGTTGGGTGGATCGGCCTCGTCGACCACGCGGATGTTGACCTTGCCCCGCCCGACGCGCAGCGCCGCTTCGAGAGACTCGAGGATGCGGCCGCGCTCGGCGCGGGCAGCGCGGAAGCGGTCCTGGATCACCTCCAGCGTGACCGTGCTCGCCGGCACGGCGCCGCGGCGGCGCTTGCCGGTGCGCTGCGGCGGCGGCGCCTCGCGCGGCTGCTCGATGAACCGCGTATAGCCCTGTGTCTCGAGCAGCGCGCGCACTTCCTGTGCCGTGAAGTTCCCCGGTACGTCGACCGGAAACGTCACGAGCAGCCGCGGATCGCCGGCGGCCGCGGCGCGCTCGAGCAGGTCCTGGTGAATGCTCTCGGCGCTGTCGCGCCGCACCGGCTGTCCGCAGCGCTGGCAGTAGAGCGTCCCGGCGCGGGCGAACAGCAGCTTCAGATGATCGTTGAGCTCGGTCATCGTCCCGACCGTGGAGCGCGACGTGCGCACCGGATTGGTCTGGTCGATGGCAATCGCCGGAGGGATGCCGCCGACGGCATCCACCTGCGGCTTGTCCATGCGGTCGAGGAACTGGCGCGCGTACGGGGAGAAGGTCTCCACGTAGCGGCGCTGGCCCTCGGCATACAGCGTGTCGAATACCAGCGAGGATTTCCCCGAGCCCGACACGCCCGTTACGACGACCAGCTCGTTGAGCGGGATGTCGAGATCGAGATTCTTGAGATTGTTCTGACGCGCGCCGCGTACGCGGATGACGTCTCGGGGGGCGTCGGTCATACCTTCACCTTGGGACGAATCGGATCGGGGGCTGCCCCTGCGCAGCCGGCGCACGGGAGTAGGCATTCTACCGGAAAGCGCAAGGGCGGCGCGGCGCGCGGCCCGAGAGCCGCGCCGAACGCCCTGTTTACAGTGCGGGTAGGTCCGGGGTACTGGATGGCCGCGATGCGAGCGTCCGCGGCTGCAGGGGCCGAACCGCCGCTCCGCGGTCTTGTGGCCCCCAAACGGGCCGCGGACATCCCCGGGTGACACATGTCACCTGCGGATCCTGACGTTTCAAACTGCCGTCCCCGTGCCGCGCCGTCTATGTTTCGCTCCGGGATGTGATGGGGGCCGATCGTGGAAACCGACGCCATCTTTCCGCTCATTGCTTCGAGCTGGTACAGCGCCGCGCCGTCGAGCCGCCTGGCGGCCGCCCCTGTGGCCTGCCGCGTCCTGGACCACGACATCGTGCTGTTTCGCGATGCGGCCGGGACCGCGCACGCGCTGCTCGACAGATGCTGTCACCGCGGCGTCAGGCTGTCGCTGGGCACGGTGAGCGGCGATCCGCTCGCGTGCGGCTATCACGGCTGGCGCTACGACGGCGCGGGCTGCTGCGTGCACATTCCCTCGCTGACGCAGGGTGCGCAGCCGCGCCAGCGCGCGCGGGTCAGGAGCTTCCCGTGTGTCGAGCAGGATGCGTATCTCTGGGTGTGGACCGGCGCCGAGGCGCCGCCGGCGCGGATCGAGCGGATGGACGAGTTCATCTGGCAGCAGGGGACGCTGCCCATGCAGTGCGCCGCGACGCTCGGCATCGAGAACAATCTCGACTGGTGTCATCCGGTGTTCGCGCATCCCTGGACGCACGGACAGTTCTTCCAACCACCAGCTGGCCGGCTTCACCGAGCACACCTACGAAACCCGCGTGACCGACATCATGCACCTCGTGCCGACCGGAACGGATACCTGCCGCCTCGAGTGGCTGAATGCGATCATGCCCTCGAGCACGCCGCTCGCAGGCGTGCGGTTGCGCTGGAGCGAGGAGGAATCGACGGTCTTCATACAGGATCGCGTCCTGCTCGAGAGCGCGCAGCGCGCGTACGACCGTGCAGGCGGCGAATTCGAGAACAGCGTGGGCGCCGACACTTCCACTCTGCTTGCGCGGCGCATCATCGCGCTCGCCGCGCCGCAGCGCTGGCCGAGCGCGCGAGGCACGCTTGCTCACCGGCGCGTCATCGCCGTTCGCGCCTAGGAGAATCACGATGACTCAACATGAGCCGCTCCCGCCGGCCGGTCCCGGCCAATCCGCCGCCGCTCCCGCGGCGCAGGCTGATGCGGGGTTCGGCCCGCCGCAACGGCCGAGTGTGCGGCCGATGATGCTCGAGATGGCGATCGATGCGGGCATTCCGTTCGGCTGTTACTGGCTCTCGATGCACTACCTCTCGCGCTCCGAGGTCCTCGCGCTGCTGGTGGCGAGCATCTTCCCCACCCTGAAGAGTCTCTACGGGGTGCTGCGCCGCCGCGCGCGCGATCCCATCAGTGTGCTCATACTCGCCGGCCTGCTTTTTGGGCTCGCGGCCCTGCTGGTCGGCGGCGGCGCGAAGCTGCTGCTGATCCGCGAATCGCTGTTCACCGGGGCGTTCGGCCTCGCCTGCCTCGTCTCGCTGCTCTCGCGCTCGCGGCGCCCGGTGATGTTCTATTTCGGGCGGTTCTTCGCTGCCGGCAGCGATCCGGTCCGGCGCGCGCGCTTCGATCAGCTCTGGCAGTACGCGAGCTTTCGCCGCGTGCAGCGCATCATGACGCTGGTGTGGGGACTGGTGTTTGTCGGGGAATTCACGGTGCGCGTCGTGTTGATCTATACGGTCTCCCCCGCGACGGTTCTGGCCGTCTCGCCCATCGTTCTCGGCTCAGCGACGCTGCTCACGGTGCTGTGGACGGTCCGCTACGCGGCCCGCGCGCGCAAAGCAGGCGCCGCGGCCGGCATGCAGGCGTCGACTCAGGGTCTTTGACCTCTCGGGGTGCGCAGCGGCAAGACGGCAGAGCCCCGGGGATCGGTCGCCCGGCGTCGGCGAGGCCGGCGACAGAGAATCCGGGATCCCCGGGAGCCGACGCCGTGCCCTCGAGCTGCGGCGTCCGATATTGCCGAGAAGCCCCGTGATTGTTTGTCTGAGTCGCCAGACGTGAGACACTACGGGCTCGCCAATGGATGTCCCGAGCATGCCCAGCGACCATCGGCCCAAACGTATTCTGAGCGCCGCACGTGGGCTGAACCCGAGCGGGGGTCATTGTGGCCGCAAACGGTAGGCCGCCAAATCGCCTGGCGCGTGAAGCCCCTGCGCTCGCTCAATGGGCGTGCTTGAGCGCCTGTCAGCCGCGGCAGAGGTGCAAGGCGCGGTCGTGGGGACTGCATGAGCAGAATCGCGACGGGCGCAGCCGCAGCGGACCAGGCAGTCGCTGAATGAGAGCCGACCCGCACGAGGCTCGTCTTGGCGATGGGTCACGCGTTCGCCTCGTCCCCCATGCGGATTCCGCCTGCGCAGCGGTGCACTCGCTCGAGGCCCGGGTGCAGGCGCTGCGCCCGGGCGTGATGGGTGTTGAGTTCACGCTGACGGGCGAGCTGCGCTCGGTCCGCATTCCGCCGCCCGGCCCCGCGGAACGCGCCGGCGAGTTGTGGCGGCACACGTGTTTCGAGGCGTTCGTGCGGCGTGACGACGTGCCCGGCTACCTCGAATTCAACTTCTCGCCCTCGGGGGCGTGGCAGGCCTATCACTTCATCGGCTACCGGCAGGATCGGCTGCCGGCGCTGCTGCCTTCGCCGCCTCAGGTCACCGTCGGCCACCGGGAGCGCGCCGGGAACGCGGCGGGCGCGGACGATGCGCTCGTCCTCGAGGCGCTGGTCCATCTGCCGGCGCCCTTCAGCGCTGCGCCGCAGGGGCTTCGCCTGGCCTTGAGCGCCGTCGTGGAGCAGCAGACCGGCAGCCTGTCATACTGGGCCCTGCGGCATGCGCCGGGGCGGCCGGATTTCCATCATCCGAACGCGTTCGCGCTGACGCTGGCGGCGAGGTGACCTCGCCCATCGCCCGTCACCGGCCCTGATTCACCATGAAATTCGGCATCGATCGCCTGCTCACCGAGCCGGCCCTGCGCAAGCCGCTGGCGGGCCGGCGCCTCGCGCTGCTGGCGCATCCGGCCTCGGTGACGCGCGGCCTGACGCACAGCCTGGATGCGCTGGCCGCACTCGGGGAGCTGCGCCTGACCGCCGCCTTCGGTCCGCAGCACGGGCTGCGCGGGGACAAGCAGGACAACATGGTGGAGTCGGCGGACTTCACCGATCCGGCGCACGGCATTGCGGTGTTCAGCCTGTATGGGCCGGTGCGCCGGCCGACGGACGCCATGATGGACACCTTCGATGTGCTGCTGGTCGATCTGCAGGACCTCGGCTGCCGCGTCTACACCTTCGTGACCACCCTGCGCTATGTGCTCGAGGCGTGCGCCCGGCACCGCAAGAGCGTGTGGGTGCTCGATCGGCCCAACCCCATCGGCCGGCCGGTCGAGGGGCTGACGCTGCGGCCCGGCGGTGAGAGTTTCGTCGGCGCCGCGCCGATGCCCATGCGCCACGGCATGACGCTCGGGGAGCTGGCGCGCTGGTTCGTGCAGACCCTGAGCCTCGATGTGGAATGCCAGGTCGTCACGCTCGAGGGGTGGAACCCGCACGCCGCGCCCGGCTACGGCTGGCCGCTCGGCGAGCGCACCTGGGTCAACCCCAGCCCCAACGCCCCGAATCTCTTCATGGCGCGCTGTTATCCCGGCACGGTGATGCTCGAGGGCACGACCCTCTCGGAGGGCCGCGGCACGACCCGGCCGCTCGAGCTGTTCGGCGCGCCGGACCTGGACGTCCCGGCGCTGCTCGCCGCGATGCATACCCTGGCGCCGGCCTGGCTGCGCGGCTGCCATGCGCGGCCCTGCTGGTTCGAGCCGACGTTTCACAAGCACGCCGGAACGCTGTGCGCCGGGGTGCAGGTGCACGTGGAGGACCCGGTGCACTACGATCACCGGGCGTTCCGGCCGTGGCGGCTGATGGCGCTCGCGCTCAAGGCGCTGCGCCGGCTGCGGCCCGACTACCCGCTGTGGCGCGACTTCCCCTATGAGTACGAGCGCGGGCGATTGGCCATCGACGTCATCAACGGCGGCGAGGCGCTGCGTCGCTGGGTGGATGACCGGGCCGCCACCCCCCACGATCTCGATGTGCTGGCCGCGGCCGATGAGGCCGCATGGCAGGATGCGCGGCGGCCTTTTCTGATATACTGATATTATTCAAGGAGTTGCCGGCCAGGCCCGCGGCCTGGCTCGCGGCGACCGCGCATCGGCGCGGCACCGCGCGGCGATCGCTTACCTGCTCGTTTCGGACCGCCGCGCGCGCTCCCTTTGCCACCGGCGCATCGCGCCGCTCTGCTGACCTTATGCACTCCGCACCCGACATCACCCGCTACCGCAAGCACTGGGCCGAGCGCTTCGGAACGGCGCCGTTCCTGCCCATGACCCGAGCCGAAATGGACGCGCTCGGCTGGGACAGCTGCGATGTCATCCTGGTCACGGGCGATGCGTACGTGGACCTGCCGAGCTTCGGCATGGCCATCATCGGGCGCGTGCTCGAAGGGCAGGGCTTGCGCGTCGGCGTCATCGCGCAGCCGGACTGGCACAGCGCCGAGCCGTTCGCAGCGCTCGGCCGGCCCAACCTGTTCTTCGGCATCACCGGCGGGAACATGGACTCGATGGTCAACCGCTACACCGCCGATCGTCGCCGGCGCAGCGACGATGCATACACGCCGGGCGGCGTTGGCGGGATGCGCCCCGACCGGTCCGTGATCGTTTACGCGCAGCGCGTGCGCGAGGCCTTCAAGGATGTGCCCGTCGTGATCGGCGGCATCGAGGCATCGCTGCGGCGCATTGCGCACTTCGATTACTGGTCGGAGAAGGTCCGCCGTTCGGTGCTGCTCGACGCCAAGGCGGATCTGCTCGTGTACGGCAGCGGCGAGCGGCAGGTGTGCGAGATCGCCCACCGCCTGGCCGCGGGCGAGTCCATACACGAGCTCACCGACGTGCGTGGCACCGCGTTCGTGCGCAAAGCGCTCTCCCACGGTTGGATCGAGATCGACTCGACCCACCTCGATGCGCCGGGGCCCGTCGCGCCGCATCCCGACCCCTATGCCCTGGCGCCGCCGCCGGTATCCGACGGGCGCCCCGCCGCAGGCGAGGGCGAGACCGTCGTGCGATTCGTCCGGCGCGTCAAGAACGCCGACCGCGACCGCAGCGTCATCCGCATGCCCTCGTACGAGCAGGTCGCGGCCGATCCGGTGTTGTATGCGCACGCCTCGCGCATCCTGCATCTGGAGGCGAACCCGGGCAACGCGCGGGCGCTGGCGCAGCGCCACGGCGATGTGGAGGTGTGGCTGAACCCGCCGCCCATTCCGCTCAGCACGGCGGAGATGGACTGGGTGTACGAGCGGCCGTATCAGCGCCGCCCGCACCCGAGCTACGGCGAGGCCAACATCCCGGCGTACAAGATGATCCGCTTCTCGGTGGCGATCCAGCGCGGCTGCTTCGGCGGCTGCTCGTTCTGCTCCATCACCGAGCACGAGGGGCGCATCATCCAGAACCGCTCCGAAGGCTCGATCCTGCGCGAAGTCGAGGACATCCGCGACCGCGTGCCGGGCTTCACGGGGGTGATCTCCGATCTCGGCGGGCCGACGGCCAACATGTACCGGCTCGCCTGCCGCAGCCGGCAGATCGAGAGCGCCTGCCGCCGCCCGTCCTGCGTGTATCCGGGGATCTGTCCCAACCTCGACACCGATCATGCGCCGCTCGTGCGTCTGTACCGCAAGGTGCGCGAGCTGCCGGGGATCCGCAAGGTGCTGATCGCCTCGGGCGTGCGCTACGACCTGGCGATGCAGTCCCCCGAGTACGTCCGGGAGCTCGCGCAGCATCACACCGGTGGCTACCTCAAGATCGCCCCGGAGGCGATCGCCGAGGGGCCGCTGTCGATGATGATGAAGCCCGGGATCGGCGCGTACTATCGCTTCAAGGAGCTGTTCGACCGCTACTCGCGCGAGGCCGGCAAGGAGCAGTACCTGATCCCGTACTTCATCGCCGCTCATCCGGGCACGAGCGAGGAGGACATGCTCGAGCTCGCCCTGTGGCTGAAGCGCAATGGCTTTCGGGCCGATCAGGTGCAGGCGTTCCTGCCCTCGCCCATGGCGAGCGCCACCGCCATGTACCACTCGGGCAAGAATCCGCTGAAGCGCGTGAGCCGCGCGGGCGGGGACGTGCGGGTGCCGAAGGGCCTGAAGGTGCGCCGACTGCACAAGGCGTTCCTGCGCTACCACGATCCGAACAACTGGCCGATGCTGCGCGAGGCGCTGCGGCGCATGGGCCGGGCCGACCTCATTGGCAGCGCCAAGCAGCACCTCGTGCCTGCCTATCAGCCGCCGGGCACCGGCGCGGCGCACGAGGGCCGGCGCGGCGCCCGCGCCGCGGCCGGGCCCGGCATGCGCCCGGCGCCGTTCCGCACGCAACACACCGGCCTGCCGCGCACGCCGCGGCGCTGAACACGAGACGGCTCCCGTGCACGCCCCGAATCCCCTCGATCGTCCCGTCTGGGCCACCCTCACCACGCATCACGCCGCGATTGCCGCCGGCGGCGCGCGGGCGCGGCGCTTCCTGCCCGAATACAACGTGTTCGCCTCGCCGCGCGATGAGTCGGAGCCGGCGCTCGATGCCCTGACGGCGCTGGTCGCGCCCGGCGAGCGCGTCTGTGTCATTCAGGCGCTGCCGGTCGCCGTGCCGCCGGGGCTGATCCTGGAGCAGTCGCTGCAGGGTGTGCAGATGGTCGCGACGCGCCCGCTCAGCGAACAGGCGGGCGCGGAGACGATCCTGCCCCTCACCGAGGCCGATGCGGCGGAGATGTTCGCGCTCGCGCGGCTCACCGAGCCGGGTCCGTTCGCGCCGCGCACGCACACCTTGGGACGGTTCCTCGGCATGCGCATCGACGGGCGGCTCGCGGCCATGGCCGGGGAGCGGTTCCGCTTCCCGGGGTACACCGAGGTGAGCGCGGTGTGCACGCATCCGGACTTCCGTGGCCGCGGCTTCGCGCGCCGGCTGACAGCCGCGGTCGCCGTCGCGATCCAGGAGCGCGGCGAGCAGGCATTCCTGCAGGCCTGGAAGACCAACACCCCGGCCATCACGCTGTATCGCTCGCTCGGCTTCGAGATCCGCGCCGAGATGAACGTGCGGGTGTTGCAGCGGCCGGAGCCGGGCTGACCGGACCGGGGATTTCAGGCGGGCGCAGCGCCGAGAGGGACGGCTCCCGATCGACAGTCGCTCTGCGCGACGGCACAACGGCTCGGTCAACTCGCTCCATGGCGGATCTTCCCGCCCAGGCGCTGCGTCAATGGACAGTCGGCTGCACCCGCGGGAGCGTCAGCCTCCTATGTCGCCGTGCGCACGCCGCCAGTGCCAACTCATCCGTCCATCGGCGGCTGGTGCGTGCGTGCGCGGAAGCTCCCGGTTAACACACCCTGACACGCCTTCCCGCCCACGTTCACACACCCCGCTTGGCGGTGGGGCGCGTGTTGAGCTCCGCCGCAGACCCCGCCGAAGGAGATCAACATGCCTGCGCATCTTCGTGACGCCGACATCGAGCGCATCGCGCGCGGCCTCACCGACCGCACGCTGCCGAAAGCCGACTGGACGCACGCCGCCGCCGCGCTGTGGCTGCTGCGCGAGCGAGGGTTGAGCGCCTGCCTGCAGGAGATGCCGGGGCTGATCCGCGCCCGCAACGCAGCGACCGGCGTGCCGCGCACGGACACCGCGGCTACCATGCGACGATCACGGTCGCCTCGCTGCGCGCCGGCGAGGCTTGGCTCGCCGCGAGTGCGCATCTGTCGCTGTCGGCTGCGCTCGGGGAGCTGCTCGGCAGCGAATACGGCCGCTGCCACTGGCCGCTCGCGCACTGGTCGAAGGCATCGCTCTGCTCGGTCGCGGCCCGCCGCGCCTGGGTCGACCCCGATTTGCGGCCGCTGCCGTTCTGAGACTCATCCCCTCGCGGGCGGCGCGGGTTGCGGGCCTTGAGATGCGGGGCGAGAATGACCCCGGGGGGGCGGCACGGGCGATGTCTGCCGCGCCGGGCGCTGCGCGCCACGGGGCGGCGGGCCCGGCCTGACCGGATTGCGCAGCACAAAAGGCGAATCATGAACAGCGGCACGATACTGACGATTGCAGCAGCGGCGGCGCTCTGCGCCGGCCACATGGGGCGCGCCTCGGCGCGCGAGTTCCAGCTGAAGGACCTGCGCCGCATCGTCACGCTGAGCGATCCGCGCATTGCGCCCGACGGGCGCCACATCGCCGTCGTGGTCTCCAGGCCCGACTGGAAGAGCGACAAGCCCGATCAGCAGATCGCTCTCGTCGAGGTGGCGAGCGGCACGCTGCGGCCGTTGACCCGGTACCGCAAGGACGTGCACTCGCCGCGCTGGTCGCCCGGCGGTCGGCGTCTCGCCTTCATCGCGCGCGGGCCCGCCGCCAAGGGCGCAGCGGGCAAGCCCCGCAAGGCGCACGATCAGGTGTTCGTGATGCCCATGGGCGGCGGTGACGCGCTGCGCGTGACCGACGCCAAGCGCGGGGTCATCTCGTTCGCGTGGAGCCCCGACGGCGCGCGCATCGCCTACATCGCCAAGAACGAGCACCCGAACGAAAAGGCGCTCAAGGCGCACGACAACGTCTTTCGGGTCACCGACAACAATTTCATGGTGCATGGTGATGCGGCGCGCTCGCAGCTGTGGGTCGTGCCGAGCGCGGGCGGCAAGGCAATGCGCCTGACCGACGGCAAGTTCAGTCTCGACACCGATCAGCAGGATCCGCAGCCCGCGCCGGCCTGGAGCCCGCACGGCCGCTCCATCGCCTTCGCCCGCTTCCCCGATCCGTTCTGGGCGCTGTCGTTCAAATCGGTGATCGACAGCGTCGGCTCCACGGGTGGTGCGCCCGCCACGCTCGTGCCGCTGCAGGGCTCGGTGATGATGCATTACGCGCCAACCGGCGGCGCCCTCGCGTTCATGCGGCCCCGCAACGGCGATGAGAACAACGGCAACGCGGTCTACATCAAGGAGGGCGACAGGACCTTCGATGCGACTCGTGCGCTGGCGCGCAACGTCGATACGTACGCCTGGCTGCCGGGCGGGCGCAGCCTGCTGCTCACGGGCGAGGACGGCACCCGCTCGGTCATGTGGCGCCAGCCCCTCGCAGGCGCGGCCCGGCAGCTCGACCTCGCGGGCGTCGATGTCGTCAGTCAGCCGAGTGTCTCCGCGCACGGCGTGATCGCCTTCATCGGCCGCACGCCGATGCACGCCGATGAGCTCTACGTGATGGCCTCGAGCTCCGCCGCGCCGCGCCGGCTGACCGACCTCAACGGCTTCCTCGATGGGCTCTCGCTGGGACGGACCGCAGCGATCCACTGGCGGGGACCGAACGGATTCCATGAGGACGGCGTGCTCACGTATCCGCCGCACGACCAGACGGGCCGCAAATATCCCCTGGTGCTGCTGATTCACGGCGGGCCGGAAGGGGCCTCCACCGCAGCGTTCTCCTCGCTCGCGCAGCTGCTCGCGGCGGCGGATTTCGTGGTGTTCCAGCCCAACTACCGCGGCAGCACCAATCTCGGCGACGCCTATCAGCACGCCATCTACCGGGACACCGGCGCCGGTCCGGGCAAGGACGTCATGGCGGGCCTCGCCGCGGTCGAGAAGCTCGGCATCGTCGATCGCCGCCGCATCGGGGTGAGCGGCTGGTCCTACGGCGGCTACATGACCGACTGGCTGACCGGGCACTATCCGCGGGTGTGGAAGGCGGCCGTCGCCGGCGCGGCGCTCAACGACTGGGTCATGGACTACACCATCGCCTACTACCAGCAGGGCGATGTGTATTTCTTCGGCGGCTCGCCCTGGGCGCGCAAGGACTACCGCATCTGGCGGGCGCAGTCCCCGATCGCCTACGCGCTCAACGTCAAGGCGCCGACGCTCATCATGGGAGACGTCTTCGATCCCAACGTGCCGCTGGTCAACAGCTACGAGTGGTACCACGCGCTGCGCGACAACGGCGTGACGGTGAAGTTCTACGCCTACCCCGCGCACACCCACTTCCCCTCGGACATCGTCCGCCAGAGCGACGTGTTCCGCCGTTGGGTCGGGTGGATGAAGCACTACCTGAAATGAGCGAGGAGGCTGCGCCGGCGCTGCGCATCAGGGCGGCGCGCGAGTCCGACGCCGCGGAGCTTGCGCGGCTCTCGGCGCAGCTCGGCTACCCGGCCGATGCCCGGGTGATGATCGCGCGCCTGGCGCAGATCGGCGCGCGCACGGATCAGGCCGTGTTCGTGGCGGAGGACGCCGCCGCAGACGCTCAGGCGGCGGGCGACCCTGCGGGCCGGCCGCCGGCGCTGCGGGGTTGGATACACGTGGCGTACGGGATGCGGCTCGAGTCCGGCGAGAGCGCCGAAATCGTCGGGCTCGTGGTGGATTGCGGGATGCGCCGCGGCGGCGTGGGCCGGCAATTGGTCGAGGCCGCCGAGCGGTGGAGCCGGGCGGCGGGGCTGGAGCGGATCGTGGTGCGCTCGAACGCGGCGCGCACGGAGGCTCATTCCTTTTATCCGGCGCTCGGTTACGTCCTGACCAAGACGCAGCGCGTGTACGGCAGGCCGCTCGCCGGCTGATGCCGCGCTGCGCCCCGGGTGCCGGGGCCCGGCGCTAGGGGAAAACCACACTGTCGGGTGCTCATCGCGCGGCTTAAGGTGCTGCAGGTCGGGGTTCTCGCCGAGGTGTGCTGATGCGACCCAAACGATCGGCGCCGGGGCCGGCCGCGCCGCGGCTGCGCAGCGCGCAATCTGCCGATCCGCGCCCGTGCGGCGGATCTACGTCGCCGACGTCGAGCGGCTCGTGCACACGCGCGGCTTTCGGGAGCCGGGCCTGCGCGATCCGCAGGTGCAGCGCGCGTACTGCTACGGGGACACGGGCCTCATCGCCGCCACCGTGTATCGGTTCGCCGCGGCCACGGGGTCTGCGGCGTGGTTGCACAATTGCGACCGCGCGAGGCTCACGGCGGCTGCCGCTGCGCGAGGGGCAGCGCGTACGGTTCGCGCAGGCGGCGGGCTCTCCGCCGCAGCGGCCCCGCCGATGCGACTCCCCGGCAATACGGTGCTGATCGCCGGTGGCGGCAGCGGGCTCGCCCTGGCCGAGAAGTTCCTGCAGCACGGCAGCGAGGTGATCATCTGCCGCAGCGGCGGACCTCTGGAGGCCGCGCGCGCCGGCCGCGGCGGCAGATCGACCTGGAGCCCGCAGAGTTCGCCGCGGTGATGATGGGCGATCTCGAGGCGGATGGTGCGCAGATCGGCTACCGGTTCAGCGCCGAGCTCACCCGCGCCTGGCGCACCGAGATCGGCCGCCGGTTCGAGCAGATGAACGGCCCGTGGTCGAGCGGCTCGCCGATCGGCAGGCCGGGGCGCTGTGCGGCGGGTTGCCGCCTGCGGCAGCGCGAGGATAATGCAGTCATGAGAGCGCCGTTCACCGCGCTGATGGCGCTGTTGGCCGCCGGTCCGGCCGCAGGGCGGGCGGCGGTACCCCTCGCTGCCGCGGCCCCATCCCCGGCGATCGGCCTCGAGCTGCGCGGCGCCATCGGGCCGGCGACCGCAAGATACGTCGTGAACGGGCTGCAGACGGCCGCCGCGCGCGGCGCGCCATTCGTCATTCTGCGCATCGACACGCCGGGCGGCCTCGAGACCTCGATGCGCGAGATCATCAAGGCCATCCTGGCCGCGCCCATGCCGGTGGTGGGCTACGTTGCGCCCTCGGGCGCGCGGGCCGCGAGCGCCGGCACGTACATTCTCTATGCCTGCCCGATCGCGGCCATGGCCCCGGCCACCAACGTCGGCGCGGCGACGCCGGTGTCACTCGGCGGGGCCACACCGGCGCCGCCGGCCGGCAAGAGCGGCGCCTCTTCCGGCCCGCCCATCAGCGCCGAGCAGCGCAAGATCCTCAACGACTCCATCGCCTATATCCGCTCGCTTGCCGAGCTGCGCGGCCGCAACGTCAAGTGGGCCGAGCAGGCGGTGCGCGGCGCGGCCAGCCTGCCGGCCGACGATGCACTGCGCGAGCACGTCGTCGATCTCATCGCGCCCGACCTCGCGAGCCTGCTCGGCGAGCTCAATGGCCGGACCGTCACGCTGCACGGGCACGAGCTGACGCTCGCGACCGGCGGCGTCACGGTCACTTGGCTGCGGCCGGGCTGGCGGACCCGTGTGCTCGCGGTCATCACCAATCCCATGATCGCCTACGGACTGCTGATGATCGGCATCTGGGGGCTGATCTTCGAGGGCTTCCACCCGGGCGGCGTGCTGCCGGGGGTGGTCGGGGTGATCGCGCTGCTGGTGGCCTTGTTCGCCTTTCAGCTGCTGCCGACCGACTTCGCGGGGCTCGCGCTGATCGTGGTCGGCTCAGGGATGATGGCCGGGGAGTTCTTCTTTCCGACCTACGGCTCGCTCGGTATCGGCGGACTCATCGCCTTTGTGGTCGGATCACTGGTTCTGTTCGACTCGGGAGTACCCGGCATGCACATCAGCCGCGCCCTGATCGGGGCGATCGCCACCGTCGGGGGGCTGATCATCCTCGGGATCGTGTATCTTGGCACCCGCGCCCTGCGCCGCCCGCCGGCGACCGGAGTGCAGGCCATGGTCGGCGGCACCGTGGAGGCGGAGGAGGATATCGCGGCGAGCGGCCGGGTCCGCTACGGCGGGGAGCTGTGGAACGCGGCCGCCTCGGCGCCCCTGAAGCGGGGACAGCGGGCGCGCATCGTGAAGGTCGAGGGTCTGCAACTGTGGGTCGAGCCGTTGTGAGGCGTATCGCCACGGGGAGGGTCTCATGCCTTATTTCCTGATCGTCGTTATCGTATTGATCGCGCTGCTCGTGTTCACTTCCGTGCGGGTGCTGAACGAGTACGAGCGCGCCGTCATGTTCACCCTGGGGCGCTTCACGGGCGTGCGCGGCCCCGGCCTCATCATCCTCTGGCCGATCATCCAGCGCATGAGCAAGGTGGACCTGCGGGTCATCGTGCTCAACGTGCCGAAGCAGGACGTCATCACGCGTGACAACGTGTCGGTGAAGGTGAACGCGGTCGTCTACTTCCGCATCGTCGATCCGGCCAAGGCCATCATCCAGGTGGCCAACGCCTGGGAGGCCACCAGTCAGGTCGCGCAGACCACGCTGCGCTCGGTGCTCGGCCAGCACGAGATGGACGATCTGCTCTCGCAGCGCGACAAGCTCAACGCCGACATCCAGCGCATCCTCGATGAGAACACCGAGGCGTGGGGCATCAAGGTGGCCAATGTCGAGCTCAAGGACGTCGATCTCGATGAGACCATGGTCCGCGCCATGGCCCGCCAGGCCGAGGCCGAGCGCAACCGCCGCGCCAAGGTCATCAACGCCGAAGGCGAGCGCCAGGCGGCCCAGACGCTGGTCGAAGCGGCCAAGGCGCTCGCGCAGCAGTCGAGCGCGCTGCAGCTGCGCTATCTGCAGACGCTCGCGGACATCTCGCACGACAAGTCGCAGCTCATCATCTTCCCGCTGCCGCTCGATCTCATCGGGCCGCTGATCGGCCGCGGCGGTACGCCGCCGCAGGCCTGAGCCGCGATGACGCGGGACGCATCGCTGGGGCGCGTGCCGGTCGTGGCCGGCGCGCTGCTGCTGGCGCTCGCCACGATCGCCGGCGCGCTCGGCGCGCACGCGCTGCCGGCCGCCTGGTCGGCCCAGCAGGTGCGCATCTTCAACATTGCCGTGCGCTACCAGTTCTTCCAGTCGTTGGGACTGCTCGCGATGGGCGCGTGGCTCGCCACCCGCGATCTGCCGTCGATGCCCTCGAAACGGCGGCTGAGCGTGCAGCGATGCCGCGCGGCGACGACGGCGCTGCTCCTCGGCACGGTGTTGTTTTCCGGGAGCCTCTACGCCCTGAGTCTGCAGGCGCCGCGCTGGCTGGGCTTTCTCACCCCCCTCGGCGGTGCGCTCATGATCGTGGCGTGGAGCGTGTTCGCCCTGGAAGCCTGGCGGAGCTGACCGCAGCCGGTGGCGAGCGACTCGGGTCTGCCCATCGATGCGGCGTTGCCGGCGTTGCGTGCGGCGCTGGCCGAGCACGACTCGGCCGTGCTCACCGCTGCGCCGGGAGCGGGCAAGAGCACCGTCGTGCCGTTGGTTCTGCTCGCCGAGCGCTGGGCGCGCGAGAGACGGATCCTGATGCTCGAGCCGCGGCGGCTGGCGGCGCGCGCCGTGGCCGAGCGCATGGCACGCACGCTCGGGGAGCCGGTCGGACGCACCGTCGGGTACCGCATGCGGCGCGACACCCGGGTCTCGAAGGATACCCGCCTGGAGGTGCTCACCGAAGGCGTGCTGACCCGCATGCTGCAGAGCGATCCGGCGCTCGAGGGCGTCGCGGCGGTGCTGTTCGATGAGTTTCACGAGCGCAGCCTGCAGGCCGATCTTGCGCTGGCGCTCGCTCTCGATGCGCGTGAGACGCTGGCCGCGGACCTGAGGATCCTCATCATGTCCGCGACGATCGAGGCCGAAAGCGTCGCCGCGCTGCTCGGCGGGGCGCCGGTCGTGCGCGCCGCGGGCCAGACCTTTCCCGTCGAGACGCGCTATGCGGGAACGGGGGCGCCGCCGCTGCCCGATGGCGCGCCACGCGGCACGCCGAGCCCCGAGCAGCGCCTCGCGCGGCTGGTGCTGCGGGCGCTCGAGGAGACGCACGGCGACGTGCTGGTGTTCCTGCCGGGCGCGCGCGAGATCCGGCGCGTCGCGCAGCTGCTCGAGGGCGCCGCCGCCCGCGTCCTGCCGCTCTACGGCGATCTGCCTGCCGAGGCACAGGATGCCGCCCTGACCCCCGCGGGCGGTGTCCGCCGCGTCGTGCTCTCCACCAACATCGCCGAGACCAGCCTGACACTCGAGGGGGTGCGCGTGGTCGTCGACTCCGGCCTGGTGCGCCGCCTGCGCTTCGATCCGAACACCGGCATGAGCCGTCTTGAACTCGGGCGCATCTCGCGCGCCTCTGCCGCGCAGCGCCAGGGCCGCGCGGGACGCCTCGAGGCGGGTGTGTGCTACCGCCTCTGGAGCGAAGCGGCGCACCGCGCGCTCGCCCCCTTCACCCCGCCGGAGATCCTCGAGGCGGACCTGGCGCCGCTCGCGCTCGAACTGTCCCGCTGGGGCGTGCGCGACGCCGCGGCCCTCAAGTGGCTCGATCCGCCGCCGCCGGCGCTGCTCGACAGCGCCCGCGGTCTGCTCGAGCGGCTCGGCGCGCTCGATGCCGGCGGGCGCATCACGGCCCACGGCCGTGACATGGCAGGCCTCGCCGTCCATCCGCGCCTGGCGCACATGCTGCTGCGGGCGCGCCAGCTCGGCGCTGTGCCGCTCGCGGCGGATCTGGCCGCGCTGCTCTCGCAGCGCGATCTGCTGCGCGGGCTCTCGGGGGGACCGGATGCCGATATCCGCACCCGCCTGGAGATTCTGCGCGGGGAGAGCCGTGCCGGCGGCGCCGACCGCGTTGCGCTGCAGGCCGCGCGGGCGCAATCGCGCGAGCTCACGCGCCAGCTCGAGCGCCCCGCCGGACCCCGCGTCGATGGGCGGGCCCCTTCCGTCGGGGCGCTGCTCGCGCTCGCGTTCCCGGACCGCATCGGCGCGCTGCGGCCCGGCGGCGAGGCACGCTACACCCTCGCCAATGGCCGCGGCGCGCATTTCGCGCAGGCGCAGAGCCTGGCGCGCCAGGCGCTCATCGTCGCGGTCGACCTGGATGATCGCGAGCGCGATGCGCGCATCCTGCTCGCCGCGCCGCTCGAGCGCGACGCGCTGCAGGCCGCGCTGCCCGAGCGGCTCGAGTGGCGCGAGACGGTCGAGTGGAGCCGGCGCGAGCAGGCGGTGCTGGCGCGGCGCGAGCTGCGGCTCGATCAGCTGCTGCTCGAGACGCGGCCGCTCGCCGAGCCGCCCGCGGAGCGCTCGCTCGAGGCGATGCTCGCGGGCGTGCGCGAGCTCGGCATCGCGGCGCTGCCCTGGGACCGCGACACGCGCGACCTGCAGGCGCGTGCCGCATTCGTGCGCCAGCTCGGCGGCCCGTACGCCGTCTGGCCGGATCTGTCGGACGAGGCGCTCGCCGAAGGGCTCGGGACGTGGCTCGCCCCCTGGCTCGCGGGACTGACCCGGCGCGAGCACCTGGCGCGGCTGCCGCTCGCCGCGGCGCTGCGGGCGCGGTTGGGTTGGGAGAGAGAACGCGAGCTCGATGCGCTGGCGCCGACGCATCTCGCCGTGCCCAGCGGCTCGCGCATCCGCGTCGATTACCTCGATGAGAGCGCGCCGGCCGTGGCGGTGCGCCTGCAGGAGGTGTTCGGGCTCGCCGCGACGCCACGGCTCGGCGGCGGGCGGGTGCCGGTGACCTTCAAGCTGCTCTCGCCGGCGCACCGGCCGGTGCAGGTGACCCGGGACCTCGAGAGCTTCTGGCGCCGCGGCTACGCCGAGGTGCGCAAGGATCTGCGCGGCCGCTATCCGAAGCATCACTGGCCGGAGGATCCGCTCGCGGCCGAGCCCGTGCGGGGCGTGCGGCGGCGGCCCTGAGCCGGTACACTCCACGTCCAACATCACCCCAGCCGTGCACCGCTCAGCCAGGGATACATGACGACACAGAGAGCCGAGGCCGCCGCCGCGCCGGCCATCGACATCCGTTTCGGGCAGGTCGGCTTGATTCAGGTGCTCATCTGGACGACCGATCCGGGTGCCATTCTCGATGAGCTGACCGGGCGGGTGGCCACGGCGCCGAAGTTCTTCCAGCGCACGGCGGTGTCGCTCGACGTCGGACCGCTCGGCCGCGAGCCCTCGCTCGAGGAGATGCGGGGAGTGCTGGAGGCGGTGCGGCGCGCCGGCATATGCCCGGTGGGCCTCTCGAGCGGCTCGGCAGCCGCGCAGGCGCTCACCAAGCCGCTCGATCTGCCGCTGCTGCCGCCGTTTCGCGAGTTTCAGCCGCCCGCCGAGGCCGTGGGGCGCGCGCGCCGCGTCGAGCCGGCGCCGGCGCAAGCCGAGCCCGCCGGCGCGCTGGCCCAGGTGCACGCCCATCCCGTGCGCTCCGGCCAGCGGCTGTACGCGCGCGGGCGCGACCTGGTGGTGACCGCCATGGTCGGCGCCGGGGCGGAGGTGATCGCCGACGGCTGCGTGCACGTGTACGGCGCGCTGCGCGGCCGGGCGGTGGCCGGGGCGCGCGGCGAGACGGCCGCGCGTGTGTTCTGCCAGGAATTCCACGCGGAGCTGGTGTCGATCGCCGGCGTGTTCCGCGTCTTCGAGACGTTGCCGCCGGAGCTCGCGGGCAAGCCCGTGCAGGCGTGGCTGGATGGCGACGCCTTGCATTTCGAGCGGTTGGGCGCTTGAGTGCGCCGAGCGCTGTCAACCTGATTCGAGGAGCGACCTTTGACTGAAATCATCGTGGTGACCTCCGGCAAGGGCGGGGTCGGCAAGACCACTACCTCGGCCAGCATGGCCTGCGGGCTGGCCCGCCGCGGCAAGCGCGTGGCGGTGATCGACTTCGACATCGGCCTGCGCAACCTCGACCTCATCATGGGGTGCGAGCGGCGCGTGGTGTACGATTTCGTCAACGTCATCAACGGCGACTGCGCGCTGAAGCAGGCGCTGATCAAGGACAAGCGTCTCGAGACGCTGCATGTGCTGGCCGCCTCGCAGACTCGCGACAAGGACGCGCTCACCGAGGAGGGCGTGCGCCGCGTGCTCGATGAGCTCATCGCCGAGGGGTTCGACTACATCATCTGCGACTCGCCCGCCGGCATCGAGAAGGGCGCCCATCTGGCGATGTACTTCGCCGACCGCGCGGTGGTGGTGGTCAACCCGGAAGTCTCCTCGGTGCGCGACTCCGACCGGATCCTCGGCCTGCTCGCGAGCAAGACCCATCGCTCCGCCAACGGCAACGGGGGCGTGAAGGAACACCTGCTGCTGACCCGCTACAACGCGCGGCGCGTGGCGAACGGCGAGATGATGAGCGTCGGGGACATCAAGGAGATCCTCGGGCTCGATGTGATCGGCGTGATCCCGGAGTCCCCCGACGTGCTCGCCGCCTCCAACGCCGGCGTGCCCGTGATTTTCAACGACGACAGCGATGTGGCGAGCGCCTACGGCGATGCGGTGGCACGCCTGCTCGGCGAGGCGCTGCCGCTGAGGTTCCTCGAAGAACCCAAGCGCGGCTTCTTCGCGCGCGTGTTCGGAGGCTGACATGGGCCTGTTGGCAATGTTTCGCAGCAAGCCCAACTCGGCGAGCATCGCCAAGGAGCGCCTGCGCATCATCGTGGCGCAGGAGCGAGTCGGGCGCGGCGGCCCGGACTACCTGCCGCTGCTCAGGCGCGAGCTGCTGCAGGTGATCCACAAGTACGTCAACGTGGATCCGGAAGCGGTGCAGATCAACCTCGAGCGCGAGGCCGGGCACGAGGTTCTGGAGTTCAGCGTAGCGCTGCCGGAGAAGCCGGGCGCCTGAGCGGCGCCGCGCTGATCCGCGTGCACGGCGCACCTCGGCGCGCCGGCATTCGGCAGCGTCGGCTCGCTCAGCCGCACGGGGCGGATGTGCCGCCCGCTGCGCTCGGACCGTCTGCGCTCCTTTGCGGCCCTTTGCGGCACCTCAGCATACGCCGCCGCCCTGTTCCGCCGGGGCGGCATGCGCGCGGAACAGGCTGAACAGCTCCCGCCCCATGCCGAACGCGTTGCCGGACAGATCGGCGCTCGAGTTCTCGCGCCCGTTCCATTTCTCCTCGCTCACCTGCGCCTCGAGCACGCCGGTGCGGCTGTCGAGACGGATGAGGTCCCCATCGCGGATTCTGCCGATGGGACCGCCGCAGACCGCTTCGGGCGTCAGATGGATCGCGGCCGGCACCACGCCCGAGGCGCCGGACATGCGCCCGTCGGTGACGAGCCCCACGCGATGGCCCTTGCTCTGCAGCGAGGTGAGCGCCGGCGTCAGACCGTGCAGCTCGGGCATGCCGTTGGCGCGCGGCCCCTGGAAGCGCACGACCACCACCACGTCGCGGGCCAGCTCGCCCTGCTTGAACGCGTGCAGCACCTCTTCCTGGCTGTGGAACACCCGGGCCGGCGCTTCAACCGAGCGGTGCTCGGGCTTGACCGCCGAGACCTTGATCACGGCGCGGCCGAGATTGCCCTTGAGCAGCTTCAGCCCGCCATCGCCGCTGAACGGATCGGTCACGCGCCGCAGCACTTCCTTATCGCCGCTGTTGGCCGGCGAGTCCCGCCAGGCGAGCCCCTCGTTCGAGAGCCACGGCTCCTGCGCGTAGCGCGCGAGGCCGGGGCCGGCGACGGTGAGCACGTCGCTGTGCATGAGGCCCGTGCTGAGCAGCTCGCGCACCAGGAAGCCCATGCCGCCGGCGGCATGGAAGTGGTTCACGTCCGCGCTGCCGTTGGGATAGATGCGCGCGAGCAGCGGCACGACCTCCGAGAGTGCGTTGAAGTCGTCCCAGTCGACGAGAAGGCCGGCGGCCCGGGCGATGGCCACGATGTGCAGCGTGTGGTTGGTGGAGCCGCCGGTGGCGAGCAGTCCCACCACGGCGTTGACGATGCTGCGCTCATCGAGCACGCGCGCGAGCGGCAGGTATTCCTCCCCGAGAGCGGTGATGCGGGCCGCGCGGCGCGCGGCCGCGGCGGTCAGCGAATCGCGCAGCGGCGTGTTCGGCGGCACGAACGCGCTGCCCGGCAGGTGCAGCCCCATCACCTCCATCAGCATCTGGTTGCTGTTGGCAGTGCCATAGAACGTGCAGGTGCCGGCCGAGTGGTAGCTGTCGGCCTCAGACTGCAGCAGCGCCTCGCGCCCGACTTGGCCCTCGGCGAACAGCTGGCGGATGCGCGCCTTCTCCTTGTTGGGCAGCCCCGAGGCCATGGGGCCCGCGGGCACGAATATCGTCGGCAGCTGCCCGAAGGCGAGCGCCCCGATCAGCAGCCCCGGCACGATCTTGTCGCACACACCCAGGCACAGCGCCGCATCGAACATGCCGTGCGCGAGTGCGACGCCGGTCGCCATCGCGATCACATCGCGGCTGAACAGCGACAGCTCCATGCCGGGCTGGCCTTGCGTGACCCCGTCGCACATGGCGGGCACGCCGCCGGCCACCTGCGCGGTGGCGTGCGCCTCGCGCGCCGCCTGGCGAATGAGTCCCGGGAAGCGCTCGAACGGCTGATGGGCCGAGAGCATGTCGTTGTAGGCGGTGACGATGCCGAGATTCGCGCCGCGCAGCGCCTTCAGCGCTTCCTTGTCGGTGGCGCTCGAGGCGGCGAATCCGTGCGCGAGATTGGTGCAGGAGAGGCGCGTGCGCGCCGGCCCACGGGCCTGGCCCCGCATGCGCTCCAGATAAGCGGCCCGCGTGTCGCGGCTGCGCTCACGAATGCGTTCGGTGACCTCTCGAACGCGAGGGTTCAGCGGCGTGGGCGTCTCGGTCATGGGTCGCTCAGTCCTCCTTGGGCGGCTGGTAGCCCTCGGGCCGGGTTGCGCCGGCGCCGAAGAAGAACTTTTCCATTTCGGCCTCGAGGAACTGGCGGGCCTTGGGCTCGACCGGGCTCAGCCGGTACTCGTTGATGAGCATGATCTGGTGCTGTATCCAGCGCTGCCACGCCTCGCGCGAGACGTGCTCGAAGAGGCGCTGGCCGAGCGCTCCGGGATAGGGCGGACGGTCGAGGCCCGGCGCTTCACGCTTCAACATCACACACTGCACCATTCGGGACATGGTGTTCTCCGTAGTGAAAAAACAAATTATTCAAAGAGTTACGTCTTGGCGGCCGACGATGCCAGGCGTTGCAGGAATCGCTGGATCGGGGCCGGAAGGCCGAGCGCGCCCGGCGCGCTGACGTGGTACCAGGCGTGGCGCGCCGGATCCGGCGCGGCGTCATGGTCCGAACAATGAGCCAGAAGCGGCGTGATGACAAGATCGAAATGCGTCAAGGCGTGCTCGATCGCCTCGAGCGGACGCGCTCGGTGCGCCGTGCCGAGCATGCGGCCGAGGTAGTTCTCGGCCGCCGCGGCGCTGTCGAATTCCGGCAGGCACCACAGGCCTCCCCAGAGGCCGCGCTCGGCGCGGCGCTCAAGCAGCACTGCGCCGTCGGTGCGCTGTGCGGCAAGCATGAACACCCGCCGCAGCCGACGCTCGGGCCGGCGCTTCGGCGCCGGCAGCTCGTGCTGCCGGCCGGCGCGGCGGGCGAGACAGGTCTGCGACAGCGGACAGTCCGGGCACGCCGGGTTGCGGCGCGTGCACACGGTCGCGCCGAGATCCATGACGGCCTGCGTGTACACCTCGATGTGTTGGGTCGGAGTGCACGCCTCGGACAGCGCCCATAGCCGCTCGACGGTGCCCCGCTGCCCCGGGTCGCCCTCCACCCCGAAATATCGGCACAACACGCGGCGCACGTTGCCGTCGAGGATCGGAAAGCGCTCGCCGCGGGCGAGCGCGAGGATCGCCCCCGCGGTCGAGCGCCCGATTCCGGGCAGCGCGGCCACGGCAGCGAAGGCTCCCGGGAAACGCCCGTCGTGCTCATCACGGATCCGAATCGCGGCACGGTGCAGGTTACGCGCGCGGGCGTAGTAGCCGAGACCCGACCAGACGTGCAGCACCTCATCGAGCGGTGCATCCGCGAGCGCGCCAATGTTGGGAAAGCGCCGCATGAACCGCTCGTAGTACGGAATGACCGTGTTCACCTGGGTCTGCTGCAGCATGATCTCCGACACCCAGATGCGGTAGGGGCTGCGGTCGCGCTGCCAGGGCAGATCGTGCCGTCCGCGGCATCCGTGCCACTTGATGAGCGCGCGCGCGACGCGCACGCCGGCTTTCGCGGCGCCGGACGGGGCCGGTGCCCTTCGTTTGGAACTCACTGCACTTGCAGCCGCACGTCGCGCATCGCCGTGCCGCCGTAGGTCGCGCGGTTGACGGTGAGCGTGCCCTGGGCCCGAAGGGCACGCAGCATCGCGAGCGGCAGCTTCAGGGGCTTGGGATGCTTGCGCGCGGGCGGCAGGTAGTTGCCGAAGTTGATTCGGTTCGCGTGCAGGTCGAAGGTCCAGCCCGCCGCGGCGCCGCCGGAGCGTTGCGCCCACCCGGTGAGCGTGGTCGCATCGAGCCGGGCGGTGAGCGGCGCGATGCGCAGCGCGCCGCCCCGCAGCCGCCAGCGCCCCGACAGCGACAGGGCGCCGAGCGCGGCGGGATCCTTCGGCAGGCGCATCTTCAGGCCCCACTGGCCGATCAGCCCCCGCACCGACGGCACGGTGAGGGCAATGGCTCCCGCGGCGCGCGGTCGCCCGCCCGCATCGGCGAACTGCAGTGCGCCGGACAATGCGGCGCTCGCCACCGTCAGTGTCCAGTGTGGTGCGGCAAGATCGAGCGGCGTGGTCTGCGCGCGCAGGTCCTTGGCGTCGAAGCGGATCGGCACGCCGGCAGGCGGCAGCTTCGGTGCCTGCAGGATGAAGCGCGTGCGCAGCGAAAACGGCCGGCCCGGATGCAGGGCCCCCACATGCAGCTGCCAGCGCCGCAGACGGACCGTTCCGCTCGCGGCGGCGAACTCGAGTGTCGCATCCTCCAGGATCAGCCCGCCGATCGGCGGAGCGGGACTCGCAGCGGGTCCGGATGCCGCAGAGCTCACCAGCAGATGCTGCCAGTTGCCGACGCCCTGGGCGTTGCGCCACAGATGGATGTCCGCGCCGTTCACCCGGATCGTGCCGAGCTCGATGCGCCGATGCAGCAGCAGCGGCAGCAGCCGCACCGGGACGCGCGCCGAGCGCCACTCGAGCAGGTCCGGCCCGCGCATGCCGCTCGGGTTGCCGAGGCGCGCCGCGCCGATGCCGAGCGTGAGCCAGGGATACCAGCCGAGGCGCAGGTGGCCCTCGATCACGAACGGCCGACCGGTGTAGCGGCTCACCAGCCGCTCGGCCTCGCCCCGGTAGTCATTGGGATTGATGAGCCGGGTGGCGATGAAAGCCGCCAGCACGATCAGCAACAGCAGGGCGGCGAGAATGCCGAGGCTCCAGCGCAGCGCTTTCATCTACAGGTTCATGCTCGGTCGCTCTCGCGAGCGCGTCGTCGGATCGACCGGGAGGAACGGCGCCTCGCCCAAGCGCGACCAGTAGGCATCAGCCGTCGCGCTCCAGCCCTGCGCGTCGAGCTGCGGCCAGTCATCGGGCGCGAAGCCCGGCGCGGCCGTCAATTCCTTGCTCTTGAGCACGAGCGCGCCGCCGTGCACGTGCTTGATCGCGAGGTTCCAGGGAATGGGGATCAGGGTGCCGGAGGCGCCACCTGCGCCGCTCAGCACCACGATGAGGTGGGAGGCCCGACCGTCGCTGCTGAAGACGATGTCGGCCACCGCCCCCAGCCGCTCGCCCGCGCGGGAGCGCACCGGCAGCCCGATCAGGGTCGAGGCGCGCTGCGCGGCGGTGGGCAGCGGCGCAGCGGGGATGCTCGGTGCGGCGGGCGCGCTTGCGGTGGTGCCGGAGGCACCGCCCCCGGGCATGAAGTCCGCGTTCTGCTGGCTGCAGGCGCCGAGCGCTACCGCCGACAGCGCGCACAGCGCCGGCGCCACGATCCTCTTTATCCGAACAGCTCGTCTCACCATCTGACCAGCGGTGGCAGACTCATCAGGTAGGCCTCAGGGTCCGCGTCGGTCTGAAAACCGAACCGCGTGCCCCGATCATAGACCAGGTTGAACTCCACGTAGCGTCCCCGCTTGTAGAGGAGCTTCTCGCGCGCCGCCTCGTCGTAGGGGGTGTCCCGGCGGCGCGCCACCAGGGCCGGATAGACCCCGAGGAAGGCCTCGCCCACCTGTCGCACGAAAGCGAAATCGGCCTGCGGATCGTGGCCCGCGAGCTCATCGAAGAAGATGCCGCCCGCGCCGCGCGGCTCATGGCGGTGGGGCAGGTAGAAGTACCGGTCGCACCAGGCCTTGAACTGCTCGTACGCGTCCGGGCGATATGTGTCGCAGGCGCGGCGCAGCGCGGCGTGGAACTCGGCCGTGTCCTCCTCGAACGGGAACGTCGGCGTCAGGTCCGAGCCGCCCCCGAACCAGCCGCGGCTGGTGTGCAGGTAGCGCAGGTTCATGTGCACCGTGGGCACGTAAGGGTTCGCCATGTGGGCCACGAGCGAGATGCCGCAGGCGAGGAACTTCCCGTCTGACTCCGCCGCTCCCGGGATCTGCGCGCGCGCCTGCTCGGAGAAGACGCCCCAGACGTGGCTGAAGTTGACACCGACTTTCTCGAACACCTGCCCGCGCAGCAGCCGCGATTGCCCGCCGCCTTCGAGCCGGTGGGCGCTCGGGCGGCTCCAGCTGCGCGCCTGGAAGCGCTCGGCGTGCTCGAACGCCTCGAAAACCGCGCAGATGCGATCCTGCAGATCGCGGAAGTAGTCCGCGGCCGCCTGCGCGAGCGGTGCGCGGATCTCGCTCACCTCGCACCTGCGGCTCGGGCGGAGCGCTCGTGCACCACATCGACCAGCCGCGCCACCGCCTCGGGGTCGGTATGCGGCCAGATGCCGTGGCCCAGGTTGAAGATGTGTCCCGGCCGGCCGCCGGCCTCGTGCAAGACGCGGCCGGCCTCCTGCTCGAGCACCTCGGGCGGCGCGAACAGCGCCGCGGGATCGAGATTGCCCTGCACGGCCTTCTGCCCGCCCAACAGGTGGCGCACCGCGCCGAGCGGGGTGCGCCAGTCGACGCCGATCACATCCGCCTCGAGTGTTGCGAGGCGCTCGAGCAGCGCGCTGCCCTGGTTGAGGTAGTAGATGAGCGGCACGCCGCAGGAGCGCAGGGCCGCAAGCGTGCGCCGCGCGGCGCGCAGTGCGAACTGCTCGAACTGCGGCGGGGCGAGCAGCCCGCCCCAGGACTCGAACAGCATCAGCGCCTGGGCGCCCGCCGTGGCCTGCGCGGCGAGATAGGCGGCCATGGCATCGGCGAGATGCTCGAGCAGCCGCTCGGCCGCCTCAGGGTCTGAGTAAAGAAATGCGCGCGCGGTCTCGAACTCCTTCGACGGCCGTCCGCCGACGAGGTAGCAGAAGAGCGTGAACGGGCCGCCGGCGAAGCCGATGAGCGGCACGTCGCGCGGCGCGGCCGCGCGGATCAGCCGGATGCTCTCGAGCACGAACGGCACGTCGCGCTCGGGCAAGAGCGGCCGCAGCGCCTCGATGGCCGCATCGCTGCGGATCGGCTCGCGCACCACCGGGCCGGGCTCGAACGTCAGCTCGACGCCCATGCCCTGCAGCGGCGTCATGATGTCGCTGAAGAGAATGGCCGCATCGAGGGCAAAGCGCCGCAGCGGCTGCAGCGTCACTTCCGCGGCGAGCTGCGGCGTGCGGGTCAGCGTCTCGAACGAGACTTTGGCGCGCACCTTGCGGTACTCCGGCAGATAGCGTCCCGCCTGGCGCATGATCCAGATGGGCGTGTAGGGCACGGGCTCGCGCCGGCAGGCGGCGAGAAAGACCGACGGGCCGGCACTCATGCGCCGAGCCAGCGCGCCACCTGCGGCGCGTAGTAGGTGATGATCAGGTCGGCGCCGGCGCGATGAATGCCGATGAGGGTCTCCATGGCCGCCGCGCGCTCATCGATCCAGCCGCGCTCGGCGGCCGCCTTGATCAGGCTGAACTCCCCGCTCACCTGGTAGGCCACCACCGGCACCCGCACCGCATCGCGCACCTGGCGGATGATGTCGAGATAGGGGCCGGCGGGCTTGACCATGACCAGGTCGGCGCCTTCCTCGACGTCGAGCAACACCTCGCGCAGCGCTTCGCGGCCGTTGGCCGGATCCATCTGATAGCTGCGCCGGTCGCCGAAGGCGGGGGCGGATTCGGCCGCCTCGCGGAACGGACCGTAGAACGCCGAGGCGTACTTCGCCGCATACGACACGATGGGCGTCATGACGAGCCCGTCGCGGTCGAGCAGCCGGCGGATGGCCTCGATGCGTCCGTCCATCATGTCGCTCGGCGCGACCGCATCGGCGCCGGCGCGCGCGTAGTTGAGCGCGACCTGGGCGAGCGTCTGCACCGAGGAGTCGTTGTCGATCACCCCGCCCGGCAGCACGTGGCCGCAATGGCCGTGGTCGGTCGCCCCGCACAGGCACACATCGGCCCACACCAGCAGCCGCGGGCAAGCCTCCTTGATCGCGCGGATCGCCTCGGCGGCGAGTCCGTGCGGATCGAGCGCGGCGCTCGCCCGCTCGTCCTTGTGCGCCGGGGCGGCGAACAGCAGCACCGCCGGCAGGCCCGCCTGCTCGGCCATGCGCGCCTCCTTGACCGCCTCGTCGACCGACAGCTGAGAGATGCCCGGCATGCTCGCCACCGGATGGCGCACGCCCGCGCCGGGCACGACGAACAGGGGATAGATCAGCTGATCGGGCGTGAGGCGCGTCTCGCGCACCATGCGCCGCCACTGATCGGACTGGCGGGTGCGCCGCGGCCTGACGGAAGGGAAGTTCATGTTTCGAGCCTCTTTGCGGCGCGACGCGCCGTTGCATGTTCGGGTTGCGCGCTTGGCGGTCCTGGTTGATTTGCGTGCAACAGCGCCTCGCAGGCGAGCGCCAGGCCGCGCAGCGTGTGATCCGACGCGACGACGGGTGTTACGGCGCGCGCCTCGAGTTCGTGCGCGGTGGTCGGACCGATGGCGAGCGCGGGAGCGTCTGCGAGCAGCCGTTCAAAGTCCGCGTCGCCGAGCGCGCGCTCCAGCTCGATCACCGCCGAGGGGCTCGCGAAGGTCACGGCGCTGATGCCGCCGCGCGAGATCCAGCTGCGGCAGTCGGCGACATCGAGCGCGGCGCCCACGGTGCGATAGGCGGCGAAGCGCACGACCTCGGCGCCGAGCCGCTCGAGCCCTTCCGATAGCGTGGACAGTGCCCGGGAGCTCGCCGGATAGAGCACGCGTCGGCCGCCCACGCCGGCCTCGGCAAGCGGGCCGAGCAGTCCCTCGGCGCCGCTGCCGTGGCCGGTGAGATCCACCGGCCAGCCCCGCTCGCGCAGCGTCTCGGCCGTGGAGGGGCCCACGGCAGCGATGCGGGCGTGCGCGGGCTTCGCCAGGGCGTCAGCCAACACCTCGACCGCGTGTGCGCTGGTGAACACGATCCAATCGAACGTCCCGATCGCCCGGCGATGCATTTCCCACTCGGCCGGATCTGCAGGCTCGATGCCGACCACCGGCCAATGCAGCACGGGCAGGCCGAGGCGCGCGAGCTCGGCGCTCAGACCGCTGCCCGGCGGCTCGGCGCGCGTCACGACCACGGGCCGGGCGAGATCACTCACGGGTTCGAGGCCTGCTGCGCCGCGCGCTGCGCGGCGATGAGCCGGTCGGCGCCCTGCGCGAGGAGCTCTCCGGCAAGACGCTCGCCGAGCGCGCGCGCCGCGTCGGCTTCGGCCGCGCACTGACCCGTGGCGGCGAGGCTGCTCGTCCCGTCGAGCGAGCACACGACGGCCCGCATGTCGATCCGGGTGTCCTCGAGCTCAGCGAGCGCGCCGAGCGGGACCTGGCAACCCCCTTCGATGCGCTGCAGCAGGGCGCGCTCGGCCGTGGTGGCGAGACGCGTGGCGGGGTGATCGAGCCGGCTCAGCCAGCGGCGGGTGTTGGAATCCGCGGTGCGCGCGCAGATGCCGATCGCGCCCTGTGAGACCGCCGGCGGAAAGTCCGCCGGAGACAGCCGTTCGCAGATGCGTTTCTCGAGCCCGAGACGCTTCAGACCCGCCGCCGCGAGCACGATGGCGTCGTAATCGCCGCGCTCGAGCCGCTCGATGCGCGTGGGAACGTTGCCGCGCAGCTCATGGAGCTCGAGGTCCGGCCGCACTCGCGCGAGGAACGCGCGCCGGCGCAGGCTGCTCGTGCCGACCCGCGCGCCGCGCGGCAGCGCCGCGAGGGTTGCGCCAGCACGGCTGACCAGCGCATCGCGCGGGTCCTCCCGCTCGAGCACGGCCGCGAGCGCCAGCCCCGGCTCGAGCTCGGTGGGCAGATCCTTCAGGCTGTGCACGGCGAGGTCGACGCGTTCCTCGAGCAGCGCGCGGTCGAGCTCCTTGGTGAAGAAGGCGCGGCCGCGCACCGCCCACAGCGGCACCTGCGTCTGCAGGTCGCCCGAGGTCACGATGGGCACGAGCTCGACCTGCGGCGCATCCGGCAGGGCGCGCAGCAGCGACTCGACGTGGCGCGCCTGCCACAGTGCGAGCGCGGAGGCGCGGGTGCCGATGCGCAGGGTGTCTGCGGTCATGATTCGATCTCGATCAGAAAGCGGTAGCCCACGCCCCAGACGGTGAGGAAGTGGCGCGGGTTGGCCGGGTCGCGCTCGAAGCGCCGCCGCAGCCGCAGGATGAAATTGTCCACGGTGCGCGTGGAGGGAAACACGTCGTAGCCCCAAACGCGCTCGAGCAGATCCTCGCGCGAGACGATCTCCCCAGGGTGCTCGGCGAGCACCTTCAGGATCATCGCCTCCTTCTCGGTGAGCTCCTGCGCGAGCCCGTTCCAGGCGCGGGCGCGGAAGGCGCGGAAGTCCACCTCGTTGTCGCCGAAGCGCAGCACCGCGGTCTCGGCCGCGGCGCTGTGATACCAATCCCAGCGCCTGAGGATAGCCCGCACCCGCAGCAGCAGCTCCTTCAGATGAAAGGGCTTGGGCAGGTAGTCATCGCCGCCGACCTCCAGACCCCGCACCCGGTCGGCGGGATCGCCGCGCGCGGTCAGAAACAACACCGGCGTGTTGTCGCCGCGCTCGCGCAGCGTGCGGCACACCGTGAACCCGTCGAGCTCGGGCAGCATCACATCGAGCAGCACCAGGCCGTAGGAGGCGCCGGCGAGCGCCTCGAGCGCCGAGCGCCCGTCGCCCACGTGATCGACGTCGTAGCCCTCGGCGCGCAGGTTCTCGACCACGCCGGCGGCGAGGTGCGGGTCGTCCTCGACCACCAGGATGCGGCTCGCCGTCTCGCCCGGGGAGTTCATGCCGGCTCCTGCGGCGCGGCCGGCCAGACCAGCACGAAGCGCGAGCCCTGGCCGGCGCCGCCGCTCTCGGCGCTTACTTTCCCTCCCATCAGCTGCATCATGCGTCGCACGATGTACAGCCCCAGTCCCGTGCCGTGATAGCTGCCGCCGCCGGGCTGCAGGCGCGTGAACTTCTCGAACAGGCGCGTCGCATCGGCGGGCCGGAAGCCCACGCCGGTGTCGCGCACCGTCAGCTCCACCGTCGCGTCGGCGCGCCGTCCGCTGAACTCGATGCTGCCGCCGCCGACCGGCGTGACCGCCGCGAGCGCATTGTCGAGCAGGTTGCGCAGGATGACATCGAGCGCGAGCGGATCGGCGAGCACCACCAGTCCGGGATCGATCTCGACCTTCAGGGCGATGTGCGCCTGCGCGGCGCGCTCCTCCGCCGAGGCGCTGACGCGGCGCACGGCGTTCGCGAGGTCGACGGGTTCGCGGCGCAGCTCGACTCGGCCGCGGTCGAGGCGCGCGCTCTCGAGGATGCGGCTCACCATCCCTTCCATGCGTGCGAGGTCCGCGAGCATGCGCTCGGTGAGCACGCGCGTCTGCTCGGCGGAAGCCGGGCGCAGCGTGAGGGTCTCAAGCGAGAGCTGCAGACTCGCGAGCGGTGTCTTGAACTGATGGGAGACCATCGCCAGGAAGTTGTCCTGCTCGATCATCACCAGGGCCTCGGCCCGCAGCGCGCGCGCGATGACCGCGATGCAGGCCAACAGGGCGAGCAGAAAGAACGAGCCCTCCCAGGCGTACTGCTTGATGCGCAGGTGCTCCTCGTTGAGCAGGCTCTGCTCGATCACAGGACTCGGCCGGGCCCCGTCCGGCGTGAGCTGCACGGAGGGCAACAGCGCCTGCACGCGCACGACCGGGACGCCCGCCGCGAGCAGCGCGCGCGCGGCGGCGGCCTGCTGCCGGTAGGCCCGCTGCAGCTCGGCGACCTTCTCCACCGCGTAGCGGTGCTGGTCGTAGATCCACCAGACCACCTGCACCGTGCACACGAGCACGAGCACCATGACGGTGATCTGCAGGATGCGCGGGACTCGGGTCGCGCGCAGGCTCATGCGGCGGCCGCGAGTGCCTGCTCGAGGCCTCGGGCGAGTGTGTCGAGATCCGCTTCCCGGTGCGCCAGCGACAGGAAGCAGGCCTCGTAGGCCGAGGGCGGGAAGTAGATGTCCTGGGCGAGCAGCGCGTGGAACAGGCGGCCGTAGCGCGCGCTCGCCGCCTCGCCGAGCGGCGCGGCCGTGCGCGGCGCGCCGGCCTCGTGCAGCGACAGCCAGAACAGCGATCCGGCGCGCACCAGATGCACCGGGAATGGCGCTCGAGAGAGCACCGGCCGCAGCGCCGCTTCGGCCTTGGCGCCGAGCGTCTCGAGCCGCTGCCAGCCGTTCTCGCGCGCCAGCACATCGAGCGTGGCGATGCCGCTCGCCATCGCCACGGGATTGCCCGAGAGCGTGCCTGCCTGATAGGTGTCCCCGTCGGGCGCAAGCCGCGCCATGATTTCGCGCGGCCCCGCGAAGGCCCCGACCGGCAGCCCGCCGCCGATCACCTTGCCGAAGGTGGCCAGGTCGGGCGTGATGCCGAGCCGCTCGGCCGCGCCGCCGCGCGCGAGCCGGAACCCCGAGATGACCTCGTCGAAAATCAACAGCGCGCCATGCCGGCGGGTGAGGGCCCGCAGGCGCTCGAGAAACTCGCGCCGCTGCGGCAGCAGCCCGTGATTGGCGGGCAGCGGCTCGATGATGACCGCGGCGATGCGCGCGCCTTCGCTCGAGAGCTGCCGCTCGAGCGCGGCCTCGTCATCGAGCGGCAGCACCCGGGTGCAGGCGGTGAACGGCTCCGGCACGCCGGCCGAGGACGGGCGGCCGAAGGTGGCGAGTCCGGAGCCGGCGGCCACCAGCAGATGATCGGCGTGGCCGTGATAGCAGCCGGAGAACTTCACGATGAGATCGCGTCCCGTGGCCGCGCGGGCCAGGCGGATGGCGCTCATCACCGCCTCGGTGCCCGAGGAGACGAAGCGCACCTGCTCGATGCCGGGATAGGCGGCCACGACGCGCTCGGCGAGCTCGATTTCCCCGGCGCACGGGGCGCCGAAAGTCGTGCCTTGCGCGGCCGCGGCCGTGATGGCGCGAATGACCTCCGGATGCGCATGGCCGAGGATGAGCGGTCCCCAGGAGCCGACGAAGTCGAGGTAGCGCCGCCCGTCGGCATCGGTCAGGTACTGGCCCTCGCCGCGCGCGATGAACAGCGGGGTGCCGCCGACGGCCCGGAAGGCCCGAACGGGCGAGTTAACGCCGCCGGGAATGACCGCGCGGGCGCGCGCATAGAGCTGTTCTGACTGGGGATGGCTCATGAGCTGTACGGTAGGGGTTTTTCAGCCGGCGGCGCATCGCTCGAGTCCGGCTGCCGGCGCAGGTGTGCTTCGCGGAAGAACGCCTCGAGCGCGTCCGTGGTGGTGTGGGGAGCCGCGGCGCGCAGGCCCGAGATGGGCAGGTGCACCAGGCTGTGCGCGACCCGCTCGGTGAGGCGTCGTACCGCCTCGCGCTGCGCCGGATCGAGCGTGTGCAGCTGAGCGCCGAGCGTCCGCTCGGCCTCCTCGGCGGCGATGCGCTCGAACGCCTCGCGCAGCTCGGCCAGGCGGGGGCCGATGGCGCGGCTCGCCATCTCGGCGCGCAGGCGGGTCAGCTGCTCGTCGATGGCCGCGCGCACCGGGGCGAGGCGCAGCAGCTCGTTGAGGCGGTGTTCCTCGACCGCCTGGACCAGATCATCCATGCCTATGCGATCGATGCGTGCGCGCCGCGCGGCTTGCGGCTCGAGGTTCGGCGGCACACCGAAGTCGATGGCGAGCGGCCGGCGGGTGGTGAGTGCGGCCAACCGCTCGAGCGTTGGTGCGCCGAGCACGGGCGTGCCGCCGCCGGCGGCGAGCACGAGGCCCGCGACCGGCTCGGGCCGCTCGCGGAAATCTTCGAGCGCGACGGCGCGGCCGTTGACTTCGGTGGCGAAGGCCTCGGCCGCCGCCGCGGTCCGGTTGACGATGAGCAGCGGCACGCCGGCGCGGGCGAGGGCGAGCCCGCAGCGGCGCGTCATGGGGGAGACCCCGATCAGGGCCACCGGCGGGGGTGGCGCGCCGAGGTGCTTCAGCATGCGCTCGACGGCCAGGTCCGCAAGCGATGGGGGGTGAACGCCCGAGCGCAGCCGCTGCACGCGGTTGGCCATGCCGAGCGCCTCACCGAGCAATCGGTTGAGCAGCGGGCCGCTGGTGCCCGCTTCCCGCGCGCTCCCCCAGGCGAGGCGCAGCTGCGCGGCGATTTCGCGCTCGCCGGCTTGTGCCGAGTCCAGTCCGCAGGCGACCAGCAGAACATGCTCGATGGCCGACTCGCCCGCCCAGGCGCGCAGCAGCCTCGGCGCATGGCCGGGCTGCGGGGCCCTTCCAGTGAGCTGCTCGAGCACCTCGGCGCGCAGGTCCCCGGCCGGCAGCCCGTCGCCCGTGGCGTAGACCAGCTCCACCCGGTTGCAGGTGCCGAGGTAGAGGAGCTCCGAGACGCCGAGGGCCGAGCGCAGCGCCGGCAGGCGCTGCGGCAGGTTCGTGCGATCGATGGACAGGCGCGCGAGCTCGTCTACCCCGGCATGCCGGTACGAGAGGCCTACAACGCCGATCTGTTCCATAGGGGTGAGGACACCACGAAAGCCCATCTGAGGTGTCACAGAATGGTCATCGCCCGGCACGCCGCGGCGGCCCCGGCCACGCGGCGCGTGAAGCGTTTCGTTACAGCCGGATCAGCCCGCGCTTGTGCGCCACCGCCACCGCCTCGGTGCGGCTGATGGCGTCGAGCTTCGTGAGGATCGATTTCACGTGGGTCTTGGCCGTGCCCTCGGTGATCGAGAGCCGCCGCGCGATGTCCTTGTTGCTGCGGCCCTGGGCGACGAGCTCGAGTACGTCGAGCTCGCGCTCGGTCAGGCTCGGCTTAGCCAAGCGCTGCAGCGCCTTGGCGGCGACCGTCGAGGAGGTGTAGGGGCGGTCCTCGCTCACCGCGCGGATCGCCGAGAGAATCTCCGGCCGCGGCGCATCCTTCAGGATGTAGCCCTTGGCGCCGTGCGAGAGGCACTGGAAGATGTCCTCGTCGCCGTCGTAGGTCGTCATGATGAGCAGGCGCGCCTTCGGGTTGATCTCCATCACCCGCTGCACGACGGCAAGCCCGTCGCGCTTGGGCATGCGCAGGTCGAGCACCATCACATCGGGCTGGTGCTGCTCGTAGAGCGCGACCGCCGCATCGCCGTCGCCGGCCTCCGCCACCACTTCCATGTCGGGCTGCTGGTTGACCATCGCCGCGAGCCCATCGCGCACCACGGGGTGATCGTCCGCGAGAATCACCCGGATCTTTTTGTGCATCTCGGCCGCCATCAGGTTCTTCGCTTCTGCATGAGCACGCTTACGCGGGTGCCGGACCCTGGGCGGCTCTCGATGCGCCACTCGCCGCCGATATCCGTGGCGCGCTGGCGCATGCTGGTCAGGCCGAATCCTTGGCGCTCGTGCCGCTCCGGACTCTGGCCCATGCCGAGGCCGTCATCCTCGATGGCCATCACCCAGTGAGCGTCTTCGTCCGTCATGGTGATGCGTATGGTGCTCGGCCGGGCGTGGCGCACGGCGTTGCTCACCGCTTCCTGGGCGATGCGCAGCAGCTCGTGCTCCTGCTCGGGTCTGAGGCCGGTGTTGATTTCGTCGCCAGTGAAGGTGCAGGTCACTCCGCCCGGAACGGTGGAGCGCTCGGCGAGCTGGCGCAGCGCGAGCTCGAGCCCAGTGCGGCGGGTTTGATCCAGCCTGAGCGCCATCACCGAGCGGCGCGCCTCGGCGAGTCCGTCGCGCGCCAGATCCCGGATGCGCGTCAGCACGATCGCCAGGTTCGAGTTCTTATTCTTGCACGGCGGGTCTTCCTCGACCGCCCCCAACTGCATCAGGATGCCGGTGAACGCCTGCGCCAGTCCGTCATGGATCTCCTGGCCGATGCGCGCCCGCTCGACGAGCACCGCGGCTTCCTTTGCCTGATACGCGAGGCGCGTCAGTTGTACCGCGAGGGTCGCCTGCTGGGCGAGCGCCACCAGCAGCTCGCTGTGCGGCACGTCCTCGGCCTTGCGCCGGAAGCGCAGGATCAGAAAGCCGACATTGCGCGAGCCGAACACCAGCGGATAGACCACCTTGCCGACGTAGCCCTCGCGCCGGTCGAAGGCGAGCATGCCGGGCCAGAACTCCTGGTGCTGCTGTGCGATGTCGAGATACATCGGCTCGTGCGGCTGGCCGAAGCGGTTGCCGAACGGGGAGCCCGTCGGCACGCTGATCGGGTAGGGCGGCTCCTCGAGCTTGCCCTCGCGCACGTGCGCGGCGATGCGCCACTCCTGTAGGCTGTCGCGCGAGACCACGACGGCGCCCGAGGCGGCATTGAACTGGCGGGTGGCCTCGAGGAGCAGGTGGCCGAGGAAACCGTTCAGGTCGGGCTCGCTCGCCAGGCGCTCGAGGTTGCCGCGGATCACGGCGTTGGCCTTGGCGAGCTCCGTCGCCCGCTCGTCGGCGGCGCGCTCGCGCTCGCGGCGCATGTCATCGAGGAGGCGCTGGCGGTGCAGGGCCGCGCCGATCACGCTCGCGGCGGTCTCGAGCGCGGCCAGCTCGGCGGCCTCGATGGCGCGGCGCTGGCGGGTATTGTCGAGACCCACGATGCCGATGAACTCTCCGGCCACGACGATCGGCACCACGGCCTTGCTCTTCGTGCCGATGCCCTCGAAGCGCGCTGCCCCGGTGCAGCCTCCGCCTGCGGCGCCGGGGTTGATGCAGACGCTGCGGCCGGCGCGCAGCTCGGCGGAGACGGAGGAGATTTCGCGCTCGTCACAGGCGCGCGCCGCCGCATCATCAATGTGCGGCGGCACGCCCTCGGCGGTCCACTCTCCCACCACTACGAGCAGGGGCTCGCCCCCGGGGCCGCTGCGGGCGAGCATCACGTTCACCCGGTCCACATGCGCCGCCTCGCCGATCAGTCGCAAGACCTTCGGGATCGCGCCGCGCACATCCGGGGCCTCGAGCAGCATCCGGCTCGCCTTGGCGGAGGCGGCAAGCAGCCCTTCCTGGCGGTGGAGCGACTCGTTGATATGGGTGAGCTCCTCGGTACAGGGAATGATGTCTTCCGCCGATGCCAGGCGGGGAGTGAGGCCTGATTCGGCCGCTGTGCTCATATCGATACGTCTCTCGCGTTCCAGATGAATCCTCGTGTGGCGCGTGCGCGGCGCCCCCGGAGCGTCAGGCGGCCGGCCTCGTGGTCGGCGGTGAGCTGCACCCCGGTCTCAGGCGCGGAATTTCCGTATCGGCGCAACCACACAGTCTAGCGCGTCGCGATCCGGGAGAAGCACCGGGTCTCCCGGCTTCCGGGTCGCGGCCTCTCCCGGATGGGAGAGGCCGCGAAGCCCTGGGGCGCCCTAGGGCCTAGCGCGGATGGCCAGATCGAGCCGATTAGAAGATCTGAGGATGGGGGCGGACCTCTCAATTGTCCAAGGCCCAGAGCGGGCGGACAAAGCCGCAGAGGAGATCACTTCCCCGGTCCCGGCCCGCCTTGACGCTGTCCGCCCCGCCCGGTGTAATACGCGGCCCCTTCTGCGGCGGCCAGGTAGCTCAGTTGGTAGAGCAGCGGACTGAAAATCCGCGTGTCGGTGGTTCGATTCCGCCCCTGGCCACCACTAACTCATTGAATATCAACAACATTCTCATCGAGCAAGCCGCGATGGCATCGGCACCTTCCCGGTCCCTGCGGGAGAGCCGTTCGCAGGCGAACAGAACGGCTTCCTCCCAGTCCGGAACGTCAAGGACGCGTTCGCGCAGGTCTTTGTGATCGGCAATGCTCCCATTGAAGCTTTCCAGCATCAGCTTTTCAGCCCAGTGCGACGCATACCATTCCAGAAATTGATGATGATGGAACCCGACCGAATCGCCCGCATGTCT
>JAJYLP010000013.1:0-50747 GCA_021787615.1 Pseudomonadota bacterium
CCTGATTCACGCGCTCGGCGGCAGGGACCGAACAGTTCGGCATCTGTCCGATCATCTGTGGCCATGGCGGTCTGCGACTCGGCCAGATCCCGAGCGCCAGCTCGGGGAGCCTGCACCGCTCGTTACCTCCGATCTTGATCCGCGTGGGCATCTGCTCAAAGCGGGATGCCGTAGCCTGTCGTTCTACGCATTTCGCAGCAGCGGCCTCGATTGAATTCAGGCAACGTGATTCGATCGACTGGCAAGCGATATTGGGGTGCGTCGCATACTCCGTCGGAAACCGGATGACGATTTGGTGACATCGATAGGAGTCTGACGGGAAGCGGAGCGGCGCTCATCCTGCCCGAACGTCACTCGCAGTTGACCGGAGCCGCTCAGCAGGCTCTGGATTTTCACTCTCCGTACCGCTATCTGCAGCCTTCTCGCCGGCTGTCGCCTTGACGATCCGCGCTTGCGTACTGAACCCGTAGGCGGGCTCGAAGCGGTGAACATGATAGACGGGGCGGGTCTGCAAGTGACGCGGATAATCGCCCTTGCGCAAAGAGGTCGCCGTGCAGGGCGCGACAATCACCGGAATCCGCCCGATGCGGCCCGCGGTCGAGCGGTGAACATGGCCGCAGAAGACGGCGATCACCCGCGCCGAGTGCTGCAGGACTTGCTGCAACCGCGCCATGTCTTCGGCTATTGCGAAATTGAGGGGATCGGGCCCCACCGTGACCACGTACGGCGGATGATGCAGGAACACCGCAATCGGCTTGGTCTTCTCGGCGTCGATCAGCCCGATCAACTGCCGGGCGTGCTCTGGAGCAAACGCGCCCTTGTTGCTGTGCGTCGTCACGGTATCGACCGCGAGCAGCCGGACCGGGAAATCCTCGACGGCGTAATCGAGGCAGCCCGCTCCCGAGGCCAGGCATGCCCAGCCGGAGAAAGCCTGGCGCAGATGTTCCCTGTCATCCCGGTTTCCGGGGGCAACATAAACGGGTGCTCGGGCCATTCTAAGAAGCGACGTCACCTGCTCATAATCGACCGGGCGTCCGCCATGGGCGATATCGCCGGTGTAAATGATCACATCCGCCGGAGGATCGAGAGCATTGATATCCGCAATCGTGCGGGCAAGGTCTGATGCTCTGCGATCGGCATCGGGTGCGCCGTGGTCAATGTGGGTGTCAGAAATCTGCGCGATGATCATTCGGGAGCCCAATCGTGATCCAGCGTCACACCACATTCCAAATAGTGCTCGCCGGATTTAGTGCAGGACGGTCTGCGGTCGGTTCGCGCTTCGCCGCGAGTGCTCTTGCGGGTCTTGCAGAGCATCGAACTGCAGGCCGGATAATCACGTCAACCGCCTCACACCACGTCCTCTTGGTGGCGGGAGCCTCAGTGCTCGGCGGTAGTATCACTAGGTTGGTGAGCTGACGCAACAGTGCGCCTGAGGGCCGTCTGTCGCGGGACCGTCCGCATTCGTGCACCGCAGAGCGCTAGCAAGGCGTGCGCCGCGGACCACGTGGTGCCTCGAGCGAGCGGGGCCGTTATCATCCATGCGTCACTTCGACGCGGATGCGCTTTGCCCTTCTTTTAGGCTGGCGTAATACTCCCTGAGGATCGCTACCACCTCGGGCCGGCTGAATTCCGGCGGGATTTCGACTCCGGTGGAGAGCATTTCGCGCTGCCGCGTGCCGGAGATTGCAATGTGGTCTTGCGGATCGTGAGGGCAGGTGCGCGCTGTCGCCATGCCGGCGCATTTCCGGCAGTAGAAGGTGACGTCGATCTTCAGCGCCTGCGTCGCAAGGGCGCCATCCCACAATTGATCGAAGATGCGGTGCGCGTCAAAGGGCCCATAGTAGCTGCCGACGCCGGCATGGTCGCGCCCGACGATGAGGTGCGAACAGCCGAAATTCTGCCGGATCAGAGCATGCAGCAGCGCCTCGCGCGGGCCGGCGTAGCGCATCTCGATCGGGTAGCCCGCCTGAATCACCGTTCCCGGCCGGAAATAATGCTCGACCATGGCCTCGACTGCTCGGGTGCGCACCTCGGCGGGAATGTCGCCGGGCTTGAGCTTCCCGAGCACCTGGTGGATGAAGACGCCGTCGAGCACTTCCACTGCGATCTTGACCAGATACTCGTGGCTGCGGTGCATCGGATTTCGCGTCTGAAATGCGGCAACACGCGACCAGCCGCGTTCGAGGAACAACGCCCGTGACTCGGCCGGGCGAATGTAGAGCTCCGGGTATCGCTTCGGGTACTCGCCCTCGCTGAGGACCATCACACGGCCGGCGAGATTGACCTCGCCCTGCTGCAGCACTTTGGCGACGCCCGGATGTTTCGCATCGGTGGTGCGGTAGACGTGCTCGGCCTCGATTGCTTTGTCGATCCTGTATTTCTCGCGCACCTCCATGATGGCAAGGATCTCGCCGGTCTCGGCGTCAATGAGCGCCACTTCGTCCTGGATGCGGTCGGCGAGGTCGTGGTGGACGGACAGCGTGATCGGGATCGGCCAAAACAGGCCATTGGCCCATTTCATCTCGATGCAGGAGCGGCGCCAGTCGTCATGCCCCATGAACCCATCGAGAGGCGTATACGCCCCCATGGCGAGCATGAGCACATCCGAAACGGCGCGGGAGTCGAGCGGCACCTTTCTGAGGCGCTCAGCCCGCTTGAGCTCCTCGGCCCGCTCCATCTGCGGCAGCAGAAGAGGCTTGAGCGATGCCGAACCGTGTGGCGGTACGAGTTGTGACATGCGACGCGTCGCGCGAAGCTGCGCGATCAGTCGATGATGTGATACACGGGGGCCTTCTCCATTTCCCATTGCCCGGATTGGCGGTCATAGCGGGAGAGGGTGAAGCAGTGCCAGTCCTTGTCATCGAGCTTAGGATGGTCCGCCCGGTAGTAATAGCCCGGCCAGCGCGTCTCCTGCCGGAACAGGGTGTGCTGCGTCACGCACTCGGAGGCCAGGAAGCGGTGTTGCAGCTCCCACGCGCGCTGCAGCTGGTGCAGGTCAGGCGCTCCGAGGTGATCGAGGTCTTCCTTGAGCATGGCCAGCAGTTCGAGCCCCCGGGTCAGCAGCGGCTCGTTGGTCGTGTAGTGAGCGCTGATGCCCCCGACATACTCGTCCATGATCTTCTCCAGGCGCTGCAGGCCGCTCAGCGGCAGCAGATAGCTCGGGGAGACGGTGCCGGCGACGATCTCGTTACGGCCCACGCGGTAATTCTCCAACGGCTGGTAAATGACCTTGCGCAGCTCGGTGTATTCCCGCTCATCGACTTCGGGCCCATCGGTACCGAGGTCGTTGATGTATCGGACCGCCGCCTTCGCGGCAATCCGACCCTCGGCGAACGAGCCGGAGGAGAACTTGTGGGCCGTGCCGCCGATGGTGTCCCCGGCGCCAAACAGCCCATCGACCGTCATCATCCGGTTGTAGCCCCACTGATATTCCGACGGCGCATAGTCCTCCGGGCCGCTCGCCCATGCGCCCGAGCAGGTGGCATGAGAGCCCATGACGTACGGTTCGGATGTCGTGAGCTCGGGATTGATTTCCTTCGGGTCGATGTTCTGCGAAGCCCAGACCACCGCCTGGCCGATGGTCATGCCGAGGAAGTTTTCCCAGCCGACCGTCTCCTTGTGCGGGTCCTTGAACGCTTCCTTGGTCACCATGCGGATGGGTCCGCGGCCGGCCTTGACCTCCTCCAGCAACGCATGATTGCGCAGGCAGGTCGGCACCGGATGGTGATTGACGTAATCACCGACCATTTTCTCGATCGAGTCGCGCCAGAACGCCTCGTAATCCTGTCCGTAAGCGTTCTGCGTATAGGTCTTCAGATGCAGGAAGTACGCCCCTACGGGACCATAACCGTCCTTGAAGCGCGTCAGGACGATGCGATTTTCCATCTGGGTCATCTTCGCGCCCGCCAGGAGCGGCAGGGCGTAGGCGGAGGCGCTGCTCCACGGCGCGTACCAAGTCCGGCCCATCCCTTCCCCGACGGCGCGCGGCTTGAAGATATGCGATGCGCCGCCGGCGGCCACGATGACTGCCTTGGCGCGAAAGACGTAGAAATCCCCCGTACGGACGTTGAAGCCCACGGCGCCGGCGACCCGGTTCGGGCGCTTGCGGTCCATGAGCAGGTGGGTCACCATGATGCGGTTGTAGACCTCACTGGCGGCCTTGCGAGCCGCTTCGGCGACGATGGGCTTGTAGCTCTCGCCGTGGATCATGATCTGCCATTTGCCCTCGCGCTGGTACCTGCCGGTCTTGGAGTCTTTCATGATCGGCAGACCCCACTCCTCGAACTTGTGCACGGTGGCATCGACGTGGCGGGCGATGTCGTAGCCGAGATCCTCGCGCACCAGTCCCATGAGGTCGTTGCGCGCATAGCGCACATGATCCTCGGGCTGATTCTCGTTCCAGTGCATGCCCATGTAGCAGTTGATCGCGTACAGGCCCTGTGCGACCGCGCCGCTGCGTTCGATGTTCGCCTTCTCGACGCAGACGATCTTCAGGTCCCGTCCCCAATACCTGGATTCGTAGGTAGCGCCACATCCGGCCATTCCGCCGCCAATGACGAGAATGTCCGAATCGACAAATATGGTCTTTCGGCTCATTACACCAACCCCTTCTTGAAGCGACTGCGCGCGAGTGTCGGCAGAGCCGCGATCTTGAGCGCCTCGGGTTCGTGGGCGAGCTCTTGCGAGTGCATCGCCGCCGAAGTGGGTTGCGCGTAGTCGGTCGGACTCTTGATCGATCCCCACGGTGTGGTTCTAATCGGTGAAACGAAATTCTTCTCGCGCCCGTCCCGGAATTTGATCCGCCAGGAGACGGTCGCCTTCTCTTCCTCGCGCAGCACCCGCACGCTGTGCCCGAGCGGTGCGAAATCCGCATAACCGCGGCAGTCGATGGCATGCTGCGGGCATGCCTTCACGCACGAGTAGCACTCCCAGCACATGTTCGGCTCGACGTTGAACGCGCGCCGGTACGTGGGATCGATGTGCATGATGTCGGACGGGCAGATGTCGACGCAGTACCCGCAGCCGTCGCAGTTCGTCATGTAGACAAACGTGGGCATGGACGATGCTCCTCAGTAATGATGCGACGTGCGGCGGGCACTGCCGAACGTTGCGGGACGGTCGGCCGGCGCGGGCAGGTTGCGGCGATAGCCGTTGGCCTGCTCGATGCGCCTCTGAAACGCCGCGGCGGGCTTGTAGAACATGTGGGCGAACTTGGACCACGGCACCGAGCCGAATAGAACCGCGCTCGCAAGGATATAAAGGGCGAAGAACACGCCTGCCCAGAGAGGATTTCCCGCTGTCTGGAAGCCCGACCACACGAGCGCGGTGGTCGCGCTCGCCAGCAACGAGACGATGAAAAGGTCCGCCCGGACCAGTGCGAAGCGCGGGTGGCCTTCCGCGGCGACGTCGACCCGCAGCAGGAGCCAGAACCAGTAACCGCCCAGGCAGACCAACAGGGCCCCCAGGTGCCAAAGCCTGGGCACGATGCTCGGGGCTGGCGATGCGGCTGTTGGATAGGCGAACACCAGCAGGGCGGTGGTGACGACGTAGAGCAGGAAGCCGTACATCAGCAGCAGATGGCTGATCCTGCGCCACGGGTTGCAGAACTCGCCGGCAGCCAGACCCGTGACGACGATGGTCTCCGCGGCGGCCGCAATGACTTCCCCGCCACCGACCCGGCGCGTCGCGCGGGATCTGACGACCTGCCGATGTTGAAAGAAGTACTTGGCGCTTCGCTTGTGGATCACGTCGATGAGCGTGCCGCACAAGACCAGCACGACCATCGCTATCACAAAGACCTGCATCGCAATTGGCGGTATGGATGCGGGAAGCGCAGCGAACGGATTGAGCGTGAACACTGGCGGACCCCCAGAAGAGCGTCGGTTTTCAGCGCCTTGCGGGTTCGCAATTCCCGTCCGGAATTGCCCGGCCCCCAAAGCGGGAAAAACTCTATCCCTGAGCGTCGCGGTTAGCAATAATCGTTTCAATCGATATAATGCATTATTCTCATATTTTGAATTGATTAATTGTGACTTTAGACCAGCTGTGCGTCTTCGTCGAAGTGGCCGAGCGAGGGCATGTCACGCGCGCTGCCGAGGCGCTCCACATGAGCCAGTCGGCCGCATCGGCCGCGATCGCGGCACTGGAGGAGTCCTATCAAATCAAGCTCTTCGACCGGGTGGGGCGGGGGATTCAGCTCACCGAAGCGGGACGGACATTCCTGCGTGAGGCGCGCGCGGTGCTGGACCGGGCGTCGATGGCGCGCGCGGTGCTGCAGGACCTGGCGGGCTGCCCGTCCGGCCCGATCGCGCTTGCCGCCAGTCAGACCATCGCGAGCTACTGGCTGCCCCGAAGGCTCGCCGCGTTTCATACGGCAAATCCCCGGGTTCGTCTCAATGTGGTGATCCGCAACACCCGTGAGGTCGAGAGTGCAGTCGCCGATGGCGAGGTGAGCATCGGGCTCGTCGAAGGCCCGACGCAGCACCCCGCGCTGCTGCGCACACGGCTCGACCATGATCAGATGGTCCTGGTGGTGGCTGCCGATCGCGCGCCGCTGCCTGTGAAGCCCTCGGGAGGCGTCGATCTGGGTGCGCTCAACTGGGTTATCCGGGAGCCCGGATCGGGTACGCGGCGAGGCCTTGAGGATCTGGCGACCCGCGAAGGCCTGTCGCTCGATGACCTCAACATTTTTCTCGAGTTGCCCGGCAATGAGGCTGTGCGCGAAGCGGTGGAAGCCGGCGTGGGCGCGACCATCATCTCACGCCATGTCGTGGCGTCGGCTATTGCTGCCGGCAAGCTCACCGAGATTCCAATTGAATTGCCGCAGCGCGAATATGCACTGGTGCGCCACCGCGACCGCCATGCGACGCCGGCGCAGAAAGCGCTCATTGCGCACCTGAGCGGCGAAGCCGATGCAAGCTGAGCGTCGCCACGCGGGAATGGGAGCGCAAGGGACCTGGCATACCGTGCCGATAGGCCAGGCGCCCTGCCGCGGCGCACCTCAGGAGCGCTGCGCCTGGAGTTGCTTGCCGAATAGGCCGAAGAATTGCATTGCCTGCTGGTTGTTCGGATCGCCGAGCAAGCGCCAGGCGCCGCTGATTCCTCCTTTCGGCGGCGGCAACTTTTGATATTCATTGCTTGCTGCGAGCAGCGCCTCGCCCCAACTGACCAAGACGTTCTGTACTTCCGGCCGCAGCAGGAAGCTGAGAATCTGCCCGAGCGCATTGTTGCGAGTCAGCTGCTCGAGCAGTGACAGAGCATCGGTTGCAACACCGGCCAGGCGCGCGATCATCTCGTCGGTGAGAGCCTCCTCAGCGCCGCCGAGCCGGCGCGCCAGGTGCACGATCCGCTCGAGATCTCCGTTCTCCACGCGCCGCCTGATCGCCGGCAGCGCCCGCTCCAGGCGGCTGCGGTTGATGCGGTCCAGCATATCGAGCGCCTCGCCGAAAGTCCCCGCCAGCCGACTGACCATGTCGTCGGTCAGCGCGTCGCTGGCGCTCGACATGAAGGATCCGATCTCCTCGGTCTGACTCGGGGTTTCCGCCGTCTGTGTCTCGCTCATGACGTCTCTCCTCAGAGCAAGCCGCGGGCGCAGGCCCAATAAAGGCTGTTATAGGCGGTCTTGAACCAATGCATGGAGTTGGTCGGGGGTTTGGGGCTGGGGGAGGGTGCTGACAGTCGAACATCGCATAGGTGACCCGGTCCTTGCCCGCCTCGATGAAGCAGAACACTTTGCCGTCGTAGTCGCGCACCGGTGATCCGATCTTGACCATCGCCGCCAGATTCCCCGCCAGGGTATCGGCCTCGAAATGCGCCGTGGAGCCGGCCTTGCTGATCGGCAGGTTGGTGGTGTCGCCGAGCACAAAGACGTTGTCCCGGCCTTCCATGTTGAGGTGGTGGCGGTCGGTGGGGATCCAGCCGCCCTTGCCCAAGCCGTTCTTCTCGATCACTTCCATCCCCTTGTGCGCGGGAATTGAGATCAGAAGATCCTATGGCGTCTCGGTCCCTTCCCCGCTGCGGATGACCTTGCCGTGGCCGTCGACCTCCTTGACGTTGAACAATGTCTCGTAGGTGATGCCGAGTCGTTCGAACTCAGGTGTTGCCCACTTGGCGACGTTCTCCAGGCTGTGCGTGCGGCCGATCGGGTACGTGTAGTGGATCTGGGTCTTCTCGCGGATGCCGCGATCCTTGAAATAGTCGAGCAGCATGAAGGTGATCTCGAGCGGAGCCATCGGGCATCTGTGCGGAACGCCGACGCTGCTTACCACGCGCCCGCCCTGAAATTCCTGCAGGCGCTTGAACATGTGCACGGCGGACTGCTCGGTGTAGAAGCATTCGGCGGACTCACTCAGGTCCGGCGTCCCTTCGAGGAATATGCGCGAGCCGGTGGCGATCACGAGCTCGTCATATGGGTAGGTTTTGCCGCCCTTGGTGCGAACCTGGTTCTGATCGAGGCTGAATTCCTCGACGGGATCTACATGGAGTTCGATTTCGGTCTCGAGCAGATGCCGCTGATCGCGGTAGCGCTCGTCCGGCATCATGCGCCCGAGCGCGACGTAGAGCAGCCCCCGTTGATACATGTGCCGGTCCGATGCCGAAAGCATGGTGATGCGCGCCTTGCCTGCGTGCAGCTCCTCGTGCAGCCGGCGTGCGAGGTTATTGGCGAGTATGATGCCCCCCATGCCGCCGCCTACGATCAGTATCTTCATGGCAATCTCCTGAGGCTTGTGTCGTTGTTGGAGAATCCCGTGCGTTGTGCGGACGACTTCAATTTGCGTACCCGGATGTGCCAGACCCCGCCGCTCTCCTCGCTGCCGGGCATCTCGTGACCGACTTTGTTGATTCACACGGGCACATCCTGTGCGGAGCCCTTGTCGGAGGACAGCCGCTCGAGCACCTCGCCGATCTCGGCCTCCTTCAGCTGCGCGATCAGCTCCATCAGCGGGCCGGGGCAGAAGCTGCCGGTGGCGTCGATGACTTTGATCTTCTCGTTGACCCTGGTTCTCCTTGCGCTTCAAAACACGAGGATCTGACCGCCGGAGGCGTCACTCAGAAAGCGCGTCATGCCCATCGGGCCGTCGATACAGGACTCGAGCCGGCTCTCCTCGAGGCCAAGCAGGTCCATGGCCATGGAGCAGGCGTAGAGGCGCGCACCGCCAAGGTCCTTGGCCTGCTCGAACAGGTGCCGGAAGGACGGGAGGTTCTTCTCCGCCAGCAGACGCCCCATGTTGCCCTCGGCGGGCGCTTTGGGTGCCTCACCGCGCACGAAATTCCCGAGCGCGTTCCTCGAGAGAAACACGATGACCTCCGTACCGAGGGCCCCGGCAGTGGCGGCGACCATGGCAGCCATCTGCATTTTCTCCCGCGATCCCGAGACGCACAGGAGACTGACTCTGTTTGGCATCGTATGTTCCTCTCGGCCGGTCGGGTTGAGCGCGACACCGGCGTGTCGCATCTGAAGGAGGGCTGGGCGCAGGTGCCGAGGGGCCTTGCGGCGCGCCCGTCCATGCCCGATTTCCGGCGGCTGCCGCCTCTCTTTGCAAGTACTCACCTCGCGGCGCGGTCTGTCACAACAAGAACCATGCCACAGGTGCGCCTGGGAGGATGCGTCACGCCGCCGAAGGCTGCAGCGCAATCCATGCGGGGAGCACAGGTGATCAGCGCCTCGACTCTGCCGTGCCGCGGACTCTCTGGCTTGACGGCGCCTGCGGCGCAGGCCGGCGTGACGCCGATGTCATGTCAATCGGGGGACATGTGTCATGACTGACAGGTCCGTGAGCAAACCGAGCTGCGAGCAGATCGTCGATACGTTCCCCGAGCCGTTCGTCGTCGTCGATCAGGACTACCGGATCGTGGCGGCGAACAGCGCCTATTGCCGCCACTACAGGGTCCCGGAGGGCGAAGTGGTGGGGCGGCGCTGCCATGAGATATCGCATCACCGCGCTACCGTGCAGCCGCAACGGAGAGCGCTGTCCGCTCGAGGAGGTGATGCGCACGGGCAGCGAGGTTGGCGTGCTGCAGGTGCATTACCATCAGACCCACGCCGAGCAGGTGCAACTGCTCGCGGTGCCGATTCTGGGGGCGCAGGGCCGCATCGATTATGTCGGCGAATACATCTGCCCGATCACGCCGATGTTCTCGGTTGACGGCGGGGGCCTGTTGATCGGGCGCTCGCGTGCGATGCTTCACCTGGTCAGCCCGCTGCAGCGGGTGGCGCCGACGGAGACGACGGTCCTGCTGCTCGGCGAGAGCGGTGTCGGCAAGGAGCGAGTGGCCGCCTACATTCATCATTACTTCCGGCGCGGCGATGGGCCGTTGGTGGTGCTCGACTGCGCCACGCTCGCGGATCACCTCATCGAGAACGAATTATTCGGCCTTGAGAAGGGTGCCTTCACGGGGGCCGATGCGCGCAAGAAGGGGCTGTTCGAGACGGCCGATGGCGGGACGCTCTTTATTGACGAGATCGGCGATCTGCCGCTGCCGCGTCAGAGCAAGCTGCTGCGTGTCCTTGAGACCGGCACCGTGCGGCGTGTCGGGGGCACAGACTATCTGAAGGTGCGGGTGCGAGTGATCGCGGCCACCAACCGGGATATCGCGGCCATGGTCGAACAGGGCCTGTTCCGCAGGAACCTGTGTTACCGGCTGACTCCGTTCCCCGTGAGCGTGCCGGCGCTGCGGGAGCGCAAGGACGACGTCCCGGCGCTCGCCGAGCACTTCCTGGCCCGCACCTCTGAGGGGGGAGCGCCAATTGCCGCTCTCGCCCGATGTCATCGAGGCGCTGCTCAATCACGAGGACCCCGGCAATGTGCGCGAGCTGCGCAACGTGATCGAGCGTGCCGTCGTTCTCGCGGCAAGCGGAATGATTCAGCCCTGGCACATCGCATTTTGGGGTCCGGCCGCCTCGGGTGCCGATCCGCAGCCGCCGTGGGGCACCGGCACTGCGGCCGCAGCGCGCCGCTGCCTCGGTGAGGTCAAAATCCTCGCCGCTCTGGATCGCTGCGGGGGGAACCGCCGCGAGGCGGCTGAGGCCCTCGGCGTCAGCGAGCGCACGCTGCATCGATATGTTGAGAGGCTCCGCAACATGGCACGCCTGCCGGGGGCGGGCACGAACGCAGACTCTGACGCTGGGCATGACGACCGCGGGTAGCGTCATGCCGCGGTTTTGGCGTCGCAGGATGCTCGGCCGGTCGCCCTGGTGTGGCTCGCGCCGCACTGTTTCCTTCGTAGGCCTCGCGCCGGGATCCGGTGTGTTCCGACTGGCGAGGCAGAGTGTTCCTTCGTATTGTCTCCACCCATCTGCGCGGCGTGCGATCACGCCGCGCGGCCGCGCGGCCGCACGGACCGCACGCCCGGGCTCTCATTCAACGCCAGCTCGAGGGCTCGGCGCGCGCAGGCGGGCTGCGCTTCTGCCAGACATAGACGGGAATCCCCGCCAGTATGACCAGCGTGCCCCAATACAGGGAGTCCTTGCCGGTTCCCGCAGCGGCCCAGAGCGAGAACGCGAAGGCCAGCAGGGAAAGGCCAATGCCGCGGATGTCCCGCCTGCTCCCGCCGCTGAACAGTATCTGCGCCATGGAACACAGCATGTAGGGCACCAGAGTGAACAGCGTGGCGATCAGGATGGCGATTTTGAACGTGTTCACCAGTCCGCTGCTGTAACTCATGACGATCAGCACCGTGCCAAAGGCGCTGGAGACCACCAGACCGGAGGCGGGCGTCCCGCGGGGCAATTCCCGCGCGAACAGTTTCGGGAACAGATTGTCGCGCGCGACCGCCTGGGCGAACTGGCCGGACATGAGAATCCAGCCGTTCAACGCCCCGAAGCAGGAAATCGCGCCGGTGAGCGCGATCACATCGCCCGCCCATCCGCCCCACAGGAGCCTTGCGGCGTCGGCGAAGGGCGCATTGGAGTGGGCGAGCGTCTGAGCCGGGATGATGCCCATCACCGCGGTGGTGCACACGATATAGAAGACGGCGACGACGATGGTGGCGATCAGCGTGGCGCGAGGAATGGTTCTGTTCGGGTCTTTCACATGGTCGGCCGGGATCGTCCCGCATTCCAGGCCCAGAAATGCCCACATGGTGAGCGCGGCGCACGCATCGATGGCCTTGAACGGCGAGCCGGCGGACTCGCGGGAGGCGAGCAAGTGTGGGTTGAAGTAGACGCTTGCGAATAGCGCCAGCACCAGCAGCGGTGAGAGCTTAAGGACCACCGTGATGAGCTGGAGCCGTCCGGCGGTGCGAATGCCCCAGATATTGACCCCGGTCAGCAGCCAGGTCGCCAGCAGCGCAACGCCCGCTCCCGCCAGAGGCCGCGTGCTGATCGCCGGTATCAATGGGACGAGATAGCTCGCGAACGCGACGGAGATCGCGGCCACCGCGGCGGCGATGCTGATCCAATACATCCAGGCGACCAGAAATCCGGCGAAATCCCCGAAGGCGTCTCGAGAATAGGCGTAGGGTCCGCCTGCCTGCGGCGAGCGCCGCGACAGGTCGCTGAACACCCAGGCCAGCGCCAGGGCACCAATGGTGCTGAGCATCCAGCCCCACAGGCTGTACGTGCCGTACACGGCCAGCACCGCGGGCAAGAGGAACACGCCGGAGCCGACCATGTTGCCGACCACCATCGAGGTGGTCATCGCGAGACCCATGCTGCGACGAGGTTCTAACCCGGTCTGCATGTCGTGAGTGCTCCGAAGGCCCCGGCAGCGCATGCCAGGGCGCTCACGCTACCAGAATTTCCAGGGCAAGAGTAAAGTTCATGCCCAAGGTGGCCATGACGCTCATGCCGGCGCGCGCGCGTAGCCCTGACACGCGAAGTCAGCTCCGCCATGGAACGCTGCGAGCTGACGCATCTGCCGCGCAGCACAATCGATCTTGCCCGTGCCCGCGCGCAGCACGCGGGCTACGAGCAGGCGCTGCGCGAACGTGGCTGCCGTGTGCAGAGGCTTGTTGAGGAGCCTGAGCTCGCCGACTCGGTGTTCGTGGAGGACACGGCTCTCGTACTCGATGAGCTTGCGGTCATCACCCGCCCGGGCGCCGCGTCAAGACGCGCCGAGACGGCAAAGATCGCGGATGCGCTCGACGCGTTGCGGCCGCTCGCCCGGATCGAAGTCCCTGGAACTCTCGACGGCGGCGATGTGTTGTGCGTCGATCGAAAGCTCTACGTCGGGGTGTCGAGCCGCAGCAATCGCGCCGGCATCGAGCAGCTGCGTTTGCTGCTGTCCCCGCGCGGATATGCAGTCGAGCCGGTGCAGTTGCGTGGCGGTCTGCACCTGAAGAGCGCGGTAACGCGGGTGGGACCGACAACGCTGCTCATCGATACCCGCTGGTTGGATCGGCGGCACTTTACCGGTGCGGACTTCCTCGAAGTGGACGAGGCGGAGCCGCTTGCCGCCAGCGCCGTGCTCATTGGGCAGAGCGTCATCTATTCCGCCTCGAACCCGGCCACCGCCGAGCGATTGCGAAATCGCGGCGTCGATGTCCGCACTGTCGAGATGTCCAAGGTGGAGAAGGCGGAAGGCGCTGTCACGTGCTGCAGTGTGATCTTCTCCGTGGTGGCCTAGCGCGCCACGCGGCGGTGCGCTCTGAAGCGGCGCGGGGATACCGCGCCGATGTGCGAAGTCGCGGTGACCCTTCGCAGCGGTTGACCCAGACACGTTTCGGGTCGCGCAGAGACGGGACGGAATGCGCTCGCGCGAGTGACCACGCGCCAGCACTGGCTCGGCGGCGGCCGGCGCGGCGCTTGACCCCGCGCAATTTGCCGCTGTAGAGTGCTTCAACACCCCGCCATAGAGTGTGGCCGTGAGCGCATCCGCGATCGACAGCGTTCCTGCAGTCGATGAGAGTTCGGTCAGCCTGCCGGCGTGGATCTATCGTGATCCGGAATTCTTCGAACTCGAGCAGGAGCGCATCTTGCGCACCAGCTGGCAGCTCGTGTGCCACGTCAGCGACGTGCCGCAACCCGGCGATTATCATACCTTCGAGTTTCTCGGCGAGAGTGTCATCGTGGTGCGCGGCGAGGACGGACAGGTGCGCAGCTTCTACAACGTCTGTCGTCACCGCGCCGCGCGTCTGCTGGATGGTCCGAAGGGGCACTGCGGACGGCGCATCACCTGTCCGTATCACGCCTGGACCTACGCAACGGACGGCCGCCTGATCGGCTTGCCGCAGCGCGAGGCCTTCAAGGGGCTTGATCGGACGCTGCACGGGCTCGCCCCCCTCGAGCAGGAGATCTTCCTGGGATTCGTCTTCGTGCGTTTCGCGCCCGGCCTGCCGAGCGTGCGCGACATGGCTGCGCCCTACCTCGATGAGCTCACCGCCTATCGCTTCGAGGCGCTCGTGCCGCAGGGCAGGGTGACGCTGCGCCCGCGCAGCGTTAACTGGAAGAACATCGCGGACAACTATTCCGACGGGCTGCACATCCCCGTGGCGCATCCGGGACTCACGCGCCTGTTCGGCGACACGTACGGCATCGAGGCCGGGCCGTGGATCGACAGGATGTGGGGGCGGCTAAGCGAGACGCCTTCGCGCCAGTGGTCGGAGGCGCTCTATCAGCGGCTGTTGCCGCAGGTGGGGCATCTGCCACAGGACCGGCAGCGTGTGTGGGTCTACTTCAAGCTCTGGCCGAACGTCGCGTTCGACATCTACCCCGACCAGGTCGACTTCATGCAGTTCCTGCCGATCTCCCCGACCGAGACCCTGATCCGCGAGATCGCCTACGTCCATCCCGATGATCGGCGCGAGATGCGCGCCGCGCGGTACCTCAACTGGCGGATCAACCGGCAGGTCAATCGGGAAGACACCGAGCTGATCGCGAGAGTGCAGATCGGCATGGGCTCGCAAAGCTATACGGTGGGCCCCCTGGGGCAGAGCGAGGTGTGCCTGCGCAGCTTTGCGCGCCGGATGCATTCCCTCATTCCGCAGAGCCGGGAGCCGCGGGCGCCAGGCAGAGGCTGGAGCGTCGGGCACCGCAGTCGATGAGGCCTGGCATGTTGCCTCACGGCCCGGGTGCCGCGAGGTGCGCAGCCGGGCCGCCGGTGCCGGGCCGGCCGCACGGTGAGGCGCTGACGCCCCGGTGCCCAAGCCCAGCGGCCACGGCGCGTGCGCGGCGTGGGGACGGCAGATCGAGCGAAGTCTGCCTTGACTTGAAATCCTGTGCCGCCGGTCCGGATCGATCAGGGGACTGCCAATCGCCCGGCGACCCCTGCCTCGCGCACGCGCCGTGTTCGCCTTGGACTACAGAACGATCGTGATGCTGATCGCGGTCTCAGGCCAGAGTGTCGTGTCGCTCGCACGCACGATGCCGCGGCGGGCGGCCGTGGGGTGCAGAACACGTCCGCAACTGCCGATGAGGATGTCTGGGATTGTTAGTCTTGGAATCATGATGGGAATCTCCTTGATGTCATGTCACGGGTCGGCAATGGGGGACTAATCCGACATGAGTCGGGACACACCTACTGTCACGGTGGATGCGGGTCATCCGCTGGGCGGACGGGGACGGTCCCCGCTAGAGTGGCACCGGCGATTCGTCCCGGTGCGGCACCGAAACGGTCACCCATCCGGGTTTCTCGGGGTGGGTGATGCCGTAGGCCCGGCCGGGGATGCGGGAAGCGCCCTTGCGCTGTGAGATGGACAGATCGCCCAGCCTGATGCCCAGATCCTCGGCCCGAGTCGGGTCGGGCTCCGCGTGCGCGGACGGCGGGATGTAGAGCGTGCTCAATGCGTTGATCTCCTGGCTGGGTAGTTCGCCCAGCGGACACTTGTGCAGAACCGGCGCAACGTTCTCGTATGCGGAGGCCTGGTAGACGATCACGTCGTGCGCGCTCGGGTAGGCGTGCAGCAACGCATTGACCAGGACCTCAAGGTTCCGCCGTGACGGATTCGCCTCCGGTGTGAGCAGTCCGACCACGCCGATCTGCCACAGGACCAGGGGAATTCGCGGGTCGATGCGCGGCCTGAGCAGGACGAATCCGGTCGCTTCGTAGGTCTGCAGGCCCGGCAACGCCGGATCGAACCCGAGATCCGCGAACATCATGTCTTCGGCGGAGATGCCAGGCAGCATCTTGGCCTCGTGGCCTTCCTCGCGCGCCTGCACGATGGCCTCATGGGACGGAAACACGAACACGCCGGGATGGCCGTAAAACGCCGCGCAGACGCTCAGGCCCTTGCGTACGGGCGTCAGAATGGACTCGACCATGTCCTGATAGGCCCACAGACGAGGCTTGCCGGAGCCAGGCGCGTAATGATGTCTGAGGCACTCCGCCGAGGCGCTGAGCTGTTTGATGTATGTCTCGGTATACGGGTCGGTCACGAGATAGAACACCTTCTCGGCGGTGCCGAGGCAATATTCGGCTTCGCGGGTAATTTGGCTGATCGCCGTGATGCCCGTGCCCACCACCGTCAGTTTTCCGCTCATCGCAGTCTCCTCTGTGACAATGTGTCGCGTATACGAGTCAGTAGGCGTCGGAAAAGGTGCGGCTGCCGCGCCACGGGCGGGCGGCTGGCAGCGGCGTTCCAGATTCGCCGCACACCGTGGCGCACTGCGAGCCTCGTGACCGGGCAAGTGCGCGGCCTTGACCGTAAGGCCGGCCCTGTGGCGGAGTTCGTGCGCACTGTCGCCAACGGAGCCGATGCGAGCCCCTCGCGTCCCGTGCGGTTCGCTGAGGCGGCGCGACAGCTTGTGCGCCGATCCGGTTGGCGATGAGCGGGCCCAGTCCTGATTCGAGCGGGACGGGGGGTTGCCTGGCAGGCGTGCGCGGGATTTTCACGGCCACCGCAGCGGTGCCCGCGAGTTCCCCGACCTTCCCCGCGTATCAATATGTGACCGGGGCGCTCGCTGACGGGTTGGATGACATCCGGGACCATTGGGTTATGAGACACTGCGGCAAACCAGAAAGGGAAGTGGATAACAACGAGTTCGTCCCTGATTCCGACGAGTTCGTCCCAGGCGGGTGGCTGCAAGAGCGGCACGGGCGTATTCTGAGCGGGTGACAGGGGGGGCGCGGGTTCCTCAGGGACACCGCGGGGACGTCAGCAATTCACCGTCCGGCGGAGACCATGTGACGTGAATTCCCGCTTCCACATGCCGTTTTTCATCGTGACCGTGTTCTGGGCCTATGTCGCGCTCTGCGACGTACTGGGCGCGAACAGCACGCAGACCGTGCTCACCGCACTGCATTTCTCGCAGGTGTTCGCGCCGTCGCGGGCGCAGCTGCTGCAGCACCTGTTCCTCTATCCGGTGTTGGTCGGCTGCGTGTGGGTATCCACTCGCCTCGGATGGCAGCCTTTCGCGCGCCGTATCCCGCTGCAGGCACTGCTCGGCATCGGCTTCTCCGCCCTCGCCATCCCGTGTCTGGTGCTGGGCGACATCGCGGCAGGGGATTACGCGGCCGCGCCGCAGGTATCGGTACGCTCGTTGGCTCAGGCGGCGGCCATCGAGGCTCCGATCTGGCTCTCGAGCGTCATGAAGTTCCTGCTCAACTATGCCTTCGCGATTGCGCTGGTCACGGGGTTTGAGCTGTACCGCACCCTGCGGGACGAGGAAACCCACTCGGCAGCGCTCGAGCGCGCCTTCGCCACCGCCCGCCTCGCCTCGCTGCGGATGCAGCTCTCACCGCACTCGCTGTTCAATCTGCTGCATACGATCCAGGGACAAATCGAGTGGGACCCGGGCGCGGCGCGCGCGCTCGTGGTGCGTCTCGGTGAGCTGCTGCGCCGGCTGATCAACGCGAGCGAGCGGGAGTTCTGGCGTCTCGGCGAGGAGGTCCGCTTCGCCCGACTCTATCTTGAGCTGCAGCAGAAGCGTTTCGCCGACCGGCTTGAGGTGGTGGCGCCGGATCCGGCGGGACTCTCGGCGGTGTGGGTGCCGACCCTGATCCTGCAGCCTCTGGTGGAGAACGCGGTCGTGCACGGCCTTTGTGGACACCGCGCGGCCGTGACGATCACGGTGCAGGCGAGCGCCTCGAACGAGGAGCTGATGCTGCGTGTGGTGAACACGACGAGCGGCGAGGCGCGCCCGCGCAACAGCGGGATTGGACTGAATAACGTGCGCGATCGGCTCGCGATCCACTTTGAGGAGCGGGCGAGCCTGCGTGCGGCGGCGGGGGATGCCGGGCACTGGGTTGCTGAAATCCGCCTGCCGTTGCTCTTTGACGTGGGTGCGCCGGCGGCGCGAGCGGGAGGAAGTGATGCTCAACGTGATGCTGGTTGACGATGAGGCGGATGGCCTTCGCGTGTTGCGCGAGTGCTGTGGACAGGAACCGGACCTGCAGATCATCGGGGAGTACGGCGGCGGCGATGACGCTTTGGAGGCGATCCGCTCGGGTCCGCCGGACGTGCTCTTTCTCGACATCAGCATGGCAACCATGGACGGCATGACGCTCGCGCGCTCGCTTGGGGAGCCGCTGTTGCCGCTGATCGTCTTCGTGACCGCCTATGAGCAGTATGCGCTCGAGGCGTTCGAGGTGGCCGCGCTCGACTACCTGCTCAAGCCGTTCGACCGCGTGCGGTTCCGTGGCACGATCGAGCGCGTCAGGCGGCATATGCAGGGCCGCAATGCCGCACAACGACGGGATGCGCTCGATGGGATGATCGAGCGCATTGAAGCGGCCGATAACGCGCGGACGGAAGAGCGAGCCCGTATCCTGGTGCGACTGGGCGCTCATCTGCAGATGCTCGATCCGGAACTGATCGAGCTGGTCACCGCGCAGCGCAACTACGTGAAGGTTAGAGTCGGCCGGGAGACGTACACCGTGCGAAGCACGCTGCAGCACACCGAGAAGACGCTGCAATCGCTGCCGATGGTGCGCGTCAACCGCTCCTGCCTGGTCAATCTCAACCACGTGCGCCGGACCAGCTACACGCCGCGGGGCGATATCATTTTGGTGCTGTCGGGGGGTACGACGATCACGAGCAGCCAGGGCTGTCGGGAGTCGGTGCGTCAGCAGCTCGTGCGCCTCAGTGTCGCGCCGGATTGCGATGAGCGGTGAGCGGGCCGCGGCGATGGCGCAGGCGGCAGGCCCGTTGCAGTCAGCGCCGCGCGGCGTGTGGTGTCTGCGGCGCTTCGTCGCCCCGGCGCCGAAGGTGCCGCGCGAACCAATCTGCGGCCAGTGCGGCGACCTGCTCCAGCGCGCCAGGCTCGACGAACAGGTGTGTGGCGTGGGGGATGATCTCGAGGCGCGCCTCGCCGCCCAGACGAGCCAGTGCCGCGCGGTTGAGACTCAGCACCTGCGGATCGTCGCCGCCGACGATTAGCAGCGTCGGCGCGCGCACGCGTGCGAGCGCGGGCCCTGCCAGGTCCGGCCGGCCGCCGCGGGAGACGACCGCGCAGACCTCAGGTATCTGCGCGGCGGCGGCCAAGGCTGCGGCGGCGCCGGTGCTCGCGCCAAAGTAGCCGAGCGGCAGGCCCTGAAGCGGCCACGGGCGGCGCAGCCACTCGGTCGCACCGACCAGACGAGCGGTCAGCAGCGGAATGTCGAAGCGAAATTCCGCAGTGATCGCGTCCGCTTGCTCTTCCGGGGCGGTGAGCAGATCCGACAGCAGCGTCGCCATGCCGCTGCCGGCGAGCGCTTCGGCAACGTAATTGTTTCGGGGGCTGTGCCGGCTGCTGCCGCTGCCGTGGGCGAACAGCACAATGCCGCGCGCCGCCTCGGGGATGCGCAAGATGCCGGCGAGAGTCGCGGCCGCCAGCGGAATGTCGATCTCACGTTTCAGCATACGCGGCGCGTGCGGGACCGGACCGCTGCGTGCGCAGTCTGCTCGGTCGCCACGCCGCTCCCATATGCTACGGACGCCTGCGCGGAGCGGCGCGGGCGCCACGTTCCTGCGCTTCATTCACGCGCAGCGGTCGACCGTCCACGCGCTTGCCATTGAGCGCGTCAATGGCGCGCGGCGCATCGGAATTCGGCATCTCGATGAAGGCAAAACCGCGGGACTGTCCGGTGTCCCGGTCGGTGACGATCTTGACCGACTGCACCGTGCCGAACTGCCCGAACAGCTCATGCAGCGCCTGCTCGGTTGTCGTGAACGCCAAATTGCCCACAAAAATCGTCGTCATGATCGGCACTCCTCGGCGCGGCTCGAGAATGCCCGCCGAGTCCCGCGCCGCGGATTGCGCGGGCGGCCGACGGGGCGATTCTTCGGGCGCGAATCGCGCGCCTGAACCGAGCGGCGCCAGCGGATGGCGCGCGGCCAGGCGGTGCGGGTGCACACGCGCCTCGAGGCCCGCAGGCGGCTGTATCGTCACCACTTTGGCCGCCGGGTGTCATCGTTACTTGTACCGATGTCACGGCGCTGCGTAGTCTCCCGGATATCCGCCAGAACACGACTCTGCTAATGAGTGCACGGCATGGGTGGCGATCCGATGGCCTCAGGCAAGCGCATGCGCGCGCATTGGGAGCACTTTGCGCACCAGGCCGATATGGGCGTGCGCGGGATCGGGCCGAGCAAGGCGCAGGCATTCGAGCAGGCGGCGCTGGCGATGACGGCGATCATGACGGACCCCGCGACGGTCAAGCCGCTCGAGATGATCCGCATTGATTGTGAGGCGCCGGACGACGAGCTGCTGCTCGCGGAATGGCTGAACAGCCTGGTCTACGAGATGTCGACACGCAGGATGCTCTTTGGACGATTCACGGTCGAGCTCGGGCCGGGCGCGCTGCAGGGCCGAGCCTGGGGGGAGCGGATCGATCCGGAGCGCCATCACCCGGCCGTCGAGGTCAAGGGCGCCACGTACACCTCGCTCAGAGTGGCGCAGGAGGGCGGGGGCTGGATTGCCCAGACGGTGGTGGACGTGTGAGCTCATGGATCTGGCGCTCCTCACCCGCCGCTGCGAGCATGAATGGGAGATTCCCGCCCACGGCGCCATGCGCGTGCCGGCGGTGATCTTCGCCAGCGAGGCGCTGGTGCGGCAGATGGACCACAAGGTCTATGAGCAGGCCGTCAACGTTGCGATGCTGCCCGGGATCGTCACCGCTTCCTTCGTGATGCCCGATGCGCACTGGGGCTATGGATTCCCGATCGGCGGCGTTGCCGCCTTTGATGCGGACGGAGGAGGCGTGGTGTCGGCGGGAGGCGTTGGGTTCGACGTGTCCTGCGGCGTGCGCTGCCTGCATACCGGGTTCAAGAGCGCGGCGCTGCGCGCCGCTCAGGAGGAGCTGGCCGATGTGCTCTACGCGCAAATCCCCGTGGGCGTCGGCAGCACAGGCGGCATTCACCTCGGCGTCTCGGAAACCGACGCCATGCTGACCGGCGGGGCGAGCTGGGCCGTGCACAACGGCTGGGGCGAAGCCGAGGATCTGGAGCGCATCGAGGAGCGCGGCCAGATGAGCGGCGCCGATCCGCACCAAGTGTCGGCACGCGCGAAGCAGCGCCAGCAGGATGAGATGGGCACCCTCGGCAGCGGCAATCACTATCTGGAGGTGCAGCACGTCACAGGCATCTTTGACGGCGCGCTCGCGCGTCAGTTCGGACTCGAGATGGACGACGTCGTGGTGATGATCCACTGCGGCTCGCGGGGCCTCGGCCATCAGATCGGGACGGATTTCCTCAAGCGCATGGCGATCGCGGCGGGCGCCTACGGGATCGCGCTTCCGGATCGCGAGCTCGCCTGCGCACCGATCCGCTCCGAGCTCGGCCAGAGCTACCTCGGCGCCATGCGCGCGGCAATCAACTGCGCGCTCGCCAACCGGCAGATCCTGACCCATCTGGTGCGCCGGGCATTTGCCCACGTACTGCCCGAAGCGAAGCTTCCGCTCCTCTACGACGTCTCGCACAATACCTGCAAGCTCGAGCAACACGGCGGGCGCAGCCTCTATGTGCACCGCAAAGGCGCCACGCGCGCCTTCGGCCCCGGCCACCCCGAGCTGCCTGAGGCGCTGCGCGCCGCGGGCCAGCCGGTGCTGATCGGGGGGTCCATGGGAAGCGGCTCTTACATTCTGGCCGGGACGCACAGCTCCCAGCGGCAGGCATTCAGCTCGGCCTGTCACGGCGCCGGCCGTGCGATGAGCCGGCACCAGGCCTCGCGCACGTGGCGGGGGCGCGAGGTGATCGAGGCGCTCGCCGCCCGGGGAATCACCGTTCGCAGTCCGTCCATGCGGGGCGTCGCGGAAGAGGCGCCCGAGGCCTATAAAGACGTGGCTGCGGTGGTGGATTCGGCTGAAGCCGCCGGACTCGCCCGCAAGGTCGCCCGGGTCGAGCCGCTCATCTGCATCAAGGGATAGTGCGCGATGCACGGCGCGGAGGAGAAGTCCGAGAGCGCTGGCAGGGCGCAAGCAAAGCCGCCCGCGCAGGCCGGGCCGGGCGTGCAGGAGGCAGCGCAGGCCACGGGGAATGATCGGCTGACGCGCCTGTTCCTCTGCGGCGACCTCATGAGCGGCAGGGGCGTTGACCAGATTCTCGCCGAGCCGAGCGAGCCGCGCCTGTTCGAGCCGTTCGTGCGCTCCGCGGTGGAATATGTGCGGCTCGCCGAAGCGGCGGCGGGCCCGCTGCCGCGGCATGTCGCCGATGATTACATCTGGGGGGCGGCGCTGCAGGCGCTCGAGCGGTTTCATCCGTGCGTGCGCATCGTGAACCTCGAGACCGCGGTGACGCGCAGCGCACAGCCGGATGCGGACAAGCAGATTCACTATCGGATGCACCCGGCCAACATAGGCTGTCTGCGCGCGGGAAAAATCCACTGCTGCGTGCTCTCGAACAACCACGTTCTCGACTGGGGACGCAGCGGGCTCGAGGAGACGCTGCAGAGCTTGCACGGTGCGGGGATCGCCACGGCAGGGGCCGGAAGCGATGCGCGTGCGGCCGCAGCGCCGGCGATGATCGCGCTCCCCGGCGCCGCGCGGCTCCTGATCTACGGCGTCGCGGTGGCAAGCAGCGGCGTGCCGCAGGCGTGGCAGGCCGCCGGGAACCACTCGGGGGTCAACTGGCTGGACAGCGCGTCAACGGACGGCGCCGAGCGCATCGCCCGGCGGATTGCCTCCGACAGACGGCCGGCGGACCGGGTCATCGTCTCGATCCACTGGGGCGGCAATTGGGGCTATCACGTCGCGCGCGAGGAGCGCGCCTTTGCGCACTGGCTCATCGACCATGGTGGCGTCGATCTGGTCCATGGCCACTCGTCCCACCATCCCAAGGGCCTGGAAGTCTACCGGGACAAGCTGATTCTCTACGGCTGCGGCGATCTGCTCAATGACTATGAGGGCATCGGCCGCTATGAGCGCTTCCGGCCCGACCTCGCGCTGATGTACCTGCCGCAGCTCGATGAGCGCACCGGTGGGCTGCACAGCCTGGAGCTCGTGCCCATGCGTATTCATCGCCTGCAACTCCAGGAGGCATCCGCGCAGGATGCCGATTGGCTCGCCGAGGTCCTGGACCGGGAGAGTCGGGGCTGGGGTGCGCGGGTGCGCTCAGAGGGTAAGGGGATGCTCACCGTCGCGTGGTGATGCGCCGGCCCGAGACGCTCGCGGATGCGGCATGGCGCCGCTACCGGGCCGACGCCACGGTCGAGAGGCGCTCGAATCTCGCCTGGAGGAAGCGCAGATAGCGGGGCTCGTAGACCCTCTTCAGTCCGCGGGCATCGCTGCGCCGCGCGCAGACGTCGATCACGGATTCCGCGGTCAGGTCCATGTGTGCGTGCGTGTAGATGCGGCGCGGGATCGTCAGGCGCACCAGCTCAAGCGCCGGACGGTGATGCTGGCCGCTCTTGCGGTCACGGCCGGTCGATACGATGCCGCGCTGCATGGCGCGCACGCCGCAGTCCACGCGCCGGTCGGCCGCGAGGGACTGCGCCGGGAACTGTCCCGGATCGAGGTGCGGCTCGAACGCCCGGGCGTCAAGGTACACGGCGTGCCCGACGATGCGGCGAACCACCGGGGCCCGCGCACCCATCCGCTTGTGGTCGAGGTATCCCACCTGCCCGAGGCGCGCCCGGATGTGCTCATCGGCGAGCGACTCGACGATGCCGCGGGCCATCGCCTCCATGTCGCGGTCGGCCATGCCACCGCAGGTGTGCAATCCCTCGTAGACCACGACGAAATTGCCCGCCTTCTCGTACCGGTCCTCGTCGTTCAGCGCAAGCCAGCCGCCGATGGTGACCAGGGCGTCCTTCTTGCCGCTCATGGTGCAGCCGTCGGTATGCGAGCAGAACTCCTTGAGGATCTGCGCTACGGTCCGGGACTCGTACCCGGCTTCCCGCCGCGCAATGAAGTCCGCGTTCTCGACCGCGCGGGTCGCATCGAGCATCACCCTGATGCCGTGCCGGCGCGCCAGCTCGTGCACGGCGCGTGCGTTGGCAATCGATACCGGCTGCCCGCGTACGCTTCATCGCCGAGCATCATGCCGGCCCATTGGTACTCGCTCATCGCGCTCGTGCCGCTGTCGGTGAGCAGATCGATATACACCTGCCCGCTGCGCCGCAAAAAGGTATTGTAGCCCGCGGCACGGATCGCCTCGGCCGGTGAGGTCATGCGGATCGGTTCGACGAATTTGACCTTCCACGGTTCGGCCCACGAACGGCGTTTGGCCCGCCGCCGCCGCTGCGGCGAGAGATTCATAGCAAGACACTGTGGAAGAGGGCGATCGGCAGGATGGACTGTTGCATCGTGTCATGGGCGGGGCGACACGTCGTTGCGCGCAGATGACATGTTTCATTTGCGTGCGACACCTCTTCTTCGGCGCGCGGCGCTCACGCGTACCGCTGCGCAGACACTGCGCCGCAGCGCCTTCGTGCAGTAAAGACGACGCATCCGGTCGCCGGCCACCGGTGCCCACCCGCGTTTACCGAAATCCCGCTGTGCAGAGCGCTCTCGCGCCCCGGCGGATCGGCACCGGCGAGCCGATCGTCTCGTGGGCGCCGCCGCCGCGCTGAGCCGATAGCGGGGCAGGCGCTCACGCTTGTGCTGGACGCCGGGGGGGGAAGCCGTTACCGTGATTTTTGCCGGTTGCTCGATGTGCGCTGAGTGGCTGGCGCCGCAGCCGAGGCGCGCTCCGTCGCGTGCGGAGTGCAGGCATCTCGAGCGGTTGCGCGGCGGGCGGCAGCGCGGAACAACACAGACGGGAGTCCTGAGCCATGCGGGATTGGGTCGAGGCGGAAGGCGCGGCGCTGCCGCTCGGGGCGTCCTGGTGCGAGGCGGCGCAGGCCTGGAACTTCGCTCTGTACTCCAAGCACGCCGAGGAGGTCACGCTGCTGCTCTACGGCACCGGCGAGTTCGTTCGGCCGCTGCTCACTTATCGCATGGATTACCTGCGCAACAAGTCCGGCAGGATCTGGCACTGCCGCATCGCGGCGCACGAGGCGCGCGGCGCCCGCTATTACGCCTATTCCGTGCGCGGTCCCCGGGCGGACGGGGGATTCGAGCAGCATGCCTTCGATCCGGACAAGATCCTCTTCGATCCGTACGCGCGCTCACTGTTCTTTCCGCCCGGCTTCGAGCGCGCCGCGGCGTGCCGGCCGGGATCGAACGCGGGCAAGGCGCCGCTCGGGGTGCTGATCGATCCGCACCGCAGCTTCGACTGGCGCGCCGATCGGCGCCCGGCGCACGAGTCGGATCTGGTGATCTACGAGCTGCACGTGGGCGGCTTCACGCGCAGCCCGAGCTCCGGCGTGCCGCCTGGCCGGCGCGGCACCTTCAGCGGCGTGATCGAGAAGATTCCGTATCTGCGCGAGCTCGGGATCACGGCCGTGGAGCTGATGCCGGTATTCCAGTTCGATCCCCAGGAGGGCAATTTCTGGGGTTATATGCCGCTCAGCTTCTTCGCCGCGCATCACGGCTACGCGAGCCGCGCCGACGAGGTCCGCCCGCACGAGGAGTTCCGCGAGATGGTCAGGGCGCTGCACGCGGCGGACATCGAGGTCATTCTGGATGTGGTCTACAACCATACCGGCGAGGGAGACGAGAACGGGCCGCTCTACAGCTACCGGGGCATCGACAACAGCACGTACTACCTGCTCCGTCCCGGGCAGCGGCGGATGTACGAGAACTTCTCCGGTACCGGCAACACCCTGCATTGCGCCAACCGATACGTGCGCAAGCTGATCGTGGACAGCTTGTGCTACTGGGTCCGCGAGATGCACGTCGATGGCTTCAGATTCGATCTGGCGTCCGTCTTTTCGCGCACCGCCGACGGCTCGCTCAATACCAGCGACCCGCCCATCATGGGCGACATCCTCTCGGAGCCGCAGCTTGCCGGCATCCGGCTGATCGCCGAGCCCTGGGACGCGGCCGGGGCGTATCAATTGGGGCGCAGTTTCCCGGCGATGCGCTGGCTGCAGTGGAACGGCCGCTTCCGCGACGACATGCGGCGTTTTGTGCGGGGCGACACCGGTCTCATGGGAGCGCTCATGCAGCGTCTCTACGGCAGCGACGATCTGTTTCCGGATGACCTGCCGAACGCGTTCCATGCCTATCAAAGCGTCAATTTCATCACAGCCCACGACGGCTTCACGCTCAACGACCTGCTGTCCTATGACCGCAAGCACAATGAGGCGAACGGCCACGCGAACGCCGACGGCGCCGATGAGAACTTCAGCTGCAACTGCGGATGGGAAGGCGAGGCGGGCGCACCCGAGGCGGTGCGCGCGCTGCGGCGCCGCCAGGCGAAGAACTTCTGCGCGCTGCTGCTGCTCAGCAACGGCACGCCCATGCTGCGCGCCGGGGACGAGTTTCTCCAGAGCCAGGGCGGCAACAACAATCCGTACAACCAGGACAATGCGACGGCGTGGCTCGATTGGGACCTGCTGCGCGAGAACGCGGAGATCTTCCGTTTCTTCCGCATGATGATCCGCTTGCGCAAGGCGCATCCGTCCCTCGGCCGCAGCCGCTTCTGGCGCGAGGATGTGAGCTGGTTCGGCACCGGCGGGCCGGTCGATCTGGGGCCGGACTCGAGAGCGCTCGCGCTCTATCTGCGCGGTGGCTCGCAGGGGGATTGCGATCTGTACCTGATGATCAACGGGTCAGCAGGCGAGCAGCGCTTCGAGATGCAGAGTCCGGCTGCGCGCTCGTGGCGACGGATGTTCGATACGGGGCTTGCCGCGCCGGATGACTTTTCCGAGGAATCCGACGCTCCCGCCCTCAGCGGGAAGGAGTATGTGCTCGGGCCGCGCGCCATTGCGGCTTTCGCTGCCGATTGAGCGGCCCGGCGTGCAGCCGAGCCGGCGCCGCCGATGACATGTGGGGGCGACTGCGCGCTGCGGGTGGTGCACAATTCAGAGGCTGCGTACGCGCCGGCAGCCGTATGCCCGGGTTCCGGGGTCCGGGCGTGCAACCGGTGCGGGTGGGCCCGTGCGATAAGAACAGCGATGCGGCGTTGCCGTGGGGTGCCGCCCGAGCTGCGACAGGAGCGGCATGATGGTGCATCCGAGTGCGGGGGTGACTGATCCGTACGGATCAGCGGCCGGTGAGCTGCTGCAGGCGCTGCAGGCCGATCTTGCGGCCATGGCGCGCGATGCCGTCGAGCAGTTCTATGCGCTGCTGCGCGATGCCGGGCGAACGCCGCGTATCGTGGCCGGACTGTCGGCTGCGGAGCGCGAGCAGCTTCAGGCGCGCGAGGCCGATCACATCGCCGCGCTGCTGTCGGCGGATCTGGATCGCGCCACGCACCTGCGGCGCGCACAGAACGCCGGCGCGGTGCACCGTCTGACGGGCGTCGGCCTCGATGCGCTCATCGAGGCGTATGCCTTCTATCAGGACCGCATCTGCTGGCTGCTGCAGGAGCGCGTGCCGCAAGCCGAGACCCGCGAGCGGCTGCTGCGGCTGACCATGCAGCGCCTGCTGCAGGACCTGCAGGGGCAGGTGCAGCGCTACGCGACGATCAGCGCCGCCAGCGCCGCCGCCTTCGCGGACCTCAACCGCCATGTCATGGCGGCGGAGAATCTCGCCGACTTGGTGCGCGGGGCGCTCGAGATCATCGGCGCACTGCCGGGCAGCATCTGCGCGTTCTTCGCGCGGGTGGATGAGGCCGGTGAGCTGCAGGTGGAGCAATCATATGGTGCGGCGGCCGAAGCGTACCACCACGCGATGGAAGCCGGTGAGGTGCCGAGGCTCAGTGTCGATCCGACGCTGCTCGCCGGCCAGGGACCAGGCGGGCGCGCGTGGCGCAGCGGTGAGATCGTTGTCTCGGACGCGTGGATGCTTGAGGCCGACAAGGCGCCGTGGCGCGAGGTCGGCGGGCGCCTCGGGTTCCGCTCGAGCGCGGCCGTGCCGCTGATCGATGAGCACGGGCGCTCGATCGCGCTGCTCAGTCTCTACAGCGCATGGCCGGGCCTGTTCTCCGCCGGCGCAATGCAGGGGCTGCTGAGTCACGCTCAGCTGCTTCTCAGCGGCGCCGTCGCGCGCCGCATGTCGGCGGCGGTGGTGCCGCTGCGCAAGCAGCGCGCGTACCGGCGGCTCCTTGGCGAGCGCCGCATGCTGTTCGACTACCAGCCGATCATCGACCTGCGCGACGGAACCCTGGTCAAGCTCGAGGCGCTCGCGCGCCTGCGCGCCGGGGACGGCGATGTGATTGCGCCGCAGCGGTTTCTTCCGGCGCTCGGCGCCGATGAGCTGTTCACGCTCTTCGAGGGCGGTCTTGAGCGGATCGGCGAGGATGCGCGGCGGCTGCATGGGCAGGGGATCGATGCGACCATGGCCATCAATTTTCCGGCCGCAGGATTCACCGACCCGCGCTACGAGAAGAGCATCTTCGCCATGCTGCCGCGCTTCGATCTCGCCGCGAGTCGGGTGCAGCTCGAGCTGCTCGAGACCCAGGACGGCGGGGAGTGGACGCCGGCCCGGCAGGAGGTGATTCAGCGCCTGCGCAGCGCGGGCGTGCAGATCGCGCAGGACGATCTTGGCGCGGGACACAGCTCGCTGCTGCGCATGGACCAGTATCCGTTCGATGAGGTGAAGATCGACGCAGGTCTCGTGCGCGGCGCGCTGCGCAACCCCAAGCGCGCCGTGGAGTTCATGCTCTACCTGACACGCCTCGCGCACGCGTTCGATATTCCGGTGACGGTCGAGGGCCTGGAGCACCCGGGTATCATCGAAGCGGCGGCCATTCTGGGCGCGGACCGGGGCCAGGGGTACGGCATTGCCCGCCCCATGCCCGTGGCGCAGCTTGGCGTGTGGCGCCAGAGGTATCGCTACGACATCGATGCGCGCCGGCCCCGGACCGCCATCGGCGCCATGGCCGCCTACCTGCTGTGGGACCTGCAGATCGCGGCGATCTCCGACCGGCCGGAGCTGATCGCCCAGTTCGTCGGCGCGCGCGCGATCGTCGATGAGTTCATCCGGGTAAACCACCTCGAGGGCGGCGCCGTCGCGCGTCTGCTGGCGCGTCATCACGAGCTGGCGACGCTGTTCGATAGCGCCTCGCGCGAGACCGCGGCGATTCGCACGCAGTTGCTCGATGAACTCACCCGCCACTGGCTCGAGGAAGTGCGCAGCTCGCGCCCCCTGTCGCCCCGATGAGCTCTGTCTTGGGGCTGCGGCGCGAGCGGCTAATCCAGCAGCGAGGGTTCGACCTGCGGCGGCGGGGCGGGACCGAATAGCCAGCGGCGCAACCCGATTGCAAGCACCAAACAGGCCGCGAGCCTAATGCCGGCGTCCATGAGGAAGCTGCCGGCGAGGCCGCCCCGATCATAGGCCCAGCCGTCGAGCATTCCGTTGTAGATGACCGGCAGGTTGATCGCGGCGATGAGTACGGTGAAAAGCGTCGCAGCGAGCGGATTGCCGGGGCCGATGATCTGAAACGAAATGGCGAAGGCGGCCGTGAAGGCGAGCGCCTGGAAGATGATCTCACCGGTGAACACCACTCCGAAGGTCCACGGCGCGCGCGGCAGCAGCAGCGTGGCCAGCGTGAAAATCGCGCCCACGACGCCGATGAGCAGATACAGCGGACGCAGCGCGATCTTGCGCGCGAGGCGCGGCACGAGGAAGCTGCCGCCGATGCCGGCGATGATCGAGCCGGTGCCGGCGAACAGGCTCACGGTCGTGGCGCTGGCATGATAGTCCTTGCCGATGCCCCCGAGCACGTTGGTGAGGGAAAACGAGGCCGTCGGCAGTACGAACAGGGCCAGCCCGATGAGCACATCACGCCGGCGCAGCAGCTTGAGGATCGCGCGCCCGAAGCGCCCGAAGCTCTCGCTCGCGAGCATCTTGTCGGGCGCTGGGGCAGGGGTGAATAGGAACAACACCGTCGGCATGAGCATGCCGATCAGTATGAACAGCGCCGCCACGTGCGGCGGGGCGTGCAGAATGAGCGGTCCGCCGGCCACGATGATGATGCCGCTCGATCCGACATTGGCGATGTTGAACCAGGTGCCGAGCCGGCTGTCTTCATCGGGATTGATGAGACTGCCCATCCAGCCGCCGACGGCGCCCTGATAGAAGGCGGCCGACAGGTAGCCGATGAGCATGATCGGCACCACCAAGTCCAGATTGCGGTGATGCAGCACGGTGAACGCAGCGGCGCACGCCGCAATGACGGCGAAGATCAGCGCATAGGTGCGGCGGCGCAGGCGCACATCGAGCATGGGCGAGAATATGAACGCCCAGAAGCCCGGCGAGATGATGATCGCGGTGATCGTCGCGATGTGCCCGCCGGGGACGCCTTCGGCGGCGAGCAACTGCGGCAGGGTCACCACGCAGAAGCCGCCCATCATGCCGAAGATGGCATTGGTGAGCCCCATCACCCAGATCGGCGGATGCGCTCGCGCGCCGGCGTGCGATTCAGTCACGGTCCCCTCCGCAGTGGCCGGCCAGCGCGCAACGGCTGCGCGGTGATGCAGCCGAACCTGATCGGTTGCCAAACGCCGCGCCCCGGGCGGCGTTCAGGGAAACGGATTCACTCAACAGCGGGACTCATGGGCGGTTGCGTGGGGCGAACATCGATCTCATTGTAGTGGCCACGGCCTCGGTCGCGGCATTCTAGGCGCCTCGAGGCGTGAACCGCAACCGCGCGCCTTGGGCGCTCAGCGCCTACCCGCCGTGCCATTGGAGGACCTGCGGGAATCCGAATGCGGCCGGCCCGAGCGGCTTGAAACCGCCACCGGCGCCGTCGCAATCAAGGCAAGCTGCGGCGCCTTGCGCCGCCGAATCAGACCGTGCGGCCGTAGTAGAGCGCCGAGACGTGCGTTGCCTGGGCGAAGAAGAGCCAACGCTCGGTCAGCAGGCCGAGCGCGGCGCAGGCGACGGCGAGCGAGCTGCTCGCCAGAGGGAAAGTGCCGAGTTGCGCGAGGAGGCTGAAGAGCAGCGGCAGCGCGAATCCCACGACGAGCGCGATGCGGCGCAGCTTCGCGGCGTGGCGGCGTGCAATCTGGAAGCCCATCTCCCGCAGAATGAAATTCTCGGTGAAATGCGGCGCATCGAGCGGCCGTGCCGGGGTGCCCTCGGGCAGCCCGATCGCGCTGGCGAGCGTCGCAATCGGGCTCTGCGCATCGACGTGACGCCAGTAGGCGAGCTTGGCGATGAGCGCGCCGAACGCCCCGAGCGCAGCGAGGCTGGCCGCCAGCGCGGCGGTGCCGAAGGCGAGGGTGTGCAGCAGCGCAAAGAGCGTCGCGCCGGAGAAGAGCGCGTAGATCAGATAGTCCGGGGCGGTATGCCGGTTGTGCCACTGGCGGATGGGCTTGAGGCTCGCGTAGATCATCGCGGTGCAGTACACCGTGCCGAGCGAGGCAAGCGCCGCGACCACCCCCAGTGAGCGCGCTGCCGGTGACCCGGGGGCGCGGTACTGCGCCCAGGCGAACGCCAGGGCGATCGGGTACGTGAGCACCGCGGCGAGCCCCTCGCGCGAGAGCCAGGAGGAGCGCCACTGGCTGAACGCCCGCCACGCCCGCTCCTTGCGCCCGAGGTGCAGCGTCGAGGCGATCAGTCCGAGGGTGGCGAGAATCACACTGACGCCGACGCCGGCGAGCACGAGCAGCCGGGCCGCAGGCGGCGCGCCCGCCGCCACATACAGCCCGAGCCACGTGAGCAGCCCGTAGGCGAAGCCGGTCAGCGTCGTCAGCAGCAGCACCGAGGCGGCGGGCCTCACCGGCTGAGCGCCTTGTCGAGCAGTCTCAGCAGCGCCCCGCCGATGCCCTGGCCGGCCGCGCCGCACGTCTCGCGCGGGGCGGTCTGGATCTGCGCCCGCCGGGGCGGCAGGTACTTGTTGGTCGGCCGATAGCCGAGCTCAGGGAGCAGATCGGTGCCGCCGCGCTGCGCGACGAGCTTCGAGACGTGGCTGTCCGGATCGGCGAGATCGCCGAAATGACGCGCCTTGGCCGGGCAGGTCGCGACACACGCCGGCTCGCGCTCCGCCTCGGGCAGGCTGTCGTCGTAGATGCGGTCGATGCACAGGGTGCACTTGCGCATCACTCCGCTCTGCTCGTCGAACTCGCGCGCGCCGTAGGGACAGGCCCACGAGCACAGCTTGCAGCCGATGCACAGGTCGGTGTCGACGAGGACGATGCCGTCCTCGGCGCGCTTGAAGGAGGCCCCAGTGGGGCAGACCGTCACGCACAGCGGGTTCTCGCAGTGCAGACACGAGCGCGGGAAGTTCACGGTGCGGGCGCAGCCGTCCGTTCCGGTCTCGTACGAGTGGATGCGGTTGAACCAGACGCCGTCGGGCTTCTCACCGTATGGGTCGTAGTCCGGCAGGATTCCCGCCTCCCCGCCGGTGTTCCACTCCTTGCAGTTGACCGCGCACGCATGGCAACCGACACACGTATCGAGGTCGATCACCAGGCCCATCTTGCGGGCTTCGGTCCCGCGCTGCGGCAACATCGTCATGCGGCGCTCTCGGTGTGCCGTTTGATTCTGAGAGGATTGGCCCCGAGGCGCGGGGCGGTCTCATCGGGCGTGTCGGGCGCGCAGCGCTCGAGGCGCACGGTCAGATCGAACCAGGCCGCCTGGCCGGTCACCGGATCGGAGTTCGAGTGCGCAGCCTCGCCGCGCTCATCCGGCAGAAACTCCGAGATCACGTGATTCAGCAGGAAGCCGCGGCGGAACTCCGGCGCCTCGCGCTTGAGGCCCCAGGCGCCGACGCGCTTGCCGATCGCGTTCCACGTCCACACGGTGTTACGGTTGACGCCGCTCATGGTGCGCGCGCGCGCCTTGAGGCGCCCGCTGCGCGACTCGACCCACACCCAATCCTCATCCTCGATGCCGAGCTCGGCAGCGAGCTCGCGGTGCAGATAGATGCGGTTCTCGGGCAGGATCTGGCGCAGCCACGCATTGTGCGAGCCCCAGGAGTGATACATCGCCATGGGTCGCTGCGTGATGGCGTGCAGCGGGTAGCGCCCGTCGTGGCTCGCGGCCTGCTCGAGCGGCGCGTACCAGATGGGCAGCGGATCGAAGTACCGGCGCACCCGCTCACGCAGCCGCTGCGGCGGAAGGTGCGCTCCGTGGCCCTCGGCGGCCAGGCGAAAGCGCTGCAGCGGCTCGCTGTAGAGCTGCAGCACGATGGGCGCGCTCGAGTCGATGAAGCCCATCGCGCGCGCGCCGTCGAGGTAGGCCTGGTTGGCGAACTTGTAATAGAGCTGCTCCGGGGGCAGATGGTGGACCCAGAATCCGCCGTTCTCGATGTAACGGCGCAGCTGCTCGGGATTCGGCTCGCCTCGGCCAATCCCTCGTCCGTCCGCGCCGCGAAAGCCCGCCAGCGGCCCGATGCCTGCGGCGCGCTGGTGACGGACGATGTAATCGGCGTACGAGTGGTAGAGCGGTTGGCCCTGCGCATCGGCGAAGTCCGTCAGGCCGAGCCGGCCGGCGATCTCGATGATCACGTCCTGGAAGGGCCGTACGTCGCGCTTGGGCTTAAGCACCGGCACGCGGATGGCATCGCCCGGGCCGTGCGCCGAGCCGATCGGTCGGTCGAGCAGCGAGATGCAGTCGTAGCGCTCGAGGTAGGTCGTGTCCGGCAGCACCAGATCGGCGTACGCGACCGTTTCGGAGGCGAAGGCGTCGGCGACCACGACGAAGGGGATGCGGTACTCGCCCTGCTCGTCGGTCGCGCTCAGCATGCGGATCGACTCACCGGGGTTCATGGCGGAGTTCCATGCCATGTTCGACATGAAGAAGAAGAGCGTGTCGATCTTCTGCGGCCCGGCCTCGAAGGCGCGGGCGATCACCATGTGCATCAGCCCGTGAATCGCAAGGGGCGCCTCCCAGGAGAAGGCGCGGTCGAGGCGCAGCGCCTCGCCCTGGGCATCGACCAGCAGATCCTGCGGCCCGGTCGGACATCCGAGCGGCGCGGCGGTGAGCGGCGCGCCCGGAGCGCCGGCCGCGCGCCCCGGCGGGAGGCCACCGGGAATCGGCTTCGGGTACGGTGATTTGTAGCGCCAGGAGCCCGGGGTATCGATTGCCCCGAGCAGCATCTGCAGCACATGGATCGCGCGGCACGTATGAAACCCGTTCGAGTGCGCGGAGATCCCGCGCATGGCGTGGATCGCCACCGGTCGGCCCACCATGTGCGTGTGGCGGCGTCCGGCGGCGTCCGTCCAGGGCTGCTCGAGCACCACGGGTTGATTGAAGGCCACCTCGGCGATCTCATCGGCAAGGCGGCGGATGGTCGCGGCGGCCACGCCGCAGCGCTCGGCCACCGCTTCTGGCGCGTACTCGGCGGCCAGATAGCGCTCGGCGAGCAGTGCGAAGGCGGGGCGGGCGTGCCGTCCGTCGGGCAGGACGAACGTGCCGGCGAGCGCCGGATCGATGCCGGTCGCGCTCGCGCTCGCGAGCGACCCGGTGGCGCGGTCGAAGGCGAGCTCGCTCCCCTGCGCATTGCGCGCGATCAGCCCGTGCTCGGCGCCGCCGGCATCGTCGATCACCAGGTGGTGCGCGTTGGTGTAGCGCACGAGGAACTCGGTGTCGATCCGGCCCGCCTCGAGCAGGCAGTGAATGAGCGCGAAGACCAGGAGCCCGTCGGTGCCCGGGGTCACCGCGACGAACTCATCGGCGATCGCCGAATAACCGGTGCGCACCGGATTGAAGGAGACGATCTTCGCGCCGCGCGCCTTGAGGCGCGAGAGACCGAGCTTGATGGGATTGGAATCGTGGTCTTCCGCCACGCCGAACAGCAGAAACAGCTGCGCGTACTCCCAGTCCGGCTCGCCGAACTCCCAGAACGCCCCGCCGACCGAATAGAGCCCCGCTGCAGCCATGTTGACCGAGCAGAACCCGCCGTGGGCGGCGTAATTGATCGTGCCGAACATGCGCGCGAAGTGGCCCGTGAGCGACTGCGACTGGTCGCGGCCGGTGAACAGCGCGAGGCGGCTCGGGTCGCTCGCGCGGATCGCCGCGAGCCGCTCGGTCACGATGCGCATCGCCTCGTCCCACGAGATGGCCTCGAAGGAGCCCGACCCGCGCGGTCCGACGCGCTTCAGCGGCGTTGTCAGGCGCGCCGGGGAAACCGCCGTCATGATGCCGGCCGATCCCTTGGCGCAGAGCACGCCGCGGTTGATCGGGTGATTGCGGTTGCCTTCGATATAGCGCAGGCGGCCGTTCTCGAGATGCACCTTGATGCCGCAGCGACAGGCGCACATGTAACAGGTCGTGTAGGCGACTGACTTGGAGCTGAGCGGAAGGCTCGACTCGCTGTCCGTGCCGGCGGCGGCGCCGGATCGCGGCGCCTCGACGCCCTCAATGACCGATGGTGGCATGCCTGTCACGTGCGGAACTCTCCACGACGCGCCGGCCCGCCGGATTGAAGGGGCGAGCCGTTGCGCGAATGCGGGGATGATGCCGGGGGCTAAGCTATGCCACAAATGCAACTAGTGGTCTATATATATATATAAAAGGCATGTCGTTGCGAGATGACGCTCCCGCGGTGGCCCGGCACGGGGCCCGGCGATCCGCAGCAGCGCCCAGCAGAGGCGCACCAGCGCCTTCCTGGGGCAGATTCAGTTCGCGTACGGCGCTGAGATCGCCACGGGGAACGGGGCGACCGGGACCGACGCCAATAGCTTGCCCGAGGCCGCGTCGATCACCGCGCAGCGCCCGGTCTGGCTGTCGACTGCGTAGGCGCGGTGGCCGTTGCGGCTGAAGACGACCGCGAACGGTCCGCCGCCTACCACGATGGGCGTGCCGCTCGAGCCGGAGGCGGTGTGGATCACGCTCAGCGTATCGACGGCCGCATTGGCCACATAGAGCTGTCTGCCGTCCGGCGAGAGAGCGATCTGGCGGGGTGAGAGACCCGTCGCGATGGGTGTCGCAGCCTTGCCGGAGAGGGCATCGATGGGGAGCACCTCATGCGCCAGGGTATCGGCCACATAGAGCGTTTTGCCGCCAGGCGTGATCGCGATCCCGATCGGTCCCGCTCCCGCGGGGAATGTGCTTCGCACCCGTCCGGTGCGCGTGTCGATGGCGCTGAGGCTGTTGCCGCCCTGGCTGGTCACGTACAGCGTGCGGCCGTTCGGCGCGAACGCAATGCCGGCGGGAACTGCGCCGACTGTGACGGGCTTGCCCGGCTTGAGGGTCGTGGTGTTGACGGGCTCGACGGTATCGCCGCCGCCATTGGCCACCCAAAGCCTGTGGCCGCCGGGGCTGAGCGCAAGCGCATCGGGTGCGGCTCCCACCGGCACGGTGGCCACGCTACGCCCCGCGCGGGCATCAACGACCGACACCGTGTTCGAGCCCTGGTTTGCGACGTACACCCGCGAGCCGTGGGCGCTGGTCACGATCGCCGCGGGATTCTCGCCGACCGGGATGGACGGGCCTGTGGCGCGTGTCGCGGCATCGAACGGGGTAATCGTATTGTCGGCCGTGCTTGCGACGTACAGCAGCGGCAGCACCTTCGTCGCCGGCGCGGTGCGCACGATCAGTGTCGTCGCCGGCAGGCGCGCACCGTTGGCCGCGCGGGCGCGCAGGGCGATGTCGTAGTAACCGGCGGCCACCGAGGCGCCCGCGCTGACCGCCAAGCGCACCGTGCGCGATTCGCCAGGGCGGATCTCGAGCCGTCCGGAGGCCGGCTGCAGCCGCAATCCAGCCGGCGCGACGACATGCCATCGAAGCGCGACGGGAGTGCCGCTCGAGGGGACGTTGACGGTGAAGGACGCCGCCCCGCGGCCGCCCGGGAGCACGATGCTCTGGCGCCCGGCAGGGGCCATGGTCGCGGCGACGGCGGCGGGGAAGTGCGGCACGCCGGCCGAGAACGATGGCGGCGCATCGTGCGCGCCGGCGCCCCAGAGCACGTCCGGCGTGCGGCCCAGCGAGAATGCGAGCCGCACGGTCCCGCGCTCGGGCAGCTCGATCCACGTGTGCTGCGTGGCACGCCCGTCGATGCGCAGACCGTGAACGTAGGGCCGGTTGCTCGCGGCGCGGGGCGCCTCGATCTGCAGCGTCAGGCCGCCCGGGGAGCTCAGGGTGATTCGCGGAAAGAGCGGACTGCCGACCGCGAGCCCGCGCACCGCCGGGATCTGCGGATACAGGCCGATCGCCGACCAGAGGTACCAGGCGCTCATCGTGCCGAGATCGTCGTTGCCTGGAATGCCGGCCGGCGTATCGTTGTAGAGCGTGTTGATCGCGGTGCGCACCACCTCTTCGGCGCGCCAGGGCGCCCCGGCGCTCAAGTAGACCCAGGGCGTGCCGAGGCTCGGCTCGTTGCCGAGCCAGGCGTACGGGGCGCTCTGTCCGGCGTTCAACTGGCTGAAGAAGGTGTCGAGGCGGCGCCGCACGGCCGCCCGGCCGCCCATCGCCGCGATCAGATCGCGCAGGTCCTGCGGCACCATCCAGGTGTACTGCGCGGCATTGCCTTCCTGAAAGCCACGCTGTCCGTTCGAGTTGATCGGCGTCGCGACGAACGCCCCGATGGCGTCACGCGCGGAGATCATGCCGGTTGCGGTATCGAACACGTTCTGCCAGTTCATTGAGCGGCGCAGGAAGCGCCGCGCGAGCTGCATCGCGCCCGCCTCCTCGGCGAGCCGCGCGATGGAAAAATCGTCCTCGGCATACTCGAGCGTCTCGGAGGATCCGTTCGGCACGGGGGCCGAGGAGCTCGTGAGGTCATCGTCGAGGTAGCCCTTGGTCAGGTACTGCGAGAGACCGGGACGTTCCACGTACCAACCCTGCCCGGGCGGGCCGCTCGTATCGGTCGCGCCCTTGACCATCTCCTGCAGCGCCTCGTGGACATCGAACGCACGCGCGCCGAAGGCCCAGCCGCCCGCCAGGATGATGTCGGCGGCATCGCCGCCCATGACGCCGGTGTAGCCGTTCTCGAGCGGCCACTTCGCCAGCCAGCCGCCCTGGCGGCCCTCATCGAGCAGGGACTGCATCATGTCGCTCACGCGATGCGGCGCAAGCAGCGCAATCAGCGGCACTTCGGTGCGATAGATGTCCCAGCCCGAGTAGTTGGCGTACTCGTCGTGACCCTGGGCGAGCTGGTGCACCTTGCCGTCGAAGCCGCGGTACTCGCCGTTGACGTCGCTGTAGAGCGTGGGCGAGAGCAGCGCGTGGTAGAGAGCCGTATAGAACGTCGCCTGCTCCGCGCGCGTTCCGCCGCTCACCGTGATGCGGCGCAGCATGCTGTTCCAGATCGCCGTGGCTCGCCGGCGCGTGGCGCGGATGTGCCAGCGGTCGGGCGCCGCGCGCAGGTTCTCCAGCGCATCGGCGCGGCTGACGTAGGAGATCGCCACTTCCATCTCGACGCTGCGCGGTCTCGTGGTGGCGAAACTCACCCAGCCGCCGCTGCCGACGCCGCGCACGCTGCTCGCCCCGGGCATCAGGTGCTGCTCGCTCCACGCCCCGTGCGCGCTCATCGGCCGGTTGAATCGCGCGACGAAGTAAATCGTGTAGCGGTCCGGAGCGCCGCAGAACGCCCCGCCGGTGGCCGAGCCGCTCACCTCGGTCGGGCTGTCGATGCGAAAGTGCGCCGCCGTGACGCCCGCTTGATTGGAGGAGACGTCGATGAGCAGATTGCCGTTGTGGCCGGCCGGGAACGTGAATCGGCCGAGACCGCTGCGGCGCGTCACGGTGAGCTCGGTGTCAATGCCGGCATGCGGGAAGCGCACCGCGTACCAGCCCGGGGAGGCATGCTCATCGCGGTGCGACAACGGCTGCGTCGCGCTCGCCGGCGAGCGGACCGCTCCGCTCGTCGGCAGGATGCGAATGTCTCCTGCCACCGAGCAGCCGGGGCCGCTCAGGTGCGTCAGGCTGAAGCCGGTGATGCTGCGGTCGGTGTAGTTGTAACCGCCGCCCGCGGGGGCGCTCGGGGTGTCCGGGCTCCACTGGAGCATGCCGAACGGCAAGCTCGCGCCGGGGAAGGTGTCGATCGGGCCGCCGACCGCCGTGCCCGAAGTGCCGACGAAGACGTTCACCCGCGCCGCCGGGTTCGTCACAGGGTGCACCGCTGCGCCAGGCGGCTGCGGCGTGCGCGCGCTGGCGGCGCCCGGCGCGAGCGCGAGGAGGGCGCTGACCAGTGCAGGAGGAAGCAGGCATCGTGCGGTCGGGCGTGCGGGTCTCATCAGGGGCTCCTCGAGTGCACTGGAGGCGCTAGGGTACCGCTATCGCTCGCGGACGCAAGGCTCGCGCGGCATGCCATCACCGGCACGCATGCAGCAAGACACCTGAGCCCGCCGGCCCGTGGCGGGCTTGCGGGTGCGGCGCAGCCGGCTACCCGGCGCTGCCGATGATGTTGCAGGGGCGCGCGCTGCGGCGTCCTGCGGGCGGCGCGCCGCCATTACATTAGAAAAATCTGATATATTGACGCTTGGCTGCCGCGTACCGCGGCGGCGCTTCCCGAGTCACACGCAGTCTGGATCCTTCATATGTTGCAACATTCGCAGACCCATTCGCATGCGCACGGCACGCTGCACGAACTCGACGCCACCGAGGTGCACGAGCTGCTGCGCTCGCGGCGCGCCGTGCTTATCGATGTGCGCGAGCCCGGGGAGTTCGAGGCCGAGCGCATTCCCGGAGCGTTGCTCTTTCCTCTGTCGGGGTTCGATCCGCAGTGCCTGCCGTTGACAGGCGGCAAGCGCCTTGTCTTTCAGTGCGGCACGGGGCGCCGCTCGGCGCAGGCGGCACGGCTCGTGCTCGCAAGCGGCCTGGCGGAGGTGACGCATCTGGCCGGCGGCATCGGCGCGTGGAAGCGTGCGGGATTCGCCGTGACCCGCGTCGACCCTGCAACCGGACAGCTGCGCATCGGTCACCTCTGAGACGGCCCGGCGCATGAAGCACGGCGCGCCGACCCGGCGGCGCGCGCTCACCCGCGGTGCGGGCGCCCGTCGTCATTGAGGGACGGGCCGCCATCGCCGGGACCGAGCCCGGCGGATGACGCGCCGCATCGAGGCGACGCGCTCCTCGGCGCAAAGCGGCGCCTGCGCGCATCGTGCGGGTCGAGCAGGCCATCGATGTGGCGGTGCAGCCGATGCCCGAGAAGCTGCGGGAGGTCATTGCCGGACTGCAGAGCTTGCGCGGGGTGGCGAAGATCTCGGCGGTGACCCTGGTGGCCGAGCTCGGGCAGATCTCGCGCTTTGGTCACCCCCGCCAGTTGATGGGCTATGCCGGGATCGTCTCGCGCGAGCACTCCAGCGGCCAGAGCGTGCGTCGCGGGGCGATCAGCAAGGCGGGCAACGCACACCTGCGGCGCATCGTGACCGAGGCGGCCTGGAGCTACCGGCATCGTCCAAACAGCGGCGCGTCATTGGCAGCCCGCCAGAGCGGCTCGGGTGAGGCGGTCAAGGCCATCGCTTGGCGTGCGCAGCATCGCTTGCATGCGCGTTATCGAGCGCTGCTGGCCAAGGGCAAGAACAAACAGAAGGTCATCACCGCGCTGGGCCGAGAGCTGCTGGGCTTCATCTGGGCGATCGGCTGTGAGATCGAGCGCGGGCACACGCAGGAGGTACGGCGAGCCGCCTGAAGGGGCGGCCGGCAAGACGTCCATGAACTCGGTACAGGCACAAGCGGTCAGCGGCTGGTGTGCGCACACGGCAAAGGAGAATCCTCGTTTCGCCTATGCGACAGGCCTTCGTGGCCGGAGCCGCGATGCTAGTCATGAGGCAGCTCCCGACGACTCACGACCATGATGGCGGGCCTTGCGCCCGATCCACGAATATCAGAGTGATCAACCGTCGACACGAGCCGCCCCGGCGGCTGTTCACTTGTGCTTGGCCCGAGACAAAGGGCGGTTCACTTGACCGCTCAGGTACTTGACGGGTCGTTTCATCTCAGGCGAGCCAGCCTCCCGAGGTGTTCTCGGCGATCGAGCCCAGGAGGCTCGTGCGGGCCACTGCGAGGCGGCCCGCGCCGCGCTCAAGATGCGGGGTGAAAGCGCCTCGATCACGCGCACGGCGCCGAGCGTGTTGATTTCGAGCCGGCGGGCCCAGTCGGCGTAGTCAAGGTGACCGAGGCGCTGTCCCGCCCCGCCCATGACCTCAGCGCAGTGGCGCAGCCCATCGACCGGCTGATCCTGCAGCGCTCGTGGCGCTCGCCGTGTCGGCCTCATCGAGCGCAACGATCTGCAGGCGCGCCCCCGCAGCCTCGGCCAGCCGATTGAGCGCCTGCGCGCGCTTGGGTGCGCGGCAGGATGCGATGACCCGCCGGCCCTCGAGCAGGTACGCGCGGACGAACTCCAAGCCGATGCCGCGACTGGCGCCGGTGACGAGCACTGTGGGGGCGATGGTCGGCATGCGGACCCCGGCGCGCCGCTCAGCGGCCGGAGAGCTGTGCCGGCACCTGGAATCGCGGCACGTTGCCGACCGCGGTGATCTCGTAGACCTCGCTCGCGTAGCGCTCGGCGCGTCCCACGCCGCGAGCGGTGACGAGGAGCTTCAGCAGCGCTCCGCTGCCATTGGCCACACACGCGGTGAAGGTCTCACCGAACGTCGCGCCGCTCGGGGCGCTGATGGTCCACGTGCGACCGGCAAGACCGGCTTGGCGGCAGGGGCCACCGCGGCGCACGATCGCACCGCTCATGCGGGTCATCGCGTAGAACTGCCGTGCGAAGGAGGGCAGATTGCTCTGCGCGTAGGCGTTCGGCTGCTCGGGGTGGCGGAACCAACGGTTGCCGAAGTGCACGTAGCTCTCGGCCCCGATGTGCAGCACCGTGAAGCCGCTCTCGGCGGCCCAGTCTTGCGGGCTGTGCACCTGCGTGCGGATGGTCATGTGGCGTTTGCCCATGCCGCTGGTCAGCCGGGTGCGATAATTCGTGAGTGACGACAGGGCGCGACGCGACAGCGTGGTGACAGCGGGCGGATCGGCGTGGCCCCAGGCGCCACAGCCGGCGAGCGCGAGCGCGCAGGCGGTTGCGACCGGGACGGCGAATAAGGCAACGCGGCGGCTCATGAATCTCCTTGCGACACGCACCGGCGCCTGCGGGCGCGGATGCCGCGAGCGCTTCTACCATCGCGCGCCGCGCGGCTCAAGCCCGGGCCGGTCGCACGGCAGTGTGGAGGTAGAATGATCCCGGCTCGAGATGGGGCCAACGGACGGAGTCGCAGAATGAACCCGCAGCGCATTGATCTGGGCGCACGCGTGGCGCTGGTGACGGGCGCCTCGCGTGGCATCGGACGGGCGATCGCACTTGCTCTCGGGCGGGCCGGGGCGGATGTCGCGGTCAATTGTCACGCGCATGCCGACCGGGCCGAGGAGGTGGCCACGGCGCTGCGCGCCATGGGCCGCCGTGCCATGGTCGTGGCCGCCGACGTCTCGGTGCGCGAGGCGGTCGAGGAGATGGTGGTGCGCATCGGGCGCGAGCTTGGCCCCATCGAGATCCTGGTCAACAACGCCGGCATCGCCAACATGCGCGGGCTCGACGATCTCGATGAGGCCGAATTCGACCGCACCATCGCAGTCAATCTCAAGTCGGCTTTTCTCTGCACGCAGGCGGTCCTGCCGGGGATGCGCGCATTGCGCCGCGGACGCATCGTGAACCTCTCCTCGGCGGCGGCACGCGGCCCCGGGGTCGTCGGGGTGCACTACAACGCCTCGAAGGCCGGGCTGGAAGGGCTGACTCGAGGTTACGCGGCGCGCGTGGCGGCTGAGGGCATTACGGTCAATGCCATCGCCCCAGGGCCGATCGAGACGGACATGGCCGGCTCCCTGAGGCGGACCGATGTGTTCCGGCGCGTGCCGGTCGGGCGCCTCGGTACCCCGGAGGAGGTGGCCCAGTCGGTGCTGATGGTGATCGACAACCCCTTCATCACCGGCCAGACCATTGGCGTCAACGGCGGGGTGGTGCTCGGCTGAGCCACTGCGGCGCCTGGACGGCGGCAAGTGATACATTGTATCATTTGTCGATGAAGCGCCTGCTCTGCTCGCTGCGACGCGGTCTGCGCGTTGTCCTGCTCGGGGGGCTGGCCGTGCTCGCCGCCAGCTGTGGCGCTGCGGCGCCCGGCGGGCCGCCGCTTGCGATCGGCGTTGAGAGCCAGTATGCGGACGTGCTCAGCCAGATCGGCGGCCCGTACGTCACGGTGCGAGCCATCCTCACCAACCCCAACACCAATCCGCACTCGTTCGAGGCAAGCCCGGCGGTCGCCCGGGAAGTCTCGCAGTCCTCGCTCGTGGTGATGAACGGGCTCGGCTATGACGCCTGGGTTGAGCGGATCCTCGCGGCCGCCCCCAACCCGCGCCGCCGGGTGATCGACGTGCGCCGGCTGCTGCGGCTGCCCTCCGATACGCTCAACCCGCACCTGTGGTACGACCCGCGCACCATGCCGGCGGTGGCCGAAGCGGCCGCTCAGGCGCTCACCGCCCTGGATCCGGCCCACGCGCAGTACTTTCAGGCCAATGCGCGTCGCTTCACGGCCTCGCTCGCGCCGTGGGCGGCGGCGATCGCCGCGTTCCGCAAGGACTACGGGTCAACTCCGGTGGCGGTCACCGAGCCGGTGGCGAACGCGTTGCTCGAGGCGGCCGGCTGCCGCATTCTGACGCCCCTCGCCCTGCAGGTTGCCCTCATGAACGGCACCGATCCGGCGCCGCAGGACGTGGCGGCCGAGCGCTCGCTGCTTCGCGGCCGCAAGGTCAAGGTGCTGCTTTACAACCAGCAGGTGACCGGTCCGCTGACGATCTCGTTTCTTCAGTTGGCGCGCGAGCAGCGCATCCCGGTCGTTGGCGTCTACGAGACCATGCCGAGCGGCTATCACTATCAGTCGTGGATGCTCGCCGAAATCAACGCGCTGCGCGCCGCCGTGGCGCACGGCGCTTCGTCCCGTACGCTCGGGGTGGAGCCGGCCCGATGACTGACCCCTCGATGGCGCTCGCGGTCGAGCAGGTGTGCATCGCCCTCGGCGGCCGGCGGGTGCTGCGCGATGTGAGCTTCCGCCTTGAGGCCGGGGAGTTCTGCGGACTGATCGGCTCGAACGGTTCGGGCAAGACGACGCTGCTGCGGGCCATCCTCGGCTTCGTGCGCCTCGAGGCGGGCCGGATCCGCCTCGCGGGGCACTCGGCCGGTACCGGGCTCATTGGCTACGTGCCGCAGAAGATCGCGCTCGATCCGGGGCTGCCGCTGCGCGCCCGAGATGTCGTGGCGCTGGGACTCGATGGGGCGCGTCTGGGGCCGGCGCTGCCCTCGCGAGCGCGCAGGGCTCGGGTTGATGAGATGCTCCAGGCGGTTGGGGCGCTTGAGTTCGCCGAGCAGCGCGTGGGGCTGCTCTCCGGGGGACAGCAGCAGCGGGTGCTGGTGGCGCACGCGCTGGTGCGCCGCCCGCGGCTGCTGCTGCTCGATGAGCCACTCGCCAACCTCGATGTGCGCAGCACCGCAGAGATCGTCGCGCTGCTGCGGCGCCTCTCGCGCGATTATGGTGCGGCCGTGCTGCTCTCGGCGCATGACGTGAACCCGCTTCTGTCGGCGATGGACCGGGTCATCTACCTCGCGAACGGCTCGGCCGTGGCGGGCAGGGCCGACGATGTGGTGCGTACGGAGGTCTTGAGTAGCCTCTATGGGTACCACGTCGATGTGGTGCGGGTGCACGGGCGCGTAGTGGTGGTCGCCGCCGAGGCGAGCGAGCAGATCCATGCGGCCGTGGCGCGCAATCCCGAACACACCGCCCCCGTTCCCTAGCAGTGAGCGGCGCGGTGTCTGTCCTGCTTTCAGTCCCCGGATTCCTGGCGAACGAGCCGGTTCGTGTCGCGCTCGCCGTCGGCGGCGGCGCGGCGCTCGTGTGTGCGGTGGTGGGTTGCGCGACGGTCATGCGCCGCCAATCCTTCGCCGGTCACGCACTGGCCGATGTGAGCAGCGCCGGCGGCTCGGCGGCGTATCTGCTCGGGGTGAATCCGCTGTTCGGCTTTCTCGGCATGGCCGCCGCGGCCGCCGGGGTGATGGAGTGGGCCGACATCCGCGAGGCGCGCGAGCGCGATCTGCTCACCGGGGTGGTGCTCGGCGCAGGACTGGGGCTCGCGGCGCTGCTGCTTTACTTCGATGCGACCGTGCGCAGCGTCAGCGGCGCGGCGGTGACCGTGCTCTTCGGCTCGATGTTCACGATCCCCGCCTCGATCGTGCCGCTGGCACTCGCCGTGGCCGCCGTCGCGCTCGCGGCGAGCGCCATCGTCCACAGGCCGCTGCTCGTCAGCTCGCTGTCCGCCGATCTGGCGCGCGCGCAGGGCATTCGCGTGCGGGCCGTGGCGCTCACCCATGCGCTGGCACTGGCGCTGGCGGTCTCGCTGTCGGCCATGACGGTCGGGGCCATCCTCTCCACGGCCTTGCTGATCGGGCCGGCCGCCGCGGCGCTGCGCCTGGCAAAGCGCCCCGCATCGGCCGTCGTGTTCGCCGCGCTCATCGGGCTCGGTGCGACCTGGGGAGGCATCGTGCTCGCGTATGAGAGCTTCTACTGGACGCCGGGGCACGGGTGGCCGGTGAGCTTTTTTATCGTCGCGCTGATCTTCTGCGCCTACCTCATCGCCGGGTGGAGGGCCGGGCGGGCCGGTGTGCGGCGTGCCCCGCACCCCTCGGGCTGTGAGGGGACCTGAGATGTTCTCGACCTTCATGGCCCATGCCTGGATCGTCGCCACGATGGTGGCGGTCGTCGCCGGTGCGGTGGGTTTCTTCGTGGTCGCGCGGCGCGCGGCGTTCGCAGCCCACGCGCTGCCGCTCGGGGCGTTCCCCGGGGCGGCGGCGGCGAGCCTCCTCGGTGTGAGTCAGCTGCTCGGGCTCGTCGTGTTCAGCGCGCTCGGCGTCGCGGCCATCGCGCGGCTGCAGCGCGGCGAGCGGCGCGAAGTCGCGAGCGCGCTGTGGCTTGCCCTCTCACTCGCGGTGGGCACGCTGCTGCTCGGTTTCTCGGGCCAGTACGTGCAGAGCATCTATGGACTGCTGTTCGGCGAGGTGCTCGGCATCAGCCGCGGGCAGCTCGTCGGGGTGGCGGCGCTCGGCGTGGTGGCGCTCTCGGTGCTCGTGCTCTTTGCGCGGCGGTTGCTGCTCGAGTCGCTGTCGGAGGACCTTGCGGGCGCGGCCGTCGGACGCTCATCGCGGCTCGAGTGGGTCTTTCTCGGCATTCTGGCGCTCTCAAGCGCGATTGCGGTGCCGGTGGTGGGCGCACTGCTCGTGTTCAGCCTGATGGTCGGGCCGGCGAGCGCGGCGCGCGCGTTTACGGACCGGCCGTGGCGGGCGCTCGCGGTATCCGTCGCGCTGGCGATCGGCACGGTCTGGGCCGCCATCGCGCTCTCCTACCTCAGCAACTGGCCGGTCGGTTTCTTCGTCGGAGTCCTGAGCGCGGCCTGTTATGTCGCGGGAAGGCTGCACGGCGGCGGCGTGGCGCAGGCGGCCTGACAGGAGGCGCACACGCATGCCAAAGGCGGCGCGCAAGACACACCCGGCCCGCGCGGCGCAGCAGCCGCTCGAGCGCCTCGAGGCGCTGTGCCTCGAGCGGGGCCAGCGCCTGACGCGCCAGCGGCGCGCGGTGCTGCGCCAGCTCCTGGTTGAGGGGCGTGCGCTGTCCGCTTATGAGCTGCTCGAGCGGCTGCGGCCCGAAGACGGGCGTTCCACGCCCGCAGGCGTGTACCGCGCGCTCGAGTTCCTGATGCAGGCCGGCGTCGTGCATCGCCTCGAGTCCACCCGCTCGTTCATTCTCTGTGAGCATCCCGAAGCGCCGCACACCGGGCAGCTGCTCATCTGCCGCGGGTGTGGTGAGGTGGTCGAGGCCGAGGACGAGCGGGTGTCGGCCGCCACCGGCCGGCTCGGCGAGCAGCTGGGCTTCTCGCTCGATCAGCGCGTCGTCGAGCTCACCGGGCTGTGCGGCCGGTGCCGCACCCAGCACGCGGCGCAGGCGCAATGAGGTGAGCAGACACGGAGTGGAGCGCCATGACTGAGACACCCCTGCGCAGCACGGGGCGGGCCGCGGGCCCGTTCGCCGCCGCGCTGCTGTCGGTCGCGCTCGCCGCCCCGGCCGTGGCGGCCCCGCGCGGCGCCTCGTTCACCGCGATCAGCGGCAATCCCTGTGCCGGCGTGCCGGCCGGCAGCCCCGGCGTGGTGTTCATGCGCATGATCCTGCATCCCGGCGCGCGCTTTCACCTGCCGCCGCCCTCGGCCCGGCAGCGCTCGCAGGCGCAGCGGGCGGAGGATCGCGAGCGTGCGCGCGACTGGGCGGACCTGTGCCGTTACCAAGCGGCGAACGAGGCGCTGAAACATCATCCGCGCGTCGTGTTCATGGGCGATTCGATTACGGACTTCTGGCAGGACGGGGATCCCTCGATGTTCACCCATGGCGTGGTCGACCGCGGCATCAGCGGCCAGACGAGCGCGCAGATGCTGGTGCGGTTCTGGCCGGATGTGATCGCGCTGCATCCCAAGGTGGTGCAGATCATCGCCGGCACCAACGACATTGCCGGCAATACGGGACCCACCACCGAGCGCAATTACGAGGACAACATCGCCGCGATGGTGACGCTCGCCGAGGCCCACCACATTCACGTGATCCTGGGGTCGATGCCGCCTGCGGTGCGTTTCTGGTGGGCACCGCAGTACCGGCCGGCGCAGGAGATTCGCCGCCTCAACGCCTGGCTGCGCCGCTGCGCGCGAGAGCACCACCTGCGTTTTGTCAATTACTACGCCCACCTGGTGAGCCCGCAGGGCACCTTCCGGCACAGTCTCTCGAACGACGGCGTGCACCCGAACCGCAATGGCTACAGGGTGATGAGCGCGCTCGCGCGCAAGGCGATCGAGGCTCCGTGGCCGCACTCGCCGCTGCAGAACGCGCGACGCTAGCGAGGGAACGGGTGGTTAATCCGTATGGTCCCTCCTGCCGGCACGCTCGACAGTAGGGGCCGGAGCGCTGGAGCGTGCGCCGCGGGGCGCACCGGGCCTCCTGGGAGGGGGTTTGGCCGGAGTCGGTGCGTGCGGATACCCACATTGCCCAACGGGCGGCTGCGCCGCAGAGTCGCGCGGGTCGGCGCGGCGCTTCTCTTGTGGAACGCGGCGGCGTGGCTCTGGGCCGTGCTCGCCTTCAAGCAGCAGCCGCTGCTCATCGGCACGGCGCTGCTGGCCTACGGCTTTGGCCTGCGTCACGCGGTCGATGCCGATCACATCGCAGCGATCGATAACGTCACGCGAAAGCTGATGCAGCAGGGACGCCGGCCGCTGACGGCGGGCCTTTACTTCTCGCTCGGACACTCGACGGTGGTGGCCGTGCTGACCGTGGTCGTGGCGGTCGCGGCCGCGAGCCTGCGCCATCAATTCGGTCATCTGCGCCTGATCGGCGGGGTGATCGGCACGGCCGTCTCGGCGCTGTTCCTGTTGCTGATCGGTGCGGCCAATCTCGCCATCCTGGCGGACACGTGTCGCAGCTTGCGCGCCGCCCGTCGCGGTGCGCCGGATGCGGTGCCCGTGGCCGCGCCGGGCGGTCTGATGAGCCGCCTGTGGCGGGGGACGTTTCGGCTGGTTGAGCACAGCTGGCAGATGTATCTGGTGGGCCTGCTGTTCGGGCTGGGCTTTGACACCGCCACCGAAATCGGCCTGCTCGGGGTGTCGGCGGCGAGCGCCGCGAAGGGTCTGTCGCTGCGGGCCATCCTGGTCCTGCCGGCGCTGTTTTCAGCCGGCATGGCGCTCGTCGACACCGCCGACAGCATGGTCATGGCGGGCGTCTACGGCTGGGCGTTCGTCAACCCGATCCGCAAGCTCTATTACAATCTGACCATCACGACACTGTCGGTGATGGTGGCGCTCGCCGTCGGTGGAATCGAGACGCTCGGCCTGCTCGGCGCCTCTCTGCGCGAGCGCGGCATCTTCTGGCGCTCCGTCGATTCGCTCACCGGGCACTTCGATTGGCTCGGTTACGGCATCGTCGGGCTGTTCGTGCTCGGCTGGCTGGTGTCGCTCGCGATTTACAAGCTCGCGCGTTGCGAGACCGCCTGAGATCTGGCCTGCCCGGATCGATGGGATGCCGTGCGCATCGCCAGCGAGCAGTCAGAGAGGTCAGTCAGGCAATGGACGCATCGAGCATCCCCGGGCCGGGGGACGTCTCGGGGCGAAAGGCAGCGACGGCTTTGCGGCGCCGCCGCGGCCAAGCGCCGCGGCGGGCCCGGAAGCGGGAGTGAAGATCAGCTGCGCGCGTTGAACGAGGCGCACCAGCCGTTGGCAGCGACCGAGTAGCCGGCATAGATCTGGCAGCCGGCGTAGCCGCTCTTCTGGTCAGGGGTGCCGAGGTAGAAGCGGCAGGTGCTGCAGCGGTCGCCTGGCTTGTACGTCGGGAACTTCTTGCGGTCGACCTCGCTGGCGTTCATCACGTAGCCGAGCGATTTGGCGAGCGGATCACTCTCGGACAGGTGCGGCAATTTCTCGCCGGCGGCGGAGGCGGCGCGCGGACGCAGGCCAACGACGGCGACTGATGCAGCGACGGCGGCCGTCGCGAGGAATGTTCGACGGGACTGATTGGTACGAATCTTCGACTCAGACACAGCACACCTCCATATCGGCGAGTGGTGCAAGTATGGGTCAATGGGCACGGCAGTGGCAACCGCCGGGGCATGCTAGATGTACCTAGGCGCGTGCCGGGAACCCATATCGGCGTCAGGTGGTAACCATCCGTTCAGTTGCCATTTAGTTTGAGCGCTCCGGCACGCCGCAGGGTGAGGTTGATGCGCTGACGACCGAGCTTTGGGTGTAGCCCATCAACCACAGGCGCCACACCGTGGTACGCCAGGCGTGCCGGGCCACCCCACACCACGACGTCGCCGTGCGCCAGTGGGAGGCGCAGCGGTCGCTCGCGTCGCGTCAGGCCGCCGATCAGGAAGGTCGCGGGCAAACCCAGGGAGACGGACACGATCGGTGCGCCGAAGTCCTGCTCGTCGCGGTCCTGATGCAGCGACATGCGCGCTCCGGGCGCGTAGCAGTTGATGAGGCAGGCATCGGGCTCGAAGCTTGCGTAGCCGGCCGCAAGGCCCGCCGCGGCGGCGAGTTTCCGGATCACCTCGGGCAGGGCGGGCCAGGGCTCGCCGCTGCGCGGATCGAGCGCGGCGTAGCGATATCCGCGCCGATCGGTGATCCAGCCGAGCGCTCCGCAATTGGTCATGGCGACGGACATTCTCTGGCCGCCCGGCGTCAACATGTGCCGCAGCGGCGCCGCGGCGATGACTTGCGTGAGTGCTGCGAGCAGCGCATCTTGCCACTCAAGCGCGAAACCTTCGAGCCGCGTGACACCGGTCGGGAGGGAAGGACGTGCCGATGCGTTGGAAAACAGCTCAAGTTCAAACACGGGAATCGCGCCGCTGCATGCGAGGCATCGCGTTGATTTGAGCACGAATGTGCACGGGTATCGATTCTAGGCCGAGAGCGGCTAAGGCGGTTGTCGCAACGGGTTGCGCACGGCTCAATATTCGAGAGGAATCAAAGAATAGTTTCATAATAGTATGATTATAAAAGATTTTGGCTCTTCGTGATTC
>JAJYLP010000013.1:50757-52176 GCA_021787615.1 Pseudomonadota bacterium
CGCGCGGGCGCCAATCGCCGGTGATCAAAACGGGATCCCCACGGGACCCGGAACGGTATGGTTGCGCGCAATGAGTCGATCGTCGCCTTCACTGCCAGCGATCCAGTCTCCTTCACGGTCGGGGACCGCTGCCCGCTGCAATGGTCGGGATGCCCGACGATGCGCAGGTCCGTGTTCTCGACGCCGTCTTCAGGAGCGGTACTCACGCACTGTTCGCATGGGTTGGCACTCGTCTTAACTTACGAGCGGCCGCAGGAGACCACGCCGGGGATGGCGCGCGCCCTCGAGTCGAGTCGGCTCCATCGATGAGATTCTCGACGGATCGTCGAGGTTCACACCCCGCGGTCGCGTCGGCTCTGTCTGAGGGCATTCATCAAGCTGCAGACTCTCGTGACGAGCTATTCGCGCATATCCTTCGGCGCCGCACCCCGCGAGTAGACTTTGCCGTCCTTTGGGCCAGCCAAGGGATGGCCGAAGGGTTCCCTGTGCAGTCGGCGATCCGTGTCCTCGACCGCCACGCGCAGCCGCTGGCGAACGTGATGGCGTTCTCGTTGATGCTCCGTCGCTTTATATCGCCTCTCAGAAGGCGCGGTCGTCGTGCTGAAAACTGGATTTTGCCGATAACCGCGGCTCATGCCGCCTCCTGCTCCGAGCCGCTCGGCGTGGTGCGAGAGCGCAAGCGCTTTCCGACCAATCTCGCGCGTAATTTTGGCTGATAGACGCCGGTCGTCAACGATCGCTAAGAGTCTATGTGTGTTGGCAAATCGTTGCAATGGTTCGGCGAACTGACAATCCCCTCGTATTGCCTCACGTAATTCTGGTACCGAGTGCCTCATCTGAGATGTTCCCGAATTCTGCCTCTGGGCTGGGCCTCATTTCCATCGCTTGCATTCCACAAAGCGGAGGGCAGTTTGGCGTCGCAGGAAGGCGATGCGATCGAGCGCCGCCGGTAACGTTCCGGGTGAGGCAACGGTCACGCCGAGTAACAATCGTGGTGAGGCGATGCGGGGGGACAATGGCCACCGGACGTCGTGCGAGCTAACGAGACGGCATCGGAACAACTCGATGCCGTGGCGCGAAGTCCTTGAAGACCGTGAAGCAAGAGCGACGCGCCGATGCGCAGATGGCTCGTGCAGACCCCGATTGTGGCGAGGATGACGTCATCGCACGCACTCTGATCGCCGCTCGCGTCCGCGCGGGCTGCTTGCTAAACAGACTTTCTCACCGTCAATCGACGATGCAGTCCCGATTACCTGCGGTCGAGTCTGTGTGGCCCCGTATGGAGGGCTGTCGTGCCCGGGGCCGGACTCGAACCGGCATGGGGTTGCCCCCGAGGGATTTTCGTACCCGCTACGGCTTGCGCCGCTGCGCGCTGCTCGGTCGCGTTGCCGGCCGGCGCGCATTTGGGGTCTGGACTTT
>JAJYLP010000101.1 GCA_021787615.1 Pseudomonadota bacterium
ATGGATTTCAGAGACTTACGCCCACACACGGCCATCCACGACCACTTAAGAAATCAGTCACTTGGATTTCGCCGCTCGCAAATGGCTCGCAAGCACAATCTTGGAATCGATCAGCTGGGCTCGCGAAGCGGATTGATGAATCGCAAGCCCTCGAAGTGCTTCTCGTTGTCAGTGGCGATGATGCATTCGTTGGCTTCCGCGACCGATGCAATGATCATGTCGAGCGCGCTGCGCGGACGACCCTGGGCCGTTCCCTCGGCCATCAGCCGTGCCCAGATGATACCGGCGTTGTCGTCGAACGCGAGCACCCGGCCGGCAAATAACGCCTGCGGCCCCTCGTCTCCTGCAAACCACCGTTCTAGCGCCCGTCGCTTCTTGCCCGCCGGTTTTTCCAGTATCCCGCGGCGGATCTCAGCGACGGTAAGCGATGCGATGTACAGGGCTTCGTCGGCCTGCTGGCTCATCCAGGACACGAGCTGCGAGGACGGCTCGGGTTTGGTGACGTAGCTGATGATGTTGGTGTCAAGAAGGTAACGGCTCACAAGTCGACCTGCCGGCCGTGAGTGACCGAGCGCTCGAGATCAAGACCCGCACCGACGAGGGGCGAGCGACGTAGCGCCGCCAGAATCCGACCTTGAGGCGCAGTGGCTCCAGCCAGCGCGCGCTTCAACGTTGCCCGAATTCGCCGTGCGTCGGGATCATCTCCGCAGAGCCGTCGAGCGACGGACCGGATGAGCTCTCGATCGTGGTCGAGCCCCAGCACCTCGAACCGAGCCATGCCGCGCGACTCAAGGCGCTGCCGGTAATTGCGCAGGGCTCTTTTTTGGGATGAGATGGGCATGGCACTACGTCCGCGAAGGATATATCCAGAAATATATCCTGTAATATCCCCTGACGCAAGTGTTCAATGGGTTTTGGGTCAGTTTGGCTCGCGGCCCGCTTCCCACTGCACGTCGGCAACATCAAGGAACGTCGTGATAGTTGCCGGCATGAACAGCGCCCCCCCCGCGGATCGATGAGATTCAGGAAAAGGTCCCGTCCCTGGACCAAAGCAACATAATTTGGAAGCGCCTGCTCAAATTGCGGCAGGTCCCGCACCGTGCGCCGCGCGGCATCATGCAGTGCCGGCCCATCCGCTGCAGTACGCCCCCCGATCTCGCCCCAGCCCAGCCCGAGTACGCAACAGCTGCGCTCGCCGCGGCCCTCTTGGCGCCATCCACGTAGCTCACACCCTTTCCACCCACAATGGGTGGAAATTGACTCTTCTGGGGCCTGCGCTCACTGACCGAATCACCACACAAACCCAGTGGACTGCAGAGGGAGGGAACCCACTACGAGCGCAAAGTCAGTCAGGGCAAGCGGCACAGCCAAGCTCTGATCGCGTCGGCGTGGCGGCGCTGCGACGTCTTGTTCGCCGTGCTGCCGTGATAGGACCTACCACCCGCCACGACTACCAGAGTCCAGCGCCAGCAACGGCATTCCGCAGAAGACTATGCCGTGCTTTTGCCGTACTTTCGGGGACGCCAATCGCTATGTGCTTGATTTTATGGTGGGCGGTACTGGGATCGAACCAGTGGCCCCTGCCGTGTGAAAGCAGTGCTCTACCGCTGAGCTAACCGCCCATCCTTCGAGGGACGGCAAGTCTATCCACGACCGCCAGCGGAAGCAACGACCAGCCCCCGGCCGGAATGCTGGCGAATTCCGCCACCGCAATGAGACGGCCGTCACACTCCTTCCCGGCCATGCGACTCAAGTCCCACATCGGGTCCGTCGATACAGGCAAGAGACGAATGTCGCCCCCTGCCGGATGGGCGGCTTAGGGGTTCATCGCGACCATGTCTGCAACCGCTGCGCTGCAAGCTATTGATTCGGTGCTGATTGTCGACGACAGCAGCGTCCATCGGAGCATTGGCGCGGCGCTCTGCCGTGAATTGCGGATCAATCAGGTCCACCAGGCCGAGGACGGCCTGGCCGCGCTCGCCCTCCTCGACTCCCTCCCCACCCCACCGGATCTGCTGATCGTCGATCTGGAGATGCCGAACATGGACGGACCGGAGCTGCTGGCGATGCTGTCCGCTCGGCACCTGCGCTCGCCGGTCATCGTCGCCTCCTCGCGCGAGAGCTCGCTGCGCCATTCCGTCGAGGACATGGGCACCGCCCTGGGGCTGCGCATTCTCGGCAGCCTGCCAAAGCCGCTGACACAATCGGGCCTCGGCGCACTGCTGCAGCGCCAGCCGGGCGAGGCGCCGGCCGCCGGCAAGACCGGCAAGGCCACGCCCGTCGACCCTGAGGAGCTGCGCCGGGCGCTCGAGCGCGACGAGATCATCGTCTTCTATCATCCACAGGTCGAGATCGGCACCTGCCGCGTTCGCGGCCTGGAGGCGCTCGCGCGCTGGCACCACCGCAGCCTCGGGTGGATTGCACCGGATGCCTTCATTCCGATCGCTGAGCAGAACGGGCTCATTCACGCACTCACGCTGCGCGTGATGGACCTGGCGATGGCGCAGACCGCGCAGTGGTCTCGCCAGGGGCTCGATCTGTCGATTGCCGTCAACATCTCCCCGCTCCTGCTCGATCGCGGCGAGCTGGTCCAGGAAATCTCGGACCTGCAGCGCAAGCACAATCTGCGCGCCGAGCAGGTGGTGCTCGAGGTGACCGAGAGCTCGCTGCTGCGCGAGCTGGCGGTCGCCCTCGGGGTGCTCACCCGGCTGCGCCTGCGCGGCTTCCGGCTCTCCCTGGATGACTACGGCACCGGCTTCTCCTCCATGCAGCAGCTGGCGCGCATCCCGTTCACGGAACTGAAGATCGACCGCAGCTTCGTGCACGGCGCCGCCGATCGCGAGAGCCTGCAGGTGATTTTGCGCTCGGCGCTCGACATGGCGAGCGAGCTCGGCCTGGAGACCGTCGCCGAAGGGGTCGAGTCGCTGCAGGACTGGAAGCTAGTGCGTCAGTACGGCTGCACGCTCGCCCAGGGGTGGCTGCTCGCCAAGGCCATGTCGCCAGAGGACTTCGAGCCCTGGCTGCAGACTCTGCGCACCCATCGCGTCGATCTGCTCGGCTGATCCAGACCACAGCGGCCGCGACAGCCGCTGCGCAGAACCCCTTTCGCCAGTTGCGCCGGGCCGGATCGTACCCCGATACTGCCGGACCCCCCGCCGACCGTACCGCCTCTCCGTGCCCCAACGCCTGCCGCACAACGTTCGCTGCCTGCTCGCCGCCCGCGCGGCGCGCAGCGTCGGCCAGGGCGCAACCGTGGCCAGCTTCAGCCTGTACCTGCACGCGCTGGGGTTCGGCGGCACGGCCATCGGCGTGATTCTCATGGCGGGACTGGCCTTCGGCGCGCTGCTGACGCTGATCATCGGCCCGATGAGCGACCGCACGAGCCGCCGCCGGCTGCTCATTGTCTACGAACTCGCCGCCGCCATCGCGGCCCTGGCGGCCATCGTCACGCCGAACGAGGCGGTGCTGATCGCCGCAGCCACGCTCGCCGGCTTCGGACGCGGCGCGAATGGCGCCGCCGGACCGTTCGCGCCCGTCGAGCAGGCCTGGCTCGCGCGCGAAGTCGACGGCGAGGAGCGCCGGCGCGCCCTCTCGCACAATGCGACCCTGGGCTTCCTCGGCATGGGAGCGGGCGCACTGCTCGTCGCGGTACCGCCGCTGCTCGGCTACGGCTACGGGGCGCTCACCAGTTACCGCATTCTCTTCACGCTGCCGCTCGTCGGCTCATTCGCCTCGCTGGCGCTGATTGCCTGGACCCGCGAAAAGCCGCCTGCGCGCGCGGCGCCTGTGCGGGACCCCATCGCGGAAGTGCGCATCAAGCACGACGAGAACCGCAGCATCCGCAAGCTCGCTCTCACCGGCGCCATCAATGGTCTGGCGATCGGCATCATCGGGCCGCTGATCGCCTACTGGTTCCTGCGCCGCTACGCGCACGGGCCGTCGGCCATCGGCCCCGCGCTGGCGGCGAGCTTCGCGCTGGCCGCCCTTGGCGCCATGCTGGCCACTTGGCTCGGTCGGCGGCTGGGCACCGTGCGCGCCGTGATCGCGATGCGTGTCATTGGGCTCGCGCTGCTCCTGGGCATCCCCTTCTCGCCGGACTTTGCGCTCGCCGCCACGCTGTACGCGCTGCGCGGGGTGTTCAATCGGGGCACCGCGGGGGTACGTCAGGCCGTGGCCGCGAGCCTGACCCGGGCGGAGCGGCGCGGCGTGGCCGCGAGCGTGCAGAACCTCTCGGTGCAGATCCCCCGCGCGGTCGGTCCGGTGATCGGCGGCTGGCTGATCCATCGCGGAGATTTCACCGCGCCGTTCCTGCTCGCCGCAGCGCTCCAGGGCCTGTACATCGTGCTCTACCGACGCTTCTTCGGGACGATCGAGCCGGCGGCCAGCCGCGAGACCGCCACGAGCACCGGCACGCCGCCGTGACCGGCGCGCTCGCCGGTGCCCATCAGGCCGTGAGCGCGAGCAGCGGGCGCATGAGCAGCCCGCCGTAGACGATGCCGAGCGCCAGGACCCCAAGCAGCACCGGGACCCACAGCGCCGCGCTCGCCGGAAAGCCCAACACCCGGCGCGCTTCGGGCCGAGCGGCCCGCGGCAGCGGCGCAAGCAGCCGCGCCACCCTGCATCGCAGGGTCTGTCCGTCGCCGACGAGGCGCGCATGCGCCAACTGCGTTCCCGTCAGCGCCGCTCGCTGGCGCGGAGCAAGCGCTCCGAGAAAGCGCACCGAGGCCAACACCGCCGCCGCCAGGTCCGAACCCTCGATGCCGTCGCGGCGCGCCTCATCATCGCGGGCCCATTCGAGCGCTTCGAGCCAGGCCTCGAACCGGCGCCGGGCGCGCGGCCACGGCCACTGCAAATCGGTGATGAGCTGCGCAATCCAGATGCGCAGCGGATCGCGGTGCCGGCCGTGCGCCCGCTCATGCGCCAGCGCCGCCTGGATCACCGGCTCATCGAGCTGACGGGCGAGAAACGGCGAGAACAGGACCAGGGGCGTCATGAAGCCGACGGTCGACACGCCGCACTCGGGCGGCTCGCGCACCAGCGCCCACACGGCCCGCAGCAGCGCGCGCAGGAACAGCAGCCCGAAGGGCAGCCAGAGTGCGACCACGACCAGCGGATCCAGCCGGTCGCGCACCGGATCGGGCTGCGTCAACGCCCAGCCTGCGAGCCACGCTCCGATGAAGAGCATGGGCAATGCCGGCAGACACACTCTGAGCCATGCCGCCTGCTCCAGCGAGTCGGCGTCCGCAATGGCGGGCAGCGTGCCCGGCCAGGCCGCCAGCGCCTGCAGCGCACAACCGCCGAAGATCATCAGCAGCATCGTCAGCAGCGTCTCACGTTCCATTCTTCGCCCTCCGCCGGGCCGCCACCGCCTGCTCCAGCTCGGCGAGCAGCTCCGGATCGAGATCCTCGACCGCCTCCACCAGCGCGGCGGCCGCGGTGCGCGGCGTCGCGCCGAGCAGACGCGTCAGCGCGTTGCGTGCTCTGGCCCGCTCGACCGTCTGCCGCGCCACCCGGGGGCGGTACTGAAACGCCGCGCCCTTGCGCTGGCGCTGGATCAGCTCCTTCTCGCGCAGGCGGTCGACCACCTTGGCGATGGTCGTATACACCAGCCCCTGCGGCACGCCGAGCCGCTCGTGCAGCTCGCGCACCGAGGCGGTACCGAACTCCCACAGGGTCGTGAGCACAGCGTATTCCAGATCGTCGGCAGGGAGTCGGAAACTCTTCACAGCCCGAGTCTACGACCCGCGTCGTAAGCCGGCAAGCCGGCCGCACGGGCGCCCCAAGCGGCGCCTTGACGACGGCGGACGCGACCAGTGCAATGGCGCACCGGCCACTGAAGGACTGCCCTCGGTCATGGTTCACGCCAGCCTCGCGAACGACGTCACCTGGCTGATCGCGGCGATCGCGGTCTGCGGGATGCTGCTGCGCCCCTGGGGAATCTCCGAGGCGCTGTGGGCCGTGGCCGGCGCGGCGCTGCTCGTGCTGGGCTCGCTGCTGTCGTGGCATCAAGCCTGGGTCGCCGTCGGGCGGGGAACCGATGTATACCTGTTCCTCGCCGGCATGATGCTGCTGGCGGAACTGGCCCGCGCGGAGGGCCTGTTCGACTGGGTCGCGGCGCACGCGGTGCGCGCCGCGCGCGGTTCGCCGCGCCGGCTCTTTATGCTGATCTACCTGGTCGGCATCGGCGTGACGGCGCTGTTGTCGAACGATGCCACGGCGGTTGTCCTCACGCCCGCGGTTTACGCGGCGACCCGCCACGCGCGCACCGAACCGCTGCCGTACCTGCTGATCTGCGCCTTCATCGCCAACGCCGCGAGCTTTCTGCTGCCCATCGGCAACCCGGCCAATCTGGTGGTCTACGCCAGCCACCTCCCGCCGCTCGGCCAGTGGCTCGCACAGTTTCTGCTGCCTTCGGTGCTGGCCATCGTTGTGACGTATCTGACGCTGCGCGCCACGCAGATCAGGACACTGCAGGGCACCTTTACCCGCGATGTGCCGGTACCGTGCCTGAGCCGCGCCGCACGGCTCGCGGCCGCAGGCATCGGACTCACCGTGCTCGCGCTGCTGTGGGCGTCGGCGACCGGACGGCAACTGGGCGTGCCCACCTTCAGCGCCGCCGTGCTGACACTCTTGCTCGTGCTCCTGATCGAGCGACGCAACCCCTGGCCGCTCGTCAAGGAAGTCTCCTGGGCCGTCCTGCCGCTGGTCGCCGGCCTTTTCGTTCTCGTGGCCGGCCTCGAGCGGACCGGGCTGCTGGCGGCGCTCGGCACGCTGATCGGGCACGTGGCGCTGCACGCCGGCCGTTTCGCGGTGCTCGCCGATGGAGGGGGCGTGGCCGCCGCCAGCAATGTCATGAACAACCTGCCCGTGGCGCTCATTGCCGCCTCCCTCGGCACCGCGCACGGGCTGTCGGGCCTGCGCGCAGGCATGCTGATCGGCGTCGATCTCGGCCCGAATCTCTCGGTGACCGGCTCGCTCGCCACCATCCTGTGGCTGATTGCGCTGCGCCGCGAGCGAGTGCATATCGATGCGCTGACCTTCCTCAAGCTCGGCGTGCTGGTCATGCCGCCGGCGCTGCTCGCGGCGCTCGCGGCGGCGGCGTTGGGACACGTGTTCTGAGATCCGCACCGTGCGCGCCGCTCGGGTGACGCACTGCGCCATGAGTGGCCGGCGCAATCGGTTCCAGCGCTGCATGAGAATTTCCGGTGACGGGAATTTATTCGCACCGCCCTCTGGCGGCCCGGCTGGAAATCCCTAAAATCTCCCGATGAGGATCAATTACCGGCTTCGCCACGCATGGCTACTCGGCATCACGCTGCTGCTGGGTTCCCGCTCACCGCTCGTGCATGCCGCGCAACAGGCGGCAACGCCGCCGGCCGCCACGGCCATGCCGGCCCCGCTGCCGGCACCCTCGGTCATTCACTACCCGAAGAAGCGCTCGGAGCTGAAGCTGCTCTTCTTTCGCTCGCTCGGGGACATGAAGGCGTACTACACCGATCCGCTGCACTGGAAGCGGCGCAACTGGGAGTACTTCGGCGGCGCGCTCGCGGCTGTCGCCATCGCGCACCATTATGACACCGAGGTGCGCAACCACTTCGATGCCGGCTCGAGTCGGCCCTTCGGTGGCAAGCCGCCCTCGAGCGCCACGCTCACCGATGCGATGCCGGGCTTTGCGGCCTTCGCACTGACCTTCGGCTACGCCGCGCTCACCCACAGCAGCGAGGGCGAGTCCGAATCCTGGAACATGCTGGAGTCGGCCGGGCTCGCCTCCCTCACCGGCTTCACCATGAAATACATGTTCGGCCGCCAGCGGCCCTACCAGACCACCGACTCGAACAAATGGTTCGCCGGCGGCAGCTCGTTTCCCTCGCTGCACGTGACCGCCGCGTTCGCCATCGGCACCGTGCTCGCCGAGTCGGGCAATCCGAGGATCCGCTGGCTGCGCCGCGTGATCGGCTACGGCATCGGCCTCGGCACGGCCTACCTGCGCATGAAGCACAACGCCCACTGGCTGTCCGACACCGTTGCCGCCGCCGCCCTCGGCATGGCCACCGCCCACTTCGTCATGGACCGCCGCGCCCGCCAGGACATGAGCCATTCGATGGTGACCGTGGTGCCCGTGCGCGGCGGCGCGATGCTCGCTTACGCCCACGATTTCAACTGACGGCGCCAATGCCGGACGCTGCGGCGCACTCACCAGGAAAGATCCCGATCGCGGCCCGCGCCGCGGGCATCGGTCCGCGCGCCGGACTCGCTCTCGATCGAGCGCTCCGGCTCGCCTGGCGGCTCGTGACTCGCTGCCCCCTTCGCCCGTTCGGCGCGCCACGCCTCGATCGCTTGGCGCCGTACCGTCTCGCTCGGCGATAACCCCTCGCTCGGGGCTTGAGCCCCCGCGGCGCGGCCATGTGCCTGGCGGTACTGCAGCCAGTCGCGCACGGCCTGTTGCTGCCGCTGCTCGGAACCGCTGGACGCTGCGGCTTGCGCCGCCGGGGCCGAGGGCTGCGGGGCCGTATTGGGCATCGCCGCGAGAGAAGACGAGTCAGCGCGTTCGGCGCGAGCGGCGACCCGGGCACGATAGCGCTCGCGGATCCGCTCGGCGACTTCGCTGCGCTCGCCGCGCCGCTCCGAGGCGATGGCCGCGTAGGGAAGGCGCGGAAGCGGCTCGCGGTCGATCCTCTGAGCCTCGAGACTGCGCGAATCGACCCGCGCCTCGAGGTGCGCGGCGCGCAGATGCTCATTGACGAGGTCCGCCCAGCGCTGGCGCAGCGCGATGAATTCCTTGCGGTTCGTGGGCAGGCCGAGTTCGGCGCGCGTCGTGCCGTTCATGTCGAGGCCTGCCTTCGCTCCCAGGCCATCGAGTGTGACCTCCCGCGTCGAGGTCAGCAGGTGCGCGTGGAAGTTGCGCTGATCTCCGAAGGGACGCGGCGCATGCACCGCCAGGTCGACCGCGATGTTGTAGCGATCCGCAATCTCCCGCGAGAACGCCCGCGCCAGGGCCACGCGCTGCGCGGCGGGCAGTTCCGCAGGCAGCGCGATCATGTACTCGCGCGCCACGCGCGAGTCCTGCCGCGTCTCCATCCGCTCCGCCGCATTCCACAGGCTCGAGCGCTCGCGCGCCCAATCGAGCACCGCCCCGTGCGGCTCGAGCGGCGAGGGCAACAGGATCTCCTTGTGCAGCACGTCGCGGCGGTTGCGGTGATCGTAGACGGCCCCGGTCCGCTCGTTGCGGATCCGCTCCCCGGCGCGATACGCGGCCGACGCCGGGGCGTTGCGGCCGCTCGAGCGCGACACCGTGTTGATCTGCATGTGGAAGATGGCCATCGCCGAGCCCCTGCAGCGTTGCCGCGATCCGCCTGGTCAGCCCGGCTGCCTGAGGCGCACTCTCAGCCAGCGCGCCGATGCGGCCGTCTTGAGAAAACCCTCGAGATCCGGGAGCTGCTCGATTTCCGAGGGCAGCACGGCCATCTCCGTCACACGCTGCTCGCTGATCTGCACCGAGCGGCGCGCACCCCGTGACCCGCCGCCAAAGGCGCCCGACCCGTCACGGCCGCGCGAGACGGTACGCCGAGTGATCTCCCGCTCGCCGATCAGGCGCGAGCAGAACTGCGCCGTGCCGCCGCGCTCGCTCGCCGAGCAGCGCAGGATCAGCGTGTTGCCGCAGTTTTCCACGATGGTCTGCGCATCCCCCGCACCGTAAATCGAGGCGACCTGGGCGATCGACTGCAGTCCGAGGACGCAGCGGCCACCGAACTTGCGCAGCCGCGCCAGGGCATCGCGCAGACCGTCGATGGCCCCCAATGCGTCGAGCTCATCGACGATGAACCACAGGCGCCGATCCCCCGCGGGCCCGTCCAGCGTCTCGAACACCGCCAAGCGCATCCAGCTGGCAATGAGCGTGCGCAGCGCGGCGATCTGCCCGGCCCGATACGGCAAAAACAGCACGCCCTTGCCTTGGCGCACCCACGAGCGCACCGAGAAGCCGCGCGCACTCTGCTCACGCACGTGCTCGAGCGCCGCGGTGCAGGCGGTTGCCACCGAGCGTATCGAGCCGAACATGCGCGCGTTCTCCGGCTCGAGAAAGGGCTGCGCGGGAGTGTCGCGCAGCAGCAGGCGCAATTGCGCGCCCGGGGCGATCGCAATGAGCCGCCACAGCTCCCCGATGTCGCCGCCCTGCTCCCCGGCGCGGCGCAGCACGGCGGCGAGGAATGTGCGCGCATAGCCGCGCCACTCCCGGCCCGCGGCATCCTCGCCGGCGGCGATCAGGCTCGAGGCGAGCTGCTCCGGATCGGCCGGACCTGACAGCTCGGCAAACGGGTCCCATTTCAGCGCGCACCGCTCGAAGGGGTTGAGGATGACATCTCCGCGCGCGGCCGCATGAAAGCGCGCAAGGTAACCCCCGTCGGGATCGGCGATCACGGCGCGATCGCCGCGCTCGAGCGCCGCGCCGAGCAGCTCGGCGATGGCGGTGGATTTGCCGGTCCCGGTGGTGCCGATCAGCTTGAAATGCTTGGTCTCCTCGAGCGGCGCGAGGGCGACCGAGGCCAGCGTCACGGTGCGGCTTGCGCCATGCAGCCGGGACCGCGCCCGGCGGCGCCGGGATCGCGTGCCGTCCGCGATGCGCGCGCCACGGCGATAGACATCGCGCCCTCGCCTTGTGCGCGCCAGAACGATCACCGCCAGCGCCACTCCGAGCAGCAGCGCCGCCGCGAGCCGGTACGGCGCAAGCGCACCATCGGCCACAATGCCCCAGGGCCGGATCACGGTGCCTTCACCAGCAGAAACTCACCATGCGGCCCGTAGGCCGGTCCGGTGCGATCCACCCTGACGCACAGCCTCCCTGCGCTGCCGCAGCGGCGCAGCTCGACCGAGCCGCCGTACTCGCGCAGGCGCCTGATATCGGCGGCAAAGCGCGCACGGCGCGTGCGCAGCGCGTCGATCTGCCGTCGTGACGGCAACAGCATGTGCATCGCCCCGAGCGTCATCGCGGCACTGAGCACCGTCGCCGCAGCGCTCCAGGCGAGCAGCCGTCCATCCGCCGACCGCCGCAGCCGCCGCAACGCCGCCGCCGCTTCGGCCGCCTCGGCGCTCAAACCGTCGAAGGACTCGGCGGCCGAGCGACCGACCTCCGCGCGCACCAGCGCCTCGAGGGCCTGTGTGTGCTCGCGCAAGCCTTCGAGCGCCTCCGCCGCGAGACGCTGCTGCCCCTGCACGGTCTCGAGCAGCAGTCCCACCCGGAGCGTCTCGTTCAGCGGCTCGCTCTCACCCATGACTGCAGCCCTCCTCCCCGGCCCCGGCGGCCGCGTGAGCCGCCGCCGCAGGCAATTCGGCGCCCTGTCCCTCGACGCCGCGGCCCGCAGAGCCGCCGCGGCGGTGCGCGGCGGGGCGCAACCGCACGCGCTGCCAGTCCGGCACCGATGCCAGCTTCAAAAACCCCGACAGGTCCGCCAGGCGCTCGATCTGCGCGTCCATCACCGCGGGCTCGACCTGCCAGTGCTGCGCCTCGCTCAGCGAGTGTAGGAACTCGCCCGGCCGGCGCGAGCGCGTGCGCGCGAGGCGGATGATCTCCCGGTCCCCGATCAGACGCGACGCGAAGCGCGCGGTCCCGCCGTGCTCACTCGCCGAGCAGCGAAGAATCAGTGAATTGCCGCAGTTCTCCACGATGGTCTGTGCCTCTCCGGCGCCGTACGTCGTCGAGACCTGGGCGATCCCGAGAATTGCCCCGATGCACCACCCCCACGAAATCCGGTTCGCCATGGCCATGGCGCCGAGCACCATCACGAGAATCACGGCCACAGGGGTCAGCCAGGCAAGAATGTTGCTCTCCAGCG
>JAJYLP010000102.1 GCA_021787615.1 Pseudomonadota bacterium
GCGGACCCCGGCCGGCGGCGTGCGGATTGGCGCAGCGGCAATATCGGCGTTTCAACCATATTGTGGCCGACCCGAAGATGTTAATTTGAATTGCAAATAACAAGTAATGACTTCAGGGTGAGATCGGCAGTGCGTGCACTGTGGATCAATGAGCAATGCTCCGGGCCGCGTGAGGCTTGGCGGGGCGCTTTTGATTCCGCCTGCGAGGTCCGTGAAATCGATGCCAGTCAACTCTCGACGCGGGCGGCCGAAGGCGAGTGGGATTTCGTCTGCTTCAATTTCGATTTCCCGGAGATGGCGGTACTGAAGCTCATCCCGCAGACCAAGAACCGTTGGCCGTCCGCGCCGATCCTGATGCTGACCATGCAGTGCTCGCTGGAGCTTGCCTTGTGGGCGCTGCGCGTACGGGTGTTCGATGTACTGGTCAAACCTATCACGAGCGACGAGATCACTCGATGTCTGCAGCGGATCGCAGAGGCGGTTCGCGCGCGAAGCTCGCAATCGGAGCGGCGGCCGCAGGCGAGCGTCGCGCCGATGCCGGCCGAGACGCGCTATCGCCCGCAGATCACACCCTCCCTGCGACTGCAGAACGCCCTCGCCTACATCAGCCGACACCTCAACGAGCCGCTGTCCGAATCGAAGCTCGCCGCCGTTTGTCATGTTTCGCCTTCGCGGTTCTGCCGGGAATTCAAATCCGCCTTCGGCGTGACCTACGTCGATTACCTGACGCGCCACCGCATCGAGCAGGCCAAGCAGCTGATGAGAAATGGGGCCATATCCATCGCCGATGTGGCGGCAGCTGTGGGATTCACCGATCCGTCCTATTTCGCGCGGGTGTTCCAAAGACTGGAGGGCACCTCGCCGAGCGCGTTCCGCAGCGGCCCGGCGGCGATCGAGCGCGCTCCCCCGGGCGCCGCTGCCAGGCTTGGCGTAGAGTCTGCGTCACTGCTGCCCTGACCGTTGGTACAATGGGCGCTCCTGTCCGTGGAGTGCCGCTGTGAAACCATCGCTGATTGTGAGTCTGGTGCTGATCGCCGGCGGGATATTCTTGATCCTGCATCCGCCGCATTACGTGTCCCGGCAGAGCGTGTTCAAGCTCGGCACGCTGCACGCGAGCGTGCGCCAGGAGCGGCCGCTGCCCAGCTGGGTCGGCGGCACGGTGCTCGGCATCGGTCTCGGGGTGCTGTCCCTCGGCCTGCTGAAAAAACGCTAAAATTCGCGTTCGGCCCCATTCAAGGAGAATGCCATGGCGATTCGCGAGCAGCTGATCGAATATCGCGAGGGCTCGGCGGTCCTCGAAGGTCTCTTCTGCTACGACGATGCCCGCCCGGGCCCGCTGCCGGCGGTGCTGATCAGCCATGCCTGGAACGGACGCGACGAGTTCGTCGCCGACAAGGCGCGCCGGCTCGCCTGGCACGGCTACGCGGCGTTCGCGCTCGACATGTTCGGCAAGGGCAAGCGCGGCGAGACCACCGAGCAGTGTCAGGCCCTCATCACCCCGCTCGTGCAGGACCGCAAGCTGCTCGCGCGGCGCATCACGGCCGGGCTCGAGACGCTGCGCGCGCAGCCGCAGGTCGATGCGCGGCGCGTGGCCGCCATGGGCTTTTGCTTCGGCGGCCTGTGCGTGCTCGACCTGGCCCGCAGCGGCGCCGACGTGCGCGGCGTCGTGAGCTTCCACGGCCTGCTCAAGCCGAGCGGCCTGCCGGCGGCGTCCGTTCGCGCCAAGGTGCTCATCCTGCACGGCTACGACGATCCGATGGCCCCTCCCGAGGACGTGCTCGCGATCGCCCAGGAGCTCACGGCCGGCGGGTCGGACTGGCAGCTGCATGCCTTCGGCAATACGATGCATGCCTTCACCAACCCGCGCGCCAACGATCGCGCGATGGGCCTGCTCTACGAGCCGGCCGCCGACCGGCGCTCGTGGGAGGCGCTGCTGCAGTTCCTCGGGGAAGTGCTGCGCTGAGCGCGGCTCACTCGGGCCGCCGGCGCCGCGCGGCGCCGGCGGTGACTTCGATCGTCACCGTCTCGCTCTCGGGATCGTAGAGGATGCGCGCCTCGCCGCGGCGGATCTGCGCGAGCACCTGGGCGCACTTTTCCTCGAAGCGGTACTCGCGCTCGCCGTAATCGGTGCCCTCGCGCAGCACGAACGATTCGATCACCCCGCGCAGCGCCTCGGCCGAGAGCGCATCGGGGGGAACTTGTACCGGCGCGGCCGGCGGCTCCGGGTTGTTCATGGCCCTTGATGAGGAAAGCCGCCGCGGATCGGCTCCGATCCGCGGCGGCTTTCTGTGAAGGCCGGAAAGTGCCGCGGTGCGCCGGATGCGCCGCCGCGGCCCTGGCTCACTGGCGCAGCTTCGCCATCAGGCGCAGCATCTCGACGTACATCCACACCAGCGTCACCATCAGTCCGAAGGCGCCGTACCACTCCATGTACTGCGGCGCGCCGGCAGCAGCCCCCCGCTCGATCATGTCGAAGTCGAGCGTCAGCATGAAGGCGGCCACGCCGATGACGAGCACGGAGAAGGCGATGCCGAGCGGTCCGCCGCCGTTAATGAAGGGCACCGCGAAGTGGAAGAACGACAGGATCCACGCCCCGACGTAGAGCAGCACGATACCGATCATGGCGCCCATGACCACCGCACGCAGGCGGTCGGTCACCCGGATCACCCGTGCGCGGTACAGCACCAGCATCACCAGCGAGACGGCAAAGGTGCCGCCGATCGCCTGGATGGCGATACCCGGGTAGCGCTGCTCGAAGATCGCCGAGAGGGCCCCGAGCACCACGCCCTCGAGCGCCGCATAAGGCACCGCCAGATACGGGGCAGTGGTGGGCTTGAAGCTGATGATCAGCGCCAGCACGAACCCGCCGATCAGCCCCAGGGTCATCAGGCCGCTCACCGCCTGCGCATTGCCCGCGCTCACCTGCATCCACGGCCACAGCGCGCAGACCATCATGACCACGAGCAGCAGGAACGACTTGTTGACCGTGCCCTGCACGGTCATGGCCGGCTGGCCGAACCCCACGCGCGGCACGCGCGCAAAGGTATTGCCGTTCAAGCCGGGATTGCCCGATCGCCTATACTGAAACGCCATCTGAATCCTCCTCAGCCTAATAGACCCATATTACGTGATGGGGGTTCCCCTGAGGAAATTCCACCCCTTTTGGGAGAGGCCCCCAGGGAGGCCTCGGCGCCCTAGCTGCCGGCTCGGTTCGGGTCGCGCCAGCCGCGCTCGAAGGGCAGCCGCCAGGCGTGCGGGGCGATGAGCTGGTGCATGGAGTTCGGCCCCCAGGAGCCCGGCGCGTACAGGCGCACCGGCGGCGGGGACTCGAGCAGCGGGCTGGAGAGCTCCCAGAGCCGCTCGATGCCCTCGGCCGTGGTAAAGAGGGTCATGTCCCCGCGCATGGCATCGAGGATCAGCCGCTCGTAGGCCTCGAGCACCTCGCCCACCCGGGCCGTATCGTGCATGGCGAACTGCAGGCTCAGCTTGTCGAGCCGCATGCCGGGCCCGGGGCGCTTGCCGTAGAATGACAGCGACATCTTCGACACGTCCGCCAGGTCGAAGGTCAGATGGTCCGGGCCCTGCGCACCGACGCCCGAGTCGAGCGGGAACATGCTCTTCGGCGGCTCGCGGAAGGCGATGGAGATGATGCGCTTGCCCTCGGCGAGGCGCTTGCCGGTGCGCAGATAGAACGGCACCCCGGCCCAGCGCCAGTTGTCGATCGCGACCTTCAGCGCGATGAAGGTCTCGGCGTCGGACTCCGGGCTCACGCCCTCCTCGGCGCGGTAGCCGTTGAACTGCCCGCGCACCACGTCGGCGGGCTTGATGGGCAGCATGCTGCGGAAGACCTTGTTCTTCTCCTCGCCGATCGAGGTCGGCTCGAGCGCCGTCGGCGGCTCCATGGCGACGAACGCCAGGATCTGAAACAGGTGCGTCACCACCATGTCGCGGAAGGCCCCAATCGAGTCGTAGAACCGGGTGCGCTTCTCGAGCCCGAGCGTCTCGGGCACATCGATCTGCACGTGCTCGATGAAGTTGCGGTTCCAGATCGGCTCGAACAGCCCGTTGGCGAAGCGGAACGCGAGGATGTTCTGCGCCGGCTCCTTGCCGAGAAAGTGATCGATGCGGAAGATCTGCGTCTCGTCGAACACCTCGTGCAGCTTCGCGTTCAGCGAGCGGGCGCTCGCGAGGTCCGTGCCGAAGGGCTTCTCCATGATGATGCGCGAGCGCTCGACGAGGCGCGCCTCCCCGAGCAGGCGCACGGTCGAGAGCGCCGCGCTCGGCGGCACGCTGAGGTAGTGCAGGCGCTGGCACTCGCCCTTGAAGGCCCGCTCGGCCTTCTCGACCGCCGCGGCGAGCCCCGCCGCGCCGGTGGCGAGCGGCACGTAGTCCATCCCCTCGGCGAACGCCGCCCAGCTATCGGGCGTCGCCTTGTGCGTCGAGTACTCCTCGACCGAGGAGCGGGCGAGCTGGCGGAAGCTCTCGGCGTCGAGGTCATCGAGCGACACCCCGATGATGCGGCAGCCCGGGATGAACCCGGCGGCGCTGAGGTGAAACAGCCCTGGCAGCAGCTTGCGCCGGGCCAGATCGCCGGTGGCGCCGAAGAGAACGACGACTTGCGGAAGCCGCGGACCGACTCCAGGAGGTACTTTAGCCACCCTGCTTAACCTTCGTGTCAATGAATGCGCGCCCCGAAGGATAGCGAGCGAGCGCGCCCGAATCCATCGAGTGCATCGCACCGCTCAGCGCTTCACGCGCACCTGACCGGTGAAATCGCGCTTGCCGATCGGCACGCCCTTCCAGCGCAGGATGTCGTAGGCGGTCGCGGCGTGGAAGTAGAAGTTCGGCTGCGCGAACGAGAGCAGGAAGTTCTCGCCGGTGAAGGGCAGGCGCCGCTCCCCGGAAACGAACAGCACCTCGCGCTCGGCAAGCGTCTCGAGCTCGCCCGGATCGAGCGCCTCGAGCGCCGCCTCGGCGCGCGCGACGAGCGGCTCGAGCTCGGCGAAGGTCTCCGGCAGCGGCGAGCGGTCCGGGGAATACGTACCACGGCGCAGCGCCTCGATGGCGCCGATCGAGTGCCCGACGGTGGCGCGGACCTGGAACGAGAAGGGCAACATGTCGCTCGCCAGGCGCGCCTGGATGATGTCCGCAGGCGCCAGGCCGCGCTCGGCGCAGAAAGCCTGCGCCTTGGTGAGCAGTCCTGCGACCGAAGCGAGTATCTGCCGGTAGGACGGCACGGTGGCCGCGTAAAGCGTCAGAGCCATGGTGGACCTCGAAGTCAAGGGGACCCCATGGTAACCAACACCGGCCGGGGATGCAGCCCGGCCGTGCTCTAGCGCGTGTCGCGGGCCGGATCGCGCCGCGGGTAGTCCTCACGCCAGTGCGCGCCGCGGCTCTCGCGCCGCTCGAGCGCCGCGCGCACCATCGCCAGCGCGAGCTCTAGCCGCCGGCGCGCGATGAGCGCCTCGGGCGCGAGGCTCGAGCCGAGCGCGAGCAGCTCGCGCTCGCCCTGCTCGAGATCGCTGCCGTGGCGCAGCGGCCCCATGCACCGCCCGAGAATCGCCCGCAGGCGCTGCCCGTCCGCCGCGGAGGGCTCGAGCATCGGTGGGGCATCCCCGTGGCTGCGTACGCAGATGCGGCGCATGGGATCGTGCTCGCGCGCGAGAGCGCGCCCGACCGTGCGGCCGCACACCACCGCCTCGAGCAGCGAGTTGCTCGCCAGCCGGTTCGCCCCGTGCATGCCCGTCCAGGCCACCTCCCCGCAGGCCCACAGGCCCGCCCGCGCGCTGCGGCCGAGCACATCGACGACGATGCCGCCCATGTGATAGTGCGCCGCGGCGCTCACCGGGATCGGCTCGCGGGCCGGATCGATGCCGTGCGCGCGGCAGGCCGAGAGCGCAGCCGGGAACTCCTCGGCGCGCTCGCAGCGGAACACCGCCCTCGCATCGAGCCATACCGCCTCGCCGCGCAGCCGGCGGGACCACACCGCCCGCGCCACCACGTCGCGCGGGGCAAGCTCGGCGAGCGGATGCAGCTCGCGCATGAAGCGCCGGCCCTCGGCATCGAGCAGCACCGCGCCGGCCCCGCGCAGCGCCTCGGTGAGCAGCGGCACCGGGTCCTCGCCGGTGGCGAGCGCCGTGGGGTGGAACTGGATGAACTCCAGCCCCGCCACGCGCGCCCCGTGGCCGAGCGCCATCGCGAGCCCATCGCCCTGGGCGCTCTCGCCGTTGGTGGTGAACGGAAACATCCGGCCGAGGCCGCCGGTGGCGATCACCGTGTCGCGCGCCTCGATGCGTACCGCGCCGCCGGCCGGATCCGCGCCCCACGCGCCGCAAATGCGCCCCTCCCCGCCCTCGCGCAGCCTGAGCACCGACAGGCCGAAGAGCATCTCGATGTGCGCGGCGCGCACCGCCGCGGCGAGCAGCGCGGCGAGCAGCGCCTCCCCGGTGCGGTCCCCGTGCGCATGCAGCACGCGCGCGCGGCTGTGGCCGGCCTCCCGGTGCAGCCGCCAGCCGCCTGAGTCGCGATCGAACGGCACGCCCAGATCGCAGAGAAAGCTCACCGCATCGCCCGCGGCGCGGATCACGCGCAGCGCCACGCGCCGGTCGCTCGCGTGGCAGCCCGCCTCGAGGGTATCGGCCATCTGCGCCTCGATGGAATCCCCGTCCCCGAGCGGCGCGGCGAGGCCGCCCCGGGCGAGCGCGGTGCTGCTCGCCACGCGCGGATCGCCGGCCGAGACGACCAGCACCCGGCGCGGCCCGGCCGAGAGCGCCGCGCACAGGCCCGCGGCGCCCGCCCCGATCACCAGCACATCGGTCTCGATCGTGCGCATCGCGCCGCTTACGCGAGCTCGAGCATGCGCGCAAGGGGCGCGCGCGCGCGCGCGGCGAGCGCCGGGTCGATCTCGATCGCCCCGGCGAGGGTCTCGAGCGCCGCGCCGATCCGCTCGAGCGTGGTGGCCTTCATGTGCCGACACAGGTTGCACGGGCGCAGGAACGTGATCTGCGGGCACTCCATGGCGATGTTGTCGGCCATCGCGCACTCGGTGAGCAGCATCACGCGCGGCGGGCGGCGCTCGCGCAGGTACGCCGCCATGGCGCCGGTGGAGCCGACGAAGTCCGCCTCGGCCTGCACCTCCTCCGGGCACTCCGGGTGGGCGAGCACCGTCGCCCCGGAGCTCTCTCGGTAGCTGCGGATCTCGGCCGGCCGGAAGCGCGTATGCACCTCGCACTGCCCGCCCCAGGCAATCACATCGACACCGCTCTCGCGCGCCACGTAGCCGGCGAGGTGCTGATCGGGCAGCATGATCACGCGCGGCACGCCGAGCGCGCGCACGATGCGCAGCGCATTCGCCGAAGTGCAGCAGATATCCACCTCGGCTTTGACGGCCGCCGAGGTATTGACGTAGGCGACCGCCGGCACGCCCGGCAGGCACTCGCGGATGCCGCGCACCGAGGCGGCGCTGATCGAGTCCGCGAGCGAGCAGCCCGCATCGCCCGCCGGCAGCAGCACGCATTTGTCGGGACAGAGGAGCTTGACCGTCTCGGCCATGAAGCGCACGCCGCACACCACGATGGTGCGCGCCGGCGAGGCGAGCGCGAACTGCGCCATGGCGAGGGAGTCGCCGGTGAAGTCCGCGACGCCCGCGCTCACCAGCGGCACCTGGTAGTTGTGCGCGACCACCGCGGCGCCGCGCTCGCTCTTGAGGGCCTGGATGCGCTCGATGAGCGGGGCGGCGAGGGCGATTTCGGCTGCCGGCAGCACTCGGGCGAGCCGGGCGGCGAGCGCCGCGTCGCGATCCGGGACGGTATTCATGCGCGCCCGATCATGCCCGAGGGCCCCGCGGCGGCGTAGCCGAAAAACTGACGAATATCAGTTTCTCTCAACGGCCGGGGCGTGCGGCTCGGCGCGATTGCGGAAATTCCCTATATCGGGCCGGCACCGCCATGCTAACTTTTGTCAATGCACACACACACACTGGACCGTACGCGACTGCGTGGTGTCTCGAGCACCGAAACCGATTGCGCCGCCTGCCCCGCCACGCGCCGCTGCTGGGGCGATGCCCTGCCGCTGCCCGCCGAGGCCGTGCACGCGCGGCGCGAGCCGCCGCTCGAGCGCGGCGCGCGGCTGCTCGAGCAGGGCGATGGGCCCGCGCTCTACATCGTGGCGACCGGGTGTCTGGTGCTCAGGGTGAGCCTGCCGGACGGCTCGCAGCGGGTGGTGGGGCTGCGCCTGCCCGGGGAGCTGGTGGGCTTGGAGAGCTACGCGCGCGGCGAGCAGGTCTACACCGCGCAGGCGGCGAGCGCGAGCGCGGTCTGCCGGCTGCGCCTGCCACCCGCCGGCTCCGCCGCCACGCACGGGGAGCTGCTCGAGCGGCTGCTGCTGAAGAGCGCCGCGCAGCCCGAGCGGGCGGCCGCGCCTTGGGCGGGGCTGCCCGCCGTGGAGCGCGTCGCGGCGTTCATCGAGAATTACACGCAGCGGGCGCAGCTGTCCGCGCGCGAGGACCCCTTCAAGCTGCCCCTCACCCGCGCCGACATCGGCTCGTACCTCGGCCTCGCCCCCGAGACCGTGGTGCGCGCGCTCGGGCACCTGAGCCAGGCGCAGCGCCTGGCGGTGCGCGGGCGCACCGTGCGCCTCGGCGGCCCCGCCTGAGGGCGCCCCCGCCCGCGGAGGCGGGCGGGTATAATCGGGCCGCATGATGCCCCAACTGATCGTGCGGCTGCGCTCAGAGCTCAAGGGCCTGAGGGAGCAGGGCCTGTACAAGAACGAGCGGGTGCTCTCGAGCCCGCAGGGCGGGCGGGTCGAGACCGGCGGGCGCGAGGTGGTGAACCTCTGCGCCAACAACTACCTCGGCCTCGCCAGCGATGCGCAGGTGCTGCAGGCGGCGCACCAGGCGCTCGAGCGCTACGGCTTCGGCATGGCCTCGGTGCGCTTCATCTGCGGCACCCAGACCGTGCACAAGGCGCTCGAGCGGCACCTGAGCGAGTTCCTCGGCACCGAGGATGCGATCCTCTACTCCTCGTGCTTCGATGCCAACGGCGGGCTGTTCGAGACGCTGCTCGATGAGCGCGACGCCGTGATCTCCGATGCGCTGAATCACGCGAGCATCATCGACGGCATTCGCCTGTGCAAGGCCGAGCGGCTGCGCTACGCCAACAACGATATGGGCGAGCTCGAGGAGTGCCTGAAGCGCGCCGCCGGGGCGCGCACCCGCCTCATCGCCACCGACGGGGTGTTCTCCATGGACGGCACCATCGCCAACCTCAAGGGCATCTGCGCGCTCGCCGACCGCTACGACGCACTGGTCATGGTGGATGACTCGCACGCCACGGGGTTCATGGGCGCCAACGGCCGCGGCACGCCCGAGCACTGCGGCGTCGCCGAGCGAATCGACATCCTCACCGGCACGCTCGGCAAGGCCCTCGGCGGGGCGAGCGGCGGGTACATCGCCTCGCGCGCCGAGGTCATCGAGTGGCTGCGCCAGCGCTCGCGGCCTTACCTCTTCTCCAACAGCATCCCGCCGGTGGTGGCCGCCGCGGGGCTGCGCGTGCTCGATCTGCTCACCGAGCGGCCCGAGCTGCGCGCGCGCGTGCACGAGAACGCGCGCTATTTCCGCGCCGGGCTCGAGCGGCTCGGCTTCACCGTCAAGCCCGGCGAGCATCCGATCATCCCGGTGATGATCGGCGATGCGGCGCTCGCCGCGCGCATGGCCGACCGCCTCCTCGAGCGCGGCGTGTACGTCATCGGCTTCTCGTATCCGGTGGTGCCGAAGGGCCAAGCGCGCATCCGCACGCAGATGTCCGCGGCGCTCACGCGCGCCGAGCTCGACACCGCGCTTGAAGCCTTCGGCGCCGTGGGCCGCGAAATCGGAGTGCTGCAATGAAAGCGCTGGTCAAGAAGGAAGCCGCACCCGGCATCTGGCTCGAGGACATTCCCGAGCCGAAGATCGGCCCCAACGACGTGCTCATCAAGATCGCCAAGACCGCGATCTGCGGCACGGACATGCACATCTACAACTGGGACGCCTGGGCGCGCAAGACCATCCCGGTGCCCATGGCCGTCGGCCACGAGTACTGCGGCCGGGTGATCGAGGTGGGCTCGGAGGTGCGCGGCATCGCCGTCGGCGACCGCGTCTCGGGCGAGGGGCACATCACCTGCGGGCACTGCCGCAACTGCCGCGCCGGGCGGCGCCACCTGTGCCGCAACACCGTCGGGGTGGGCGTAAACCGCCCCGGGGCGTTCGCCGAGTACCTGGCAATCCCGGCCGAGAACGCCTTCAAGCTGCCGGACTCGATCAGCGATGACATCGCCTCGATCCTCGACCCGTTCGGCAACGCCACGCACACCGCGCTGGCGTTCAACATGGTCGGCGAGGACGTGCTCATCACCGGGGCCGGCCCGATCGGCGTCATGGCGGTGGCCATCGCGCGCTTCGTCGGCGCGCGCCACGTCGTCATCACCGACGTCAACGACTACCGGCTGGAGCTCGCGCACCGCATGGGCGCGACGCGCACCGTGAACGTGCAGCGCGAGACGCTCGATCAGACCATGCGCGATCTGGCCATGCAGGAGGGCTTCGACGTCGGGCTCGAGATGTCGGGCAACGCCGCGGCGTTCCGCGACCTGCTGCGCACCATGCACCACGGCGGCTCGGTGGCGATCCTCGGCATCCCGCCGGAGGAGACGGCGATCGACTGGAACCAGGTGATCTTCAAGGGGCTCACCCTGAAGGGCATCTACGGACGGGAGATGTTCGAGACCTGGTACAAAATGGCGAGCCTGCTGCAAAGCGGGCTCGACCTGAAGCCCGTCATCACCCATCACCTGCCCATCCAGGATTACCCGGAGGCGTTCTCCATCATGGGGTCGGGTCGCTCGGGCAAGGTCATCCTCGACTGGCAGTCGCTTTGAGCGCCCCGGCGCGCGAGCGCTGAGCGCCCTTGAAGAGCCCGCGCCCGTGCGGGCGCGGCCCCCGGGCCGCCTAGCGATCGCGCGCGCCGCAGAAGCAGTACGCGAAGAGCTGGCCGCGCCGCCCGAAGCGCAGCAGCGTCTCGAGCTGGCGCGCGTAGGGGCGCAGCGGCCCCTCGAATGCCGAGAGGCCCTCGATGCGCAGCAGCTGCCGCCCGAACGTGGGCACCGCCGCCGCGGCCGCCCGGGTCTGCGCCCGCTGCAGCAGCTGCTGCGCCCAGGAGAGGCGCGGATGCAGGAACTGCACGCGGTAGCGCGTGATCTTGGCGAGCCCCGCCGCGGCCCGCACCGCATCCTCGAGCGTGCCCAGGTGATCGACCAGCCCGACACCCAGCGCCGCCTGGCCGGCCCAGACGCGGCCCTGGCCGATGGCGTTGACCGCCGCGTCGCTCATGTGGCGCCCGCTCGCCACGCGCGCGACGAATTGCGCATAGCCGCGGTCGATCTCCGAGCGGATGAGCAGCTGCGATTCGGCATTGAGCGGCTGGCCGATCGACATCTG
>JAJYLP010000014.1 GCA_021787615.1 Pseudomonadota bacterium
CGTCCGATAAGTCGATGCGATATGGGCACTGTCTGGGCATAGACATCCATCCTTGGCCCCCAAGGGCGCCATGGGAGGCGGATACATGCGAGACTTATACGTCATCGTATTTATAGATTTAGGTACTTAGGCAGTCCCCGGGGTGCCAGTTATATGCCCCCCCGAGCTGCCGTAGGCGTTCTAAAACTTCGCGCGCGCCGGCGCTCAGGCTGGTGCTAGCCGGTACTCCATGCGCGCGGGCGGCGCATGCCGGCTACTTTGCACGCCTGCTGCATGTAACCATACGGGAACAGCCGATACAGCCGGGCGCGGCCCGTGCCGCCGACGTACTTCTCGTTGAGAAACTTGATCACAAAGCGTGCATCGGCCGCAATGCGGTGCTGGGTGTAATACTCGCGCATGAAGTTGAGCACCTCCCAGTGCTCGGGTCCGAGGCTGATGTTCTCCTTCCGGGCCAGCTCCCCGGCGACCGTGTCGTTCCAATCATCGGGATTAAGAAGGAAGCCTTCGTCGTCGGTTACGAGCTCAAGCGTCTGCGCCTGCATCATGACACCCTTTGCAGATCAATGGAGGAGAACGCCCCTCAGCGCCACCGCCTGATTGTGCGCCTCGTCGTGCGCGGAATACATGGGCGTAAGCGGATGTTCGCGGGCAATCTCCCGAAGCTCATCCATGAGTCCGACCTTGTGCTTGAGCTCGACGCGGTAGCGGCGCTGGAACCTCTCGGATCGGGCCGGGTCGTGTCCGAGCCAGTGTCGCAGCCCGGTCTCGGCACCACCTCCCGCAGCCAGCGCTCAATGTCTGCATTGCTCTTTCGCAGCCCTCACGACCAGATGCAGTCCACCAGAATTCGCGCGCCGTCGCGCGTCAATGAGGGTAAGTAGGCGCGCTTGATTCGCACTCCGAGCATCTGTTTGGACATGGTGCTTCTACAACCACGAGTCCCTTGTCAGGGGACAATCCGGCGCGAGACCAAGCGGCCGGCGCGGCCGTCAGCGCCGCGATGCTGCTCGCTAATCTCGCCTTCAGTTACATGAGCCTGATGCTCGGTCCGTTTTTCTACGGATACGGCTTCGTCTTGGCCATGCTGTTGAGCAGCCTGTTCGTTCTCACCGTCACCGACGGCGCGCTGCATAAGTTGAACTACACCACGTTCCTGCTCGGCTGATCGAGGCACCCCTGAGGCTCGCCCGCGCTGGCCTACAGGCCAGCGGCCGATCGTACGCCCCCGGCGCGCGCCTCTTGAGCGGTGAGTCAGGGGCTCTCGCGCGAAAACCCTCAGCGGCAGGCCACTTTGATGCGCCCCGACGGCTGCACAGTCTTCGAGTCGGCGTTGTGGAGAGGCTTCTGCTATCCCGCCGCGCTGACGGGTGTTTTTCGGTAGTCTGGGCGGGGGAGATCGATTGCACGGTCATGCCGCCGGAGCGGGGCATTCCGCGAAGAAGGCACGCGTTTAGCTGACTGCCCGCACCAGCCCCTCGTCGTCACAGGCCAGGGAATTGACGCGCGGGCTCACCGCGTGGCTCGTGAGCAATGCATCGGGCGGTGATCGCAGCAGCGCCCGCGCCTCGGCGGGCGTGCCGTGAAGCCAGGTCTCGCAGTCCTCGGCGCTTAGGATCGCCGGGATCTCGCGTGTCGCCGTCTGTATCGATTCGAGCGGCGCGCTTGCCGGTACCGTGAGGATCGCGCAGCCCTCGATCACGTCGCCATCGTCGCTCTCCGTGCGATCCCAGACTGCGGCTACGGCGAATACCGGCCGACCGTTGGCATGCACGAAATAGGGCTGGCGGTATCCCGCCGGCGTCAACCGCCACGTGTAGAAACCTGCGAAGGGCAGCAGGCAGCGCTGGCCATTCAGCCAGGGACCGCGGAACAGCGGACTGCTCTCCAGGGCGCCGCACGAGAGCCGCAGCCAGTGTCCGGCGGACATGTCCCCATGCGCCCATGCCGGAATGAGCCCCCAGCGCATCATGATCGCCTCAGACCGGCCTTCGTGCAGGCGCACAGCCGGGACGTAGCGTGACGGCGCAACGTTGAAGCTCGCCGAAAAGTGCCACCACCGGAACTCCGGCGCCAGCACGCGCTCGGCGAGGTCTTGGTCCGGCACGACATATCGCTCGCACATGGAAAAAGCCTAGTACACACCCGGGTCAGTTGCCTGTGACCCAGTGCACTAAAACATGCGACTCCCTTGGCACCGATTTGTCTCTCAAGAGCGACGGAACGGCCGACGATCCTGACAGCCGGGCCGAGTCATCGCTCCGCCCGTTGCGGCGCCTCGTGCGAGCTCGCCGCTGCGCTCGCTCGAGGCCTGCCGCTGCCCGGGCCGCCCGACCATTGGGTGCAAGCCCGACCGCCACGTAACGAATAGCATGACGGTCAGCATGAGAGCCACAAACGTGCCTTGGGCGAGCGCGGTGGGACCGCTGGCACAGGGCGGACCGAGCAGCCGATCCGTCCGCACGCGGACCGGGATGTGTGCCGCAAACACTTGCAGTGAATTGCAACCCAGCATCTCGAGGACCTCCACGCGCAGCCGCCGCAGGACCGGAACATGGACGCGAGCGACAACCAAACCGAGCGCGACACAATCGCCTGAGCGCAACAGTCCGATCCGGGATTTGCCGACCAGCGCGAGGCCGCCGTAAGACGGACGAAGGGCACCGAGACGTGGTGCCGCAGCAGCAGGAATACGAGCGTGGTTGCGCCTGCGGCGGCCATCGACAGCGGCGCGTGCGTCCAGCGGACATCCACCCTCTCCCACCGCTACCGCCCGGAACCGATCCAGAGCCCCCCCGACTCACACGAGTTGCCAAGCGAACCGATTGAAGGCGCCAAGGGCGACAAGCGACCGCGGCAGCCCTATCGATGCAACCGACTCGTATAGCCCTTGTGCGCCTTGCAGCTGCGCGAACCCCCATAGCGCTCCCGATCCAACGAGCAGCCAAGACCATCCGCGTCGCTCGCCCACGCACAGCAACGCCGGCACGAGCAGCAGAAACACGATGTACATCGTCAGGATGTCGAGCAGCGAAGGTTGGCAGGTCAGAAACCGGCTGTTCGCGGCCGCCCAAATGGGATGGTGGAAGAAGACCTTCAGATAATTGTGCAGCGGCCGATTCCCGGACAGCTCCACAGCAGTCGCCGCGACCGCGATCATGATCAGCAGCAGAATCTCGGGGTAGCCGTACAGCTTGCGTGCACGCCGAAACAGCCGTCCGCGAACGTCAGCAGGGCCGCGCTGAGCCATGAGCGGCGTATAGATGGAACCGACGAGGTCGCTTGAAAGAAAGACGCAGGGCTCGCTCGCGTACGGGCTCTGCGCGGTGGGCCGATGCAGCCCCGCCGTCAGCAGCAGAAAAGTGCCTCTCAGGCCGTCGAGTTCGTTGCAACGCGCCAGCTATTTCCGGTATCACGCACCGAGGCATGTCGTGACCGAGCGAGGTGTTCATATCGCGCACAGTCCGCATGGCCGGCTTTTGCTGCTCCCTACGAAGCAAGTCACCTCACGATGCGTGCCGGCGGCAAGCCGCGAAAACCTGTTTGATGCGTCAGGCCGGCTCGGGTTTCCCGTCTGAATTCTCCCGCGCCCGCTTCAGCTCCCGGCAGCTTCCGGTCGGCAAGACCACTGGCCTCGGCTGCGGCGCGCGCGCGAATGTTGGAGCACTGTCTTGATCGAGCGCCAGTGGCAATCTGGTGCAAACGATGCGCACGCTTGCGCTGTCCGATTCGTGCCCCGGCGCCCATTCCCCGCGCATACAGAGTATAGGCCGCGACACGCTTGCAGGGCGCGAGGCGTTCAGAGGCTGGTGGAAACCGTTGCTCGGATCGTCGTGTTGTGTACAATCCTTGCCACTGCAAGGGGGGCTCATGCACGTCAAGTCTCGTCGATCACCCGCGCCGATGCGCCACGCTCTGGCCGTCGGCCTTATCGCGGCATTCGCGTCCGTCGCGGCATGCGCGCAGAAGCCCCGGGAGCCAGCCCATCATCTGTTCTTCCACATCCTTGCCGGACCTGCGATTCATGCGCCAGTCTCCGGACGGCTCCTGGTTTTTATTGCCAAGGGAACCGGTGCCAAGCGCGTTTCCATCAACGAATTCCGCCCCGACGCCACCTGGGTTGCAGCCCGCGAGATCCACGACCTTGCGCCGGGCGCCACTATCGACATCGACGCCGATGGGACCGCTTACCCGAAACCATTTTCCGATCTGGCGCCCGGCGATTATCAAGTCCAGGCCGTCCTCGATGTTGATCACACGTACAACTACAGCGGCCTCACCTCCGGCGACCTCATCAGCCCGGTTTTGACGCTGAAGAACTGGACGCCCGGGCAAGGTCGCGAGCCTGAGCTCGCGCTGGATGCCGTTGTCGCGCCGCACGCGCCGTTCAAGCTCAGACCCCAGGATCGGCAGGCGGCCACGCACCTGCGCCTGGCGCAGGATCAGAGTGCCCTGCTCACGAAGTTCTGGGGCCGCCCCATGTTCGTCCGGGCCTGGGTGGTGCTGCCTCCCGGGTACCATAGGCATCCATCGCGCCGGTACCCCACCGTTTACTGGACGCATGGCTTCGGCGGCACGCTCGCATTCTGCAAGTTCATGGGCATCCACATCTACGAGCGAATGGCGGCGGGCAAGATGCCGCCCATGATCTGGGTCATGCTCGATGAGCACCTGCCGACCGGGACGCATGAATTCGCCAATTCCGTCAATGACGGGCCGTGGGGCACCGCCCTCACCCAAGAGTACGTCCCCTGGGTCGAAGCGCATTACCGGATGCTCGATCGGGCGAGGGACCGCTATCTGCAGGGCCATTCCTCGGGCGGTTGGGCGACCCTGCAGCTGCAGATCAACTACCCGCGCATCTTCGGTGGAACGTGGTCCACGTCGCCGGACCCGAGCGACTTCCATGATTTTACCGGCATCAATCTCTACGCTCCCGACGCCAACGTGTACCACACGCCGGACGGATCGCCCTACCCGCTGGTGCGCATGCACGGCAAAGTCATCTCGACCTTCGAACAGTTCGCGCGGCTGGAACAGGTGCTTGGGCCCTACGGCGGCCAGATGGCCTCGTTTGACTGGGTCTTCTCACCACGCGGCCCCGATGGCCGTCCCGAGCCGATGTTCGACCGCAAGACGGGCGATGTGAACCCCGCTGTCGTCGCCTATTGGCGCGCGCATTACGACCTGGCGCACATCCTCAAGACAACCTGGGCCAAGCGCGGCCCGTCTCTCAAGGGCAAGATCCACGTCTACGTCGGAACTGCGGACACGTTCTATCTAAACGGCGCCACCGAAAAACTTGACGTCGTGCTGAAGAAGCTCGGTGGTGACGCTCATGTCACGTTCCGCAAAGGTCGCACACACTTTAACCTGTATGCGAAAGGCGGCGACCGAATGGCGCTCATCGACACGATTGCAGCCCAGATGTACCTGGTGGCCTATCCGAACGCCGCTGCCAAATGGAAAGCTCTCGCGGCGGTGAAATTCGAATGACAGACCCCGCGGAGAACTGCTCCTGATTGCGGCACGGATCGCCCGCAACAGGGGTCTGCGCGTGTAGGTTCGTTGTGCACTCATTGCCACGGCGCTCAGCGGGCCGCAGTGTCGGTCGCGCGTGGGACGGGCCCGGCGCTTACGGATCTGTGGCCAACAGCATTGGGAGAGTCGGATGACACCGCCGAATCGAGGGCTGCAGACATCCGTGCCGGTCATCGAGACCCGACGCCTGCGTCTGCGCGGCCACAGGCGCGATGATCTGCCGCAATGCGTAGCGATGTGGTCCGACCCCATCGTGACCCGGTTTATCGGAGGCACGCCCTCCGGCGAACAGCGGACCTGGGCACGACTGCTGGCCTACGTCGGGCACTGGGTCCTCATGGGATTCGGTTACTGGGCCATCGAAGAGCGCGAGACCTCGACGTTCGTCGGGGAAATCGGTTTTGCGGATTTCAAGCGCGACGGGGCGCCGCTGCTGCGTGCGGGACCTGAGCTTGGTTTTGCGCTGGCGCCGAGCTTTCACGGCAAGGGCTACGCCACGGAAGCCGTGCGAGCCGCTCTTGCGTGGGGAAATGAGCAGCTGCCACGCGGCCGATGCGTGTGTCTGGTCGATGAGGAAAATGCTGCATCGCTGCGTGTCTTGGCGAACGTCGGCTTCGAGGTGCTGCAGCGAAGCTCATTCAACGGACGCCCGGTGGTCTATCTCTGCTCACCCATCGGCACCGAGCGGTGAGCGCCTGTCTGGCCGGGATATGATCTAAGAATTGAGTAGAGCATAGCAATATAAGTATTTGATAGAACGATAATAATTCTCATCACACTCCTTCGGTCCCTGCCGGTCGTCGCTGCCCGCGCAGGCGGCCGGACATTCATGGTGCGACCACGGTGCGGCACGCGGTCCTTCTTGGTTCGCGGATTGAGATCTCGCGTTGACAGCTTCCGCATTTCGTCGCGGAATACGCCGCGAGCGAAGCGTTACGAGACTATTGCGGTCAGCTGCGGGGCCCGGATCGCTGGCCGCAGGCAGAACACTGGAACGGCGGCCCTCGCCACGGGCGTCCTATGGACGCCCCCAGGAGCAAACCCGAGGCGGCAGACCGTTGTGCCGGGAGATCATTCATGGCCGTCACCGTCCGCCCGAGCCGCCTGCTCTTCGCCGCAGCGCTGATCGGCCTCGGCATCATCGGTGTCGTCAACGGCGATTTCGCGCTGGCCTGGCAGCACATTCCCGTTCACCATCTGCCGGGTCGCAGCGCCATTGCCTATGCATGCGCGGCGATCGAGCTGGCGTGCGGTGTCGGTCTGCTGCTCAGGCGCGCGCGCCGGTTGGCGTGCCGTGTTCTGTTCTCCTTCCTGCTGCTGTGGGTGCTCCTGCTGGAGATTCCGTCGCTGCCCGGCCATTGGCTCAATGTCGATGTGTGGGCGGGTGTCGCCGAGATCACGACCATCCTCGCCGGCGGCTGGGTCCTGTTTGCAATTTATTCCGGACCGTGGGAGCGCCATTACCTGAAATTCGCCGTCCTGCGGCACGGCGTCGAGATCGCCCGGTGGGTACTGATCGCCTCGCTCCCTGCACTCGGGCTGCAGCTGATCCTCAGAGGCGCGACCTACCACCTCCCGCCCTGGCTCGCGTGGCTGCCCTCCAGCGTCGACTGGGTCTATCTCAGCGGAATAGGCAGTCTTGCCGCCTCTCTCGCTCTGCTCTTCGGCGTGTGGCCGCGGCTGGCCGCGACGCTGGAGGCAGCCATGATGGGGGTGATCACGATCTGCTTCTGGGGACCTTGGTTGCAGACAGGCCGGACCGCCACGACGGCATTTCTGATTTCCAGTCTTATTGCAGCGAGCATCTGGATTGTCGCCGATACGTACCGCGGTGTGCGTTGGCTTGCCATCGGCCATCCGGCCTGGGACGGTGAGCCGGGACTGCGCGCGGAAGAAGGCGCGTAGCGGGGGACGGCCGAAAGACTTGCCGGGCGTACCGGGCTCAGTCGGATGCGACCTCGAAGTCCGCATCGACTTCGGCAGCCCAGGCAAGCAGCCCACCCTCCAGGTGTCCCGGTGCGGCAATCCCGCCACGCAGCGCGATCGCGCACGCGAGGAGGCTTCGGCGTCCGGAGCGACAGAGAAAGACAGGATCGCCATGGCCCGCGAACTCTGCGAGGCGGCTCTCCAGTTCTCGCAGCGGAATGTTGCGCGCACCCTGAAGATGCTCGGCGGCGAATTCCCGCGGCTCGCGCACATCAATCAGGACTAACGGCGGTCCGGCCGATTCGGCCGATGCCAGCAGGTCACGCAAGCCGATCGCCGAAAGACGGCGCGCGGTGAGCGTGGCGGAGTCACACACCGGGCCGATGTCCCTGGGCGCTGTGATCTCAGGATGCACGCCGCACACCAGGCAGTCATCGCGCCGGCTGACCGGCAGCTCCGTGAAGCGGAGCTCGAGGGCATCGTAGCTCAGGAGCCGGCCGACCAGCGGTGCGCCGATGCCTGCGGCGATCTTGATGGCCTCATTGGCTTGCAACGTACCCAAGACGCCGGGCAGCACTCCGAGTACGCCGGCTTCGGCGCAGCTGGCCGCCGCGCCCTCCTCGACCTGCGGAAACAGACAGCGGTAACAGGGGCCCAGACCCGGAATGTACGTCATGGCCTGGCCCTCGAAGTGGTGGATCGCCGCCGTGACGAGCGGCCTGCCGAGCAGCACGCAGGCGTCATTGACCAGATAGCGTGTGCTCAGCCTGTCGCTGCCGTCGAGCACGATGTCGTAATCTTCGATGACTTCACAGACGTTGTCCGCGCGCAGCGTCAACGCATGGGCCAGCACTTCGATTTCCGGATTCAGGGCGAGCAGCCGCTCGCGCGCCGCCTCCACCTTCAGCTGCCCGAGCTCCTCGGTGCCGAACAGCACCTGGCGCTGCAGGTTCGAGAGCTCCACCCGGTCGAAATCAACGAGTCCCAGCGTGCCGATACCGGCAGCGGCCAGATACAGGGCGGCCGGACAGCCGAGTCCGCCCGTTCCCACCACGAGCACGCGGGTGTTCTTCAGCCGCTGCTGGCCCGCCGGGCCGATCTCAGGCAGGCTCAGATGCCGGCGATATCGCGCTCGCTCGTTCGCAGAGAGCGCCACGACTCACCCTCCGGTCAGCGCACAGATCACGTGCACCGCATCCCCGGCGCCGACCGGTGCGCAGAGCTCTTGCGCTTCGCGGGCGTTGACGTAGAAGCGGATGTGCGGGCGGATGTGGCTCTGCTCATCGACGACGCGGAAGCGGATGCCCGTGAAGCGACCTTCCAGGCTCGCGAGCACTTCCTCCAGGGTAGCCCCGTCCGCTGGGACTCTGTGCGCGCCGGCGGTGTAGGAGCGCAGCGGACTGGGGATGTGGACCGTGCAGCTCATCGGGCAAAAATATCGTTGCCGCGCTCAAATTGCGTGCGTGACCGAGTAGATCTCCGGCAGATGACGCGCGATGCATCGCCAGTTCTCCCCGCCGTTGACACTGGCCCACACCTCACCGCCGGTCGTGCCGAAGTACAGGCCCAAATGCGGCAGACGATCGTCCGTGCACATCGCCTGGCGCAGCACGGTGAGCCAGGCCTGCGATTTGGGCAATCCGTCGTCGCACCGCCGCCACCGCTTGCCCCCGTCGCGCGTGCGGTACACCGCCGGCTTGCCGCCGATCGAGGTCCGCGGCCACACCGTCTGCCCGTCCATCGGAATCACCCAGGCCGTGTCGGGATCGGTCGGATGGAGCACGATCGGAAAGCCGACGTCGCCGACGTTCTTCGGCATCGCCTGTCCAATGCGCTCCCAGCGTCGCGCGGGCCGATCGAGGCGATAGATGCCGCAGTGGTTCTGCTGGTAGAGCCGGTCGGGCGCGAGCGGATGCATGGCCACACAGTGCGGATCATGTCCGTATTGCGCGTTGGGATCCGGCAGAAAGTCGGCCGCGCAGCCTTCGTTGAGCGGCGTCCAACCGGCACCCCCGTCGGTTGACTCGAACACACCTCCGGCGGAGATCGCCAGATACAGGTGCTTCGGGTCCCGCGAGTCGATGTGCACGGAGTGCAGCAGCTCCCCGTCCGGCGTGCCGAATCCCACCCATTTCGAGCGCATCGGATGATCGTTGAAGCCGGCCACCGGCTGCCACCGTTCACCGCCGTCCTCGGAGCGGAACAGTCCTGCCGGCGAGCTGCCAGCATACCAACTTCCCCGCTCGCTGGCGTGACCGGGCGTCAGCCAGAAAACTTTCTGCACCGCGCGTGCGGCTTCGCCGTCCGCCGCCTTGCGGAATGCCGGAGGCTGGCCAGCCTCTTGCCAGGTCCGCCCCCGGTCAGACGAGCGGTACACGGTCGGCCCCAGATGCCCGGTTTTGGCCGCCATCATCAGCACGCGCGGTTCCCGCGGGTCCTGCACGATGTGATGGATGATATGCCCCAGAAACTGGGGACCCGACAGCTTCCAACTTCGCCTGCGTTCGTCAGGGCGCAGCGTGAACGCGCCTTTGCGAGTTCCGATCCACAGCATCGCGGTCATGGCGCACAGCATTCCAGCGCCGGTGCACGCGGTCAACTCGTCCCTGAGCGAGGGCCAGCCTGCCGGTGGTGAGCGCGCTTGCCGGGCACGTGCCCGAACCCGACGCAGACCCGCGATCCGTTCGGCGCGATGCCACGGCCGGCAACCGGCGCCAGATGCGGCAACAGTAGAAGAATCGCCGTTAAGTAGCTGATTAATATCTGAATAGTCTTCGAGGCGTCTTCACGGAAAGCCCTCAGGCGACGGACGCTCTCCTGCGCCGTCCTGCATTGGCGAGCCACCGGTGGCCGCCACCGCCGATTCAAGCGCGGCGCCTGAGCGCCCGCCCCCCCGGGGTCGCCTTGCGCATCGCCGGATGAACGAGGCACGTGTTGATGCACTCATTTGCGCGGCGTGGACCCGCGGTGCCGATCCCTCGACGCTCTTGGACTCTTCGATGCGCTGCGCATCTGCGGTGCGTTTCGCCCGCGAGGCATTCGTCTCTGCTCTTGATGCGCATCAAGGCGCGCTTGTGCGCGCCGGCCGTAGCGTCTGCTCAGGGCCGGAGCCGAGCATTGACCATGACGCAGCGGATCGAAGCGGCGCGAGTCGGCGACAGCGCCGATCGCACCTGCAAGGTGATTCCCCTCAACGGATCCAATGTCGCCGTCTTCAACCTGGACGGCGAGTATTTTGCTCCGGAGGACTTATGCACCCATATGGGCGGCGACCTCTCCAGCGGCCGGGTAGAGGGCGACCGGGCGGTGTGTCCGTGGCACCTTGCCGAGTTCTCCATCCGAACCGGCGCCGTGGTTAAAGCGCCTGCGTACGAAGCCGTCCACACCTTCCCCGTTCGCGTACGCGACGGGGTCATTGAGGTCCGCGATGACCGCGAATGACCGGGACGAGACGCTTTCGGCGCTCGACAGGCTGCTCGTACGCGCGCTCGTGAAACTGGCCGAGGCAGGAGAGCAACAGCGCCACATCGCCTGCACGCTCGCCGCTCGCGCATGTTCCGTTCTGCGCGATGCCGAGCCGCGCGAAGCGGAACGCTTCAACGGCCTATTGCACAGACTGACCCGTGTTCAATACAACCCACCTGAGGAGGAGTCCCCCATGTCACAAGCCAGAATTCTCGACGTTCGCCCGCTCATTCCCATGGAACGTCACCGCCAGATCTTCGAGACCTATCGCGCGCTCAAGCCCGGTGAGAGCTTCGTGCTGGTCAATGACCACGACCCCAGGCCGCTTTACTATCAGTTCGACGCTGAGCACACGGGCGAGTTCTCCTGGAACTATCTGCAGCAGGGTCCGGCCACCTGGCAGGTCGAAATCGGCCGCCTCGCGGCGGCTCACTCCTGAATACCAAAGTGCGCCTTGGCGATGGACGTCATCCGTTGCGGTGACCAGGCGGGCTCCCAGACGAGGTTGATGTCCACATCGCTGATCCCCGGAAGGCTTCTGGCGCGCGCGTAGACGCCGGAAAGGATGTAGTCCTGAGCCGGACACCCCGGCGTCGTCATGGTCATCGTGATCTTGACGGCGCCGGCGTCCACAGCCAGCTCATAGACCAGACCGAGATCGACGATGTTGTAGCCGAGCTCGGGATCGATCACCTCGTGCAGGGCGGCGAGCACGTCCTGGCGATCCGGTGTCATTGCCGTAGCCATCGCGATCAGCCCGCGCACCGGATCAGCAGCCGAACGCCCTCACCCACCCTCTCGGTGCGGACCGCCGCGCCGCGAACCTGCAGCTCCGGGTAGAGAAAGACCGGTTCGCGCTCGTTGAGCGCCTCGAGCACCTGGCCCGGCGCAAGGTGCTCGAGCGCCTCGAGGATCCGCATCATCGGCTCGGGCGGCGAGAGGCCGCGGTTGTCGAGGAACGCGCTCGGCCTAGGCCATTCATCGGTGCTAGGCCGCGGTACGGCCGCGGCCGCCGCAGCGCCGGGCCCTGCGTCCGCCGCGTGAGGCGAGAACAGCACCTCCCAGTCCCCTTCGCCGTGTCGAACGGCGCTGTGATCGAAGCCCTTGCGTCCCAGCACGGCGTAGAGCGGCAGCGGCTCGAATGTGGCGAGCAGACGCAGCGGCTGGCCCGGCGCGAGGTCCCCCACGGCCTGCAGGATCTTCGGCAGAGGCTCCGCACCGCTGCGCAGCATTTCGCGCACATCAAGTGTGAATGGCTCGGTCATGGTCAGCCTCTTGGGTTCGCGATGAAGGGAGGAATCGCGGTTTCGCTCTGATGTGCACGCGCGTAGTGGCCCCGCCAGGCACGCCAGTACTCGGTGACGAGCCCGACGGTCGCGAGCGCCACGAGCGCCATGCACGAACGAAACCCGAGCGCGCTGCCGGATAGGGCAAAGCCGCCGCCGAGCAGTATTGCGGCGAAATACAACACAAACCATGGACCGCCGCGCCGTTCCCGGACCAGATCCTGCACACGCGGCACGGAGGCGCGCCCCAGCCTGCTCCCGTAGCGGCCGAGCCAGGTAAGAAATGGAATGATCTTGTAGAGTTGAGTCAGCCCGAGGCCGCCGAGCCATCCGAACACGATCAGGAAGACGCCCACCGGCGCGCCGGCCTCGGGACGCCCCGTGCCGAGGCTGCTGATCGCGAGCGCCGCGCCGAGTGCGAGCAAGCCGAAGGCGCCCACCGCAGCACGATTGTGCACCTCGATCACGCGACGCCGGCGCGTACGGTAGATCCGGCGGATATCCCACAGGTAGATCGCCACGGCGATAGTGATCGCCCCATATCCTGTCGACTGCGCGATCCGCAGGAAGCCGGCCGCGACCCACACCTGCGCCACACCGGCCGCGACGGCCAGAGCGAAACCCAGAGTGCCAAGAATGTGAACGCAATCGCCCGGGATGCCCCGGTCCTCCGGGGCAAGCATGAACATCGGCAGCAGCTTATAGCTGACGCCCATGGCTGTCAGCGTGAACCATCCGCCGAGGCCGGCGAGCGCGTGATCGCCGAATGCATTGAGCAGCGGAGCCAGGTACGGCGCAAGCGCCGGCACCGTGAACGCCAATGCGAACGACAGCCCGAGCATCACCGTCACGAACAGGAACACAAGTCCGGTGAGCACCATCCGCCCGGGCAACCTCAGGGGCCGTGCGCGTATCAGAGGGACGCCCAAGTTCCACGATGCGGCCAGCACTCCCAGAAGCACTGCGGTTGCGCCAGCCGGCAGCGCCATGGCCAGCACCGGCGAGACGGCGATGCCGAAGAAGCCGCAGATCATGCCGCCGAGCCCGGCCTCGATGCCGATCAGAGCCCAAAGCGCCATGCGCTGGCTCGCCAGAGGGCGCGAGGTGATGACCGGCACAAACTGAAACAGCGCCCCCAGCATCAGGAGCAGCAACCACCCGATGACCAACAAATGGACCGCGGCCAGCGTACCGGGTGCGGAAACCGCCCGCGCCGGCCAGGTCATGCCGACGAGGATAAGCCCCTGGGCCGCCAGAAAATTCGCGAGCGCGCAAGCGAACAGGAGCAAGGTCCAGCGCGAGACCCGGTTGCTGAGCGTGGCCATTGACGAAGCGTCCACGCAGCCGTGCGCATCCGCCTTGACGCCGGTCAAGGGTCAGTGCATGTGGCGGCGCAGCCTGTCCACATCGCTCACCGTCACCTCGTCCCCGGCAACCTCGATCAGCCCCTCGTCGGTGAGACTGCGCAGTGTCCGCGAGAGCGTTTCCGGCGTGACTGCCACATGCGCCGCAATCACCACCTTGCGTGTCGGGAGGGTCACGGTGAATCGGCCCCGGGCATCGGACGGCACGAGCCCCAGCAAATAGTGCACGACCCGGTAGCGGCTGTTCTGCAGCGCCAGCGTCTCAATCTCGTCCCAGTGGGCCTGGATGCGCCGCGTCATCTGCGCCATCACCGCCTGGCAGGTGGCGAAGGACTCCTGGAGGATCCCGAGGAAGGTGCCGCGGTCGAATGCGACCAGTTCGGCCGCCTCCACCGCCTCTCCGGAGACCGGATACCGCGGCGCATCCATGAACAGGATGCTCTCGGCGAACGTCTGAGCGGGGCGGATGAGCCGCATGACCTTCTCATCACCTTCCGGTGAGAGGCGATAGAGCTTCACGCAGCCGCTGCGCAGCAGGAAGAACTGCGCCGCGGCATCCCCGTGACTGAAGAGTGGCTCGCCTGCGGCCAGCCGCCTCGCTGTGGCCGTCGCGAGCAGCCGTGCCTGCTGCGCATCGGTGAGCGCGCAGAAGAGGTAGTGGTGGCGCAGCTCACGCGCCAGCGCGCTGTCGGTCTGCATGATGATTCCGGTGCACTCGGGTTGGAGTGAAGATTCGCGTCATCGGGGTGAATTGGCGCTAAAGCTATACCAGCACGAGACCGGGCGGCAACCGGCGCGCCGTGGGCCGTGGGCGCCGCCCTTGACGGCCATCAAGGCGCACAGATTGCCCCGACCGCTACCGTTTACGCCTCGAGCCGCGGTACGCGGCAGGGAGGGCGCTGTGGCCCACGTCGTCACTGAAAACTGCATCAAATGCAAGTACACCGATTGTGTCGAAGTGTGTCCCGTGGACTGCTTCCATGCCGGTGTCAATATGCTGGTGATCGACCCGGACGAATGCATCGACTGCACCCTGTGCGTGCAGGAGTGCCCCGCCGAGGCGATTTTCCCCGAGGATGAGGTGCCGCCGGGCCAGAATCACTGCTTCGAGCTCAACAGGCAGCTTGCCCGCAAGTGGCCCGTGCTCGCGCTGAAGATTCCCGCGCCCGATGATGCCGAGCAGTGGGATGGCGTGCCCGACAAGCTGCCGCTGCTGCAGCGATGAGCGAGCGGCACGCAAACGCGTACCGCCGCTCGGCCGCAGGCAGTGTCTTGGCCACGGCCACCGAGCGCCGCGCCTTCGGCACCGGTGCGCACTTCGACCTATTGACCCGCGGATGCCCTTGCGGGAATTACTATCGTACCGCGATGTAAAGACGCCGGCGCGGGCCGCGATTGTCGCCCGCCGCACGGCGTCCTGGCGAGGAGAGCCTAGATGACAGACCCGGTCACAATGGCCGCAACTGCCCAAGAAGACGGCGTCGGCAACGTCCTCAAGTGGGTGCTGCTTGCGGTCGCCGTCGTCACGTTTGCGCTGTTTGGCTGGGCGACCCGCCGCACCTATCAGCTCGCCCCGCCGACCCCTGAGCGTTTCGTCGCGCCCAACGGCGCGACCGTGCTCACGGCCGCAGACATCGAGGCGGGCAAGGCCGGCTTTGAGCGCGCCGACCTCATGGATTACGGGAGCCTCTATGGCATGGGCTCCTATTTCGGAGAAGACTACACCGCCGCGAACCTCCTCAAGCTCGCCGCGCTCACCGAGCAGAACATTGCCGTGGAGCGATTTGGCAAGCCCTACCCGGCGCTCTCGATGGGGGATCGGTATGAGGTCAGGACGGCGATGCGCCGAGCGTTGCAGGGTATCGATCTGACTCAGCCCGTCGTGTCGCTGCCGGAGGCGGTGGCGCAATCGATCGCGGCTCTGCGTGCTCAGATCGCGGCCGCCCTGCTCAAGCCAAACTACGCCAGGGGCTGGACACAGGCTCACAGCCTCGATGCCGCCAGCGCCGCCCGGACCGCCGATTTCCTGATCTACTCGTCGATTACGACGGCCGCCCGCCGGCCGGGCGGCGTGGCGTCCTGGACGCAGAACTGGCCGTACGAGCCTCTGGTCGGAAACACTCCCACGACCAGAACATTCATCTGGACGTGGATCAGCCTCTGCTTCAAGTTCTTCGCCTTCGGTGCGGTGATCTTTCTGTATGAACGCTATATTCACGGTCCCGACCAGGGACCGATGGAGCCGGCACTGGCATTCCGGCCGCTGACGGCGAGCCAGCGGCGCATCGGCAAGTACTTCCTGGTGGTCGCCGCCGTGCTGCTGCTGCAAATCCTCGCCCGCACCGTGATGGCGCACTACTATGCCGACCGGAGCAGCTTCTACGGCATCCCCGTCGATCGATTCCTGCCGTTCAACTTCGCCCGCGACGTGCACATCCAATCCCCGATCGTCTGGATCGGCCTGTCGTGGATCGGCGCCGGACTGTTTCTCGCGCCGACCATCGGCCGCGCCGAGCCCAGGGGGCAGGCTTGGCTGGTCGATGCGCTCTTCTGGGTGACGGTCGCGATCGTCGTTGGCGCGCTCGCCGGCAATTACCTCGACATCATGGGCTATGTCCACAAGGGCTGGTTCTGGTTCGGGCAGCAGGGACTGTCCTACATCCAGCTCGGCCGGGCCTGGCAGATGGGCTTTTTCGCGGGCCTGGCGATCTGGAGCGCGCTGATGTTCCGGGCGTTGTGGCCGAGCCGCGCGGCGGTGCGCACCGCCACGCGTGCCTTCTGGTCGGGACGCATCCGCCTGGAGCATCTGCTGTGGGTCTCCACGGCCAATATCGCGCTGCTTTACGCATTCGGCATGATCCCGCTCACCGGGATCGAGAAGTCCTTCACCATCACCGATTTCTGGCGCTGGTGGGTGGTGCACCTGTGGGTCGAGCAGTCCTTCGAATTCTTCGCCGCCGCCGTCAGCGCCTACCTGCTGATGGCCACCGGGCTGGTCTCTCGTCGGCTCTCCGAACGGGCCGTGTACCTGGAGCTGATTCTGATCTTCCTCGGCGGCGTGCTCGGCACGGGACATCACATGTACTCGGTCGGCGAGCCCGGCCTGTGGGTCGCGGTGGGCTCGATGTTCTCATTCATCGAGGTGCTGCCGCTTCTGCTGCTGGCCATCGAGGCGCTGCAGCAGCACCGTCTCATCAAGGCGGCCGGCACCTTCCCGTACGGCCTCGCCTACCTCTATGTGATGGGGGCCGCGTTCTGGAACTTCCTCGGCGCCGGAGTCTTCGGCGGCGGCACGCTGAACGCACCGCTCGTCAACTATTACGAGCACGGCACCTTCCTCACGCTCAACCACGCCCACACCGCGCTGTTCGGCGCGTTTAGCCTGCTCGGCATCGGGCTCATCTACTTCTGCCTGCGCTACGCGGCCGGCGAGCAGCAGCCCTTCAGCGAGAAGGCCGGCCGCTGGGCCTTCTGGCTGTACAATGGCGGGCTGGCGCTGTGGATCGTGTTCAACTTCTTCCCCATCGGCTGGCCGCAGCTCGCGGCGGTCTACGAACACGGGTATGCCTACGCGCGCAGTCAGGCCTTCTACGCGACCACGACCTTCTGGCAATGGATGCGCATGCCGGGCGATGTCGTGTTTGCCGCGGGTGCACTGCTGATGGCGTGGGATTTCCGGGTCAAGCTACGCCCGCCGCTGCGCCGCCCCGTCGCTTGCGTCACTGGCGCAGCGGCCCCGCTGGCGCGGCCGGCCCGTAAGGAGGCGCGCTGAGCATGGACGGCGAGTCTGACACCGGCGCCTGGCGCACGCTGCTCTCATACGGATTCCGGCCGTTCTTTCTGGCAGCGGCGCTGTGGGCGGCAATCGCCCTCGCGCTGTGGATCACGATGCTCCTGACAGGGCTTCAGCTGCCGAGCCGCCTCGATCCGCTCGACTGGCATATCCATGAAATGCTCTTCGGCTTCGTGCCGGCCGCGGTGGCGGGCTTTCTGCTGACTGCCATTTCCAATTGGACGGGCCGCCGGCCCGTGAGCGGTGCACTGCTGGGGCTGCTCCTGAGTCTGTGGCTCCTCGGACGCCTCGATGAGCTGCTGTCTGCGCTGCTGCCCGCATGGCTTGCGATCGGCGCCGACCTCGCCTTTCCCGTCGCCCTCACCGCAGTCGTGGCCCACGAGATCATCGCTTCCCGGAACCGGCACAACTACCGGATGATCGCGCCGGTCACGGTGCTCGCCCTGGCGCAGTTGCTCATGGATCTCGGCGCACAAGGCGGCGCCGCGGCGCTCACCGGCTACGGCTGGCGACTCGGCCTGGTTGCAATTCTCATTCTGATCTCGGTGGTGGGCGGGCGCATCGTGCCGAGCTTCACGCGCAACTGGCTGGCCCCGCGTGGGACGAATCGACTGCCGCCGGTCGCCGGGCGACTCGATCAGGTCTCGCTCGCAGCGCTGCATGCGGCACTCGCGGCCTGGGCGTTCTTTCCCTCGGCACGATTCACCGCAGTAGCGCTGCTTGCCGGCGCAGCGCTCAATCTGTGGCGCCTGCTTCGGTGGCGGGGCGCTGCGACACGCTCAGAGCCGCTGCTCGTGGTCCTGCACGTGGGGTATGCATGGCTGGTGGCGGGCGTCGCCGCGCTGGGGATCGCGATTCTCGATCCGGCACTCCCGCTCGATGCCGCGATCCACTCACTCACCGCGGGCGCGATCGGCACCATGATTCTCGCGGTCATGACCCGCGTAAGCCGCGGACACACCGGTCGAGCGCTCCGCGCGGACGGTGCGACCATTCTCATCTACGTCATGGTCATCCTTGCGGCTGCGGCGCGGATCGCCGCGGCGCTCGCGCCCGCCGCTTGGGAAGAATTGCTGCTCGGAGCAGCGGCGCTGTGGATCGGTGCGTTTGGACTGTTCGCGATGCACTACGGTCCGTTCCTGCTTCGGCGCCGACGCGCGCCGGCTTCAGCGCAAGCCGGCACCGTGCAGGTCCAACGCACGGACTCCAGCCCGCATTGACCCGTCACTGCGCGGCAGCTCTCACCCCCGTCAGGACATCACACGCGCCCGCTTCGGGATGCCGGGCTCCTCTCCTCAACTCTCGAGGCGATACCGCTCGTTGCCTCACCCAGCCGTAGCGGCTTCGCGGTTCACCCAGTCGGCTCCGCGCAGTTCGGCAAACAGCCCCTTCTCCTCTCGCTCGTGATGGTGTTCCACCACGTGCTTGAGGGTCTTCTCCCCGTCAAGCAGCGCGATTATCGCGGCTGCCGTCATCTCGAACCGTCGTGCCAGTGCCAATCCGTCCATGGCTTTGCGCAGGAGCTGCTCGATGCGGCGGTGCTCAGCCCGGTAGACCTCGCTCGCCCAGCGCAATCGGCCGACCTGGCAATGCGGCAGCAGGTGCCGTTCCTCGAATTCGATATGGGCTCGCAAGTATCGCTCATACTCCACGAGCCGCTCTGCCGCCTCCGCCCAACGGCGGTCCACCAGGGACTCCTGATGTCGTGCAAACATTTCACCGAGGGCAAGATGTTGCGCAAGAAGGTCATCGATATGTTGTGTTGGCATCCTCACGACCCCGGAAGAAGCAGGTTCTGTCTCGCAAATGCCGCCGTCTCCCGCGCGCCACTGCTGAAACTCGCGCATCGACTTCTCGAACAGCGGCTCGTACGAGCGATCGCAGGCGTGGCTTTTCGGGTCACGCACACTGTCGCAGTAGATCGCGAGAGTACGCGCGACCCGTGCATGTGTCGCCACGGGTCCATCGCGTCGCACCAGAAACGCGATCCGGTCGAATGCCGCTCTCGGCTCGAGGTTCGAATGCACGGTTGTGAGCAGACTCCTCCATGCTGGAATCTACTGGAGACGCTTGAGCTTCAATCCCTCGCAGGTCGAGAGCATGCGGAATCAGCGCGGCTATTGCCTTGACTGGCAGCAAGGGTTGCGGTGCTGCTGAGCCGGTGGATGCCGCACACCCGGCATGGGTTGTCCCGCCGTGACGGGTCGGATCCTGGAATTGTTCCAGAAGCGGGACACCTCGGCGCCTCGCGCGCAGCGAGGGCGCATCCGCCTCGCAAACTAGGCTGCGGGCGGGTTGATATCCGCATAGTTACCGATGGTGCCCTGCCCCGGTCCGGCGGCTGAATGATGACTGCGTGCGCGAACCGTGCGGGACCGGCTGACAACGCTGCGTGTGAGACCATGAATTCACGTACTCAAGACGAGCCGATGGCCACGAGCGGCGCGGATCACGCCGCGCGATCCGACCATAGGGCGGTAAGCTCGCGCAAGGCGGACAGCCCCTCCGGGCAGGCTCCGACGGTGCGCCCGGGAGCGAGCGGTCCACAGCACGCGCCCGGCACCGCGATATCCCCAGCCCCACCCGCGCACCGCGCGCCGCCTCACAAGATCCTCATCGTCGGCGGTGGCGCGGGCGGCTTGGAGCTCGCCACGATGTTGGGCGACAAGTTCGGCAAGCGAGGACGGGCGCGCATCGAGCTCATCGACCGGGAGCGCACGCACCTGTGGAAGCCGCTGCTGCACGAGGTCGCAGCCGGCAGCATGGACTTGAACGTCCACGAGCTGAGCTATCTCGCCCAATCGCACTGGCATCACTTCCAGTTCCGGCTGGGGGAGATGATCGGACTGGACCGAGCGCGGCGGGAGGTGCGCGTCGCTTGCGTGCTCGATGAAGCCGGCGCGCAGATCACCTCTGAGCGCCTCTACAGCTATGACACCCTGGTCATCGCGGTCGGCAGCCTGACCAATGACTTCGGCACCCTGGGCGTCAAGGAGCACGCAATTGCGCTTGAGAGCGCCGCTTCGGCCGCGCGCTTCCACCGCCGTCTGGTCAATTCCCTGATCCGTGCCCACGGCCAGCGCGAACCGCTGCGGCCCGAGCAGCTGCAGGTCGCAATCATCGGTGCGGGCGCCACGGGCGTCGAGCTGGCCGCGGAGCTGCACAACACCACCCGCGATCTGGTGTCCTTCGGGCTGGACCGGATCGACCCCGACGAGGACATCCAGCTCAATCTGATCGAAGCCTCACCGCGAATCCTGCCGGCGCTGCCCGAACGACTCTCCGATGCCGCCGCCGCCCTGCTCGGGCAGCGAGGCGTACGGCTGCGCACCGGCGCGCGCGTCGCCGCAGTCATGCAGGACGGCGTCAGTCTCGCGGACGGCCAATTCATTCCCGCGGAGCTGGTGGTCTGGGCGGCCGGCGTGAAGGCCCCGGATTTTCTCCGGGATCTCGATGGGCTCGAAACCAATGGTCTGAACCAGCTGATCGTGGGCGCGACGCTGCAGACCAGCCGCGATGAGAATATCTTCGCCATCGGCGACTGCGCCGCCTGTCCCTGGCTCGGCAGGGAAGGCAACGTACCGCCGCGCGCCCAGGCCGCGCACCAGCAGGCCGCGCACATGGTGAAGCAGATGAAACGGCGTTTCGGCGGCAAGCCCCTGCTGCCCTATCGCTACCGCGATTTCGGCTCGCTCGTGTCTTTGGGGCGGCACAGCACGGTCGGCAATCTGATGGGCGCACTGGTCGGCGGAAACCTGATGCTCGAGGGCTACTTCGCCCGGCTGATGTATACCTGGCTGCGCAAGATGCACGAGCTCGCGCTGCACGGCCCGGCGAAGGTGACGCTGGATACGCTGGCCCGACTCATCACCCGACGAACGGAGCCGCACGTCAAGCTGCATTGACGCGCTGTTCCAGCACGGCGCGCTCGTCGGTGCCAAGAGGCGTGCCGGCTCACGCCCGGCGCGCCGGCCCGCGACTACGGGGCGACCTGCACCTCGATCGGTGTGGTGCCCCGCAACGTCGCGAGAATCACACAATAGTGCTCCGCAGTCCGCACCAGCCGTTCACGGGCGGCCTGATCCGCCGAGCTGTCGAGTTCGAACCGCAGCGTGATGCGTTGGATTCCGACCGGGACCGACTTGTCGACGGCGAGCGTGCCGCGCGCATCCCAGACCCCTTCGGCGACGATCCGTCCGCCTGTGACCGTGACTCCCGTGGCGGTCGCGACGGCAAGCAGCGTCACCCCGGCGCACGCCGCAAGCGACTCGAGCAGCATGTCCGCGGAACAGGCCGCCGCTCCGGTGCCGCCCGTTGCGGGGTGCAGGCCGGCGACGATCGGGCGGTCCGGCACGAGCCGCACGGCGAGGGACGCCGGCTCCAGACTCACCTCGATTCGCGAGGTGACGAGCGCCGAGTCCGGCGTGGATCGATACGCCTGCTTGATAGGCGTCTGCAACGCACGCAGTTCTTCAGCATTCATCACGGCCGCTCCAATTCAGAAACACCTCGACGCACATCACGCGGGCATGCCCGGAGCGGCTCACGCCGCCGGTTTCGGGCTGAGATACTTGGCAAACCAGCGCAAAGCGCGCTCCAGCACGTTTCGCTCATCGGCGGGCTTGTGAAAGCCATGGCCCTCGCCGGCGTAGACCACCAGCTCGGCCGGAACCCCCATGGCGCGCAATGCATGCCAGAACTCGAAGGACTGCGGCGCCGGGCACTCGCCGTCGTACTGCCCTACCACGATCAACGAGGGCGTCTTGTCGTTCTGGATGAAGTTGATTGCGGAGCTCTTCGCGTAGACCTGCGGATCCTGGTACACCGAGGCGCCAAAAAACGGAATCATCCACTCATCGATCGAGTTCTCGCCGTAATAGCTCTTCCAGTCCGAAAGGCCGGCGCCCACGACCGCAGCCTTGAAGCGGCGGGTCTGGGTCGGGGCAAACATCGACATGAATCCGCCATAACTCCAGCCAGTCAGGCCAAGGCGGTTGTTGTCGATGGGGTATTTCGCTTCCACCCGGTTAATGCCGGCCAGGATGTCGCGAAGGTCCCCGTAGCCCATGTCGCGGCGAACGGCCTTGGCGAAGCGCTCGCCTTCGCCGAAGCTGCCGCGGGGATTCGGCATCAGCACGAAGTAGCCCATCGCCGCGAGCGGCACCGGGCCGTAGCCGTCCCAGGGCCAGCTCGGGCGCGTCGCCCAGCTCGGCCCGCCGTGCACGAACACGATCATCGGATAATGCCTGTGCGGGTTGTAATGCTCCGGGAACAAGAGCCAGCCCTGGACATGGAAGCCCTGGTTCACCCAGTGCACCGACACGGCCTTGCCCCACATCGCCCTGACGTTCGCATTGACGTGCGTGATGGCATGCGGTGCCTCCATGACGCCCACAGGCTCGTCTGCTGTGTTCGTCCGCAGGGTGGCAGCGTCGATCTCAGGCGGAGTGTCGAACGTGCTGTAGATGAACGCGACCCGATTGTGCGCCCCAGAGAGCGACACCGCGGAAGCGAACGTTCCATCGCTGACGTTGGATGCCACTCGGAACAGCGGCAGCTGAGTGGCTGCGGCGTGCCCATGCAGCCTGAAGAGGGACACGCGCGTGGACCCGCCGGCGAAGGACGACACCAGTAGCGATTGATCTGCCGTCCAGGTCATCCAGGACGGGGTGATGCCGATCCCAGGGGTGACATCGGCCGGCTGCCCGCCGTGCGCGGCGATGACGTAGAGATCTCCTCCGGTCGCCCCTTGATCGCTCATCAGTCCGCCGATGAACGCGATCTGGGTGCCGTCGGGCGACCAGCGCGGCAGTGCAATCTGCAGCCCGTGCAGGGGACCTGCGACCGACCCGGGATCCAGAGCAACCCGCGGCGCCCGGCCCACCGTCTGGGTATAGAGCTTCGCCACCCACCAGTTGTCGCGCCCCGGCGGCGGGGCGCCGACATAGGCGACCCGGTCCCCGCGCGGGGCCCAGTCGTACTCGTACACGAAAATCGACATGGGCGTGATCTGGTGGACGGCTCCGCCGTCCGCCGGCAGCATCGCGAGCCGCTGGTGCTCGACGCCGGTGCGGCCGATCACACCGATCTGCGGCTTCGTCGCGGACACCGCGGCGATGGGATGCAGATCGCCCTTCACGTAGAGAAAGCTCAGCGCGCGCCCGTCCGCCGTCCAGGCCAGCTCATGTACGAAACCGTCCAGATGGGTGATGCGCCGGGCGTGGCTGCCCGCGGCGCCGACTTCATAGATGTCGAGCTGGTTCGCCGTCTGCTTCGTGTGATTGCAATTGGAGAGGAACGCCAGAGTGCGGCTGTCCGGCGACCATGCCAAGCTGCTGTAATGGCACGATTTCACAGCATGGGGAATCACCACCGTGCGCACGTGTGCGCCATCCGCGGCGGCAATCTGCACAGTCTGCACGGACTTGGCCCGCTTCGACGGTGCGCCCTTGCCGTGCCCGGCGTGACGCGGCGCAGTGGTCTGCGCAGGCTGAGTGACCGTCCAGGCAATCGCCGCGCCATTCGGCGCGACCGCAACGGCATTGAACCGGTGCACATCGCGCAGCCGCCGCATGATCTGCGCAATCCGTGCCGCATCCCGCTCCCGAGGCTTGGCCGCACCGGCCATGCAGGCCTGATGCATCGCGGCAGCGCCCAGGCAAGTCAACAGGGTGGCCGGCAGCACGGCACCACGGTGCGATTTCATGTCACGATCTCCACGTCGTTGTCGTTCTCGAAAAGAGCCGCGATCGAAACGAAAAATACTAGCACGCAGACCGCCGAACGTCGAATCATGACACCCCTGGGACAGTGTCCTCAGTTTCAATTTCCGCGCGCGGCCGATTGCGGCTCTTGCGCTTTGTGACCATACTCGAGGAGTCTCGGTGGCGCCCGCGTGCGCCGAAAGCCATGCTGCCCATTGATCCGAGGAACGGCACGAATGTCGAGTGAGGACAATGCCAAGGTCATTTACGGGAAAACGCCGAAATCCGCGGCGATGTTGGCAAACGTCAAGCGGGCGATGGCCATCACCGCCGCCCTCAACCGCCTGACGTTCAGCGATACCGAGCAGATTCGGACATTGTTCAGCCAACTCATTGGCAAAACGGTAGACGAGAGCTTTCTGCTCATCCCGCCGTTCTACACCGCCGGCGGGGATGAGATCCGAGTCGGGAAGAATGTCTTCATCAATCAGAACTGCACTTTCTATGACCTCGGCGGCCTCGACATCGCCGACGATGTGATGATCGGGCCGAATGTGAGCATCATCACGGCGGGGCATCCCCTTGAGGCGTCGCGGCGCCACGCCGTGACGATCGGCAAGCCCATCGCAATTGAGAAAAGAGTCTGGATCGCAGCCGGTGCCACAATCCTCGGTGGGGTGACGGTAGGCGAAAACTCAGTTGTGGCCGCAGGCTCGGTCGTCACCCGGGACGTGCCCCCCGATACCCTTGTCGGGGGAAATCCGGCACGAGTCATTCGCGCGATTGGCGACGATTGAATGAACGTGCGCATTCCCGTGACACGGGAATTCACCATATTGGTGGTGCGTTGTGCTCTGATGTCGCGCCCCTGAGCGAACGCATCAAGGGAAGCCTTGCGCTGTTGCCTGCGCTGCATCCGGAAGACCGGTGCCGTGGAGGCAGGTCCGCGCCGTCCGGCGATACCGCTACGGCAGCAGCGGCCTGTCCTCGGGGAATCGGCCGTGCGGCGGGCGGCGCACCCTCACCGCTCAGAACGCGCAGGCCGTCTCGTGCAGCAGGGGAGCCGACTTGATCCAAGCTCGCATGCCGTTCTTGCCTGCCCGGGCGCGCAGCGCCTCACCGGGCGGCAATCGCAGCCACGACCAGCGGCTGAGCGCCTCGCCGCTCTCGGCGAAGCGGCCGCTCAACACCAGCATCTCGAGCCCCCGCGCATTCGGTATGTTGATCGATGCGCCCGCGGCCCACTCATCGATCCGGACCTGCTCGTAGGTGTCATCGAAGAGGATGAGCGAGGCGGCCTGGCCCCAGTCCGGCTCATGGCGCTGTCCTTCGCCCGGGCGCCGCGCAACCGGCTGCAGGTCATCCCTGCGGAACTGCCAGAGCTTGACGAATATGATGCAGCCATCCGTGCTGCCGGGCGCATGCGAGGTTCCAGGCGGGTTCCTCACATAAGCGCCTGTGGGATAGTCGCCGCTCTCGTCCTCGAACACTCCCTCGAGAACCAGAAACTCCTCCCCGCCGGGATGGGTGTGCCGCGGAAAGCGGCTTCCCTTGGCATAGCGGACGATGGAGGTTGCCCGCGCCTTCTCATCACCTACCCGGAACAGCATCCTGCGCTCGACGCCCGCGGTGGGGCTCGCAACCCAATCCAGTCGCGCCGCATGCACGAGCGCGCGCTGCGAAAGATCGTTGTTCAGAAGCATGGTGCGCCTCCTCGCCCAGTCGCTGCCGGTGACCGCCGCCGCAATACCGCTCAGCGCTCGAACACTGCCGGCGCGAGCGAACCGGGCCGCGGCAATCTGATTGGGCTTGCGTCGGAGCGAGCGTGAGCTGCGGCCGAGGCAGGCAGATGTGATGCATTATACCGTCAAGAGGCGATCTCGCCCATCGCACAGCCCGCGGCGAGACAGTGCTAGGGTTAGCGGACGGCCTCTGCCGCGTCCAGCGCGACAGCCTCACCACGCACGGCATCGCGGCCTACCTCGCACCCGAGGAGGTCCTCGATCTCCTGGCGGACCCGGCCGGCGGTGAACCCAAACTGGGACATCAGTTCCGGGCCCTTTCCCGAGGCGCCAAACCGATCGATGCCGAGGATCCGACCTTCGATCCCGGCATACGGCCACCACGAGAGCGTTGCGCCGGCTTCGACGGCGAGTCTGCGGCGGACCGCCCTGGGCAGCACGCTCTCGCGATAAGACGCATCCTGCGCGTCGAATACCTGGGTCGAGGGCATGGAGACCAGCCGCACGCGCCGTCCCGCCGCATTCAGCGCCCCGACGGCCTCCGCGGCGATCGCCACCTCGGAGCCGGTTGCGATCACGAGGCATTCCGGGATTCCGGCGCACTCGATCAGCACATATCCTCCCCGGCCGGTCATGGCCTGCTGCCGGCTGTCGCGCGGCTGCTGCGCCAGTGCCTGGCGTGTCAGCACGATGACCGTGGGCCCCGGCCGCTCGATGGCCGCCGTCCAGGCCACCGCGGTCTCGAACGCATCGCAGGGGCGCCATAGGTGTACGTTGGGCAGTGCCCGCAGACTCGTCAGGTGCTCGACCGGCTGGTGCGTCGGTCCGTCCTCGCCGAGCCCGATGGAGTCGTGCGTGTACACGAGCACGACCGCAATGTTCATGAGCGCCGCCATGCGCACGGCGTTGCGCGCATAGTCCGAGAACACGAGGAAGGTGCCTCCATAGGGCAAGAACCCGCCGTGCAGCGCCATGCCGTTCATCATGGCGGTCATGCCGAACTCGCGCACGCCGTAATGCAGGTAATTGCCGCCGTCGGCCGAAATCTCACGCGCCGTCTTGAACCGCGTGTTGTTCGACGGTGTCAGGTCGGCCGAGCCGCCGAACAGCTCCGGCACCGCCGGACCCATCAGGTCGAGAACCGCCTGGGACGACTGCCGGGTCGCCTGCGGTGCAGGCTGCGCCCGTGCGCTCGCGAGCGCCTGTGCCGCAAGGTCAGACCACGCTTGCGGGCGCGCCCCGCTGATGCGTCGCTCGAGCTCGCTCGCCAGAGTAGGGAATGCCGCGCGATAGCGCCCGAGGAGCTCCCGCCAGAGACGCTCGTCCTCGGCGCCGCGCGCACGATGATCCCACGCGGCGCGCACCGGCTCTGGGACGACGAACGGCCCATGGGGCCAGCCGATGGCCGCGCGCGTGGCCGCCACCTCGTCGACGCCGAGCGCCTCACCGTGCGCGTGCGCGGTGCCCTGCTTGTGCGGGGCGCCCCAGCCGATGACGGTCTTGCAGCAGATCAGGGATGACCGCGCAGTCTGCGCGCGCGCCGCCTCGATGGCCATCGCGACCTGCTCGCCGTCGTGCCCGTCGACATCGGCGATGACGTGCCAGCCGTAGGCGGCAAAGCGCCGCGGCGTATCGTCCGTGAACCATCCCTCGATGCGCCCGTCGATCGAGATTCCGTTGTCATCGTAGAGCACGATCAGTTTGCCGAGGCCCAGCGTGCCGGCGAGCGAGCAGGCCTCGTGCGACACGCCCTCCATCAGACAGCCGTCGCCGCAGAACGCGTATGTGAAGTGATCGACGACCGGGAATCCCGGTCTGTTGAATTCGGATGCGAGCAACCGCTCCGCGAGCGCCATGCCGACAGCGTTGGCGAGTCCCTGGCCGAGCGGCCCGGTGGTGGTCTCGATGCCGAGGTCGGGCTCGTACTCCGGGTGCCCCGGCGTGCGGCTGCCGAGCTGGCGGAAGCGCTTGAGATCCTCGATGCCGAGCGGGTACCCGGTCAGATGCAGCAGTGCATAGAGCAGCATCGAGCCATGTCCGTTGGAGAGCACGAAGCGGTCGCGGTTGAACCAGCGCGGATTCGCCGGATTGTGGCGCAGAAATCCGCCCCACAGCGCCTCGGCGACATCAGCCATGCCGAGCGGCATGCCTGGATGCCCCGAGTTGGCGCGCTGCACGGCGTCCATCGACAGCGCGCGGATGGCGTTGGCAAGCTCCCGACGAGTGCTCATAGTGATCCCCATGGGGCCTCGCGGCCCGGTGTTGGCCGGCTCGCGCCGGCGGCGCCTGTGCGATGCCGGGCGGCGGCTCAGCCGGCGCGACGCAGCCCCTCGTGCCGGTAGCGCTCGGCCATTTGCTCGAGCGGCACCGGGCGGATCAGTCCGCCCTGCCCGGCGCAGCCGAACGCTTCAAAGCGCTCCTTGCACAGGCCCCGCGCGGCGGCTGTGGCGGCCTTGAGAAACCGGCGCGGATCGAAATCCGCCGGCTTCTCCGCGAGCGAGCGCCGTACCGCCGCCGTCATGACGATGCGGATGTCGGTGTCAATGTTCACCTTGCGCACCCCGTGGCGGATGCCCTCCTGGATCTGCTGCACCGGCACCCCGTAGGTCTCAGGAATGTTCCCGCCAAACTCGCGCAGGATCGCGAGCCAGTCCTGCGGCACCGAGGAGGAGCCGTGCATGACCAGGTGCGTGTTGGGGATGGCGCGGTGGATTTCCTCGATCCGCGTGATCGCCAGCACCTCCCCGCTCGGCTGGCGCGAGAACTTGTAGGCGCCGTGGGAGGTGCCGATCGCGATGGCCAGCGCATCCACGCCGGTCCGCTCGACGAAATCCACGCATTGCCCCGGATCGGTGAGGAGCTGTTCGCGCGAGAGCTTGCCCTCGGCGCCAACGCCGTCCTCCTCGCCCGCGAGGCCCGACTCGAGCGATCCCAGGCAGCCGAGCTCGCCCTCGACCGACACGCCGATCGGATGGGCCATCTCGACCACACGCCGCGTGACCTGGATGTTGTATTCGTACGAGGCCGGCGTCTTCATGTCCTCGAGCAGCGATCCGTCCATCATGACACTAGTGAAGCCGGAACGGATCGAGCGCTGGCAGACCCCAGGGCTCGCGCCGTGGTCCTGGTGCAGCACGAGGGGCACGTGCGGCCAGGTCTCGACCGCCGCCTGCACGATGCGCCTGAGGAAGGACTCCCCGGCGTAGCTGCGCGCGCCCGCGGAGGCCTGCAGGATCGCCGGGCTGTCCGTCTCGGCGGCGGCCTGCATGATGGCCTGCACCTGTTCCATGTTGTTGATGTTGAATGCCGGCACGCCATAGCCGAACTCGGCCGCGTGATCGAGCAGTTGTCGCAGTGAAATCAGCGCCATGGAAGCCTCCCCGTGGTGTTCAGACGCAACGCCGCATCGCGATGGCGCGCCGGCGCTCAGCGCGAGGCAGAGCCGCGCTCCCGGCCGCGAGCGTCGTTGCGCCGCTCGATGAGCCGCCAGATCATCGGCGTGAAGATCAGCTGCATCGCCAGATCCATCTTCCCGCCGGGACACACAATGGTATTGGGGCGCGACATGAACGATTCCTTGAGCATCGAGAGTAGGTAGGGAAAGTCGATGCCGCGCGGATTGGCGAAGCGGATGACGAGAAACGACTCGTCCGGCGTCGGGATGAACCGGGCGATGAAGGGGTTCGAGGTGTCAACGACCGGCACGCGCTGGAAATTGATGTGCGTGCGCGAGAACTGCGGGCAGATGTAGCTCACATAGTCGGGCATGCGCCGCAGAATGGTCTCGGTGACCGCCTCGGCCGTGTAGCCGCGCGTGGACTTGTCGCGCTGCAGCTTCTGAATCCACTCCAGGTTGATGACCGGTGTCACCCCGATCAGCAGGTCCACGTGCTTTGCGACATTGACCTCCTCGGTGACCACCGCCCCGTGCAGTCCCTCGTAGAAAAGCAGATCGGTGTCGCCCGGCAGATCATCCCAGCCGGTGAAGGTGCCGGGGGGCTGGCCGTAGGGGGCCGCCTCGGCGGCATCGTGCAGATACTTTCTCGCCTTGCCGGTGCCGCTCTCGCTGTACGAGCCGAACAGCTCCTGCAGCTCGGCGAACAGGTTCGTCTGCGGCCCGAAATGGCTCAGGTGCTGATCGCCCTTCTCGAGGGCGCGGGCGAACTGCTCCTTCATCTCGGCCCGGTCATAACGATGGAAGCTGTCGCCCTCGACGAACGCGGCCTTGATGTGCTCGCGCCGGAAGATCTGCTCGAAGGTCTTGCTGACCGAGGTGGTCCCGGCGCCCGAGGAGCCGGTGACCGCGATGATGGGGTGGCGGACCGACATGGTGATCGTTGCCTCAGACGGTGTGGGTCGTGAACAGGCCGCGCGTGCCGAACAGCGGAACGTCGAGCTCGAATTCGTTGTGGTCGCGGTGATAGCGCTCGATGCGCTCGACCTCCGTGCGCGCCCCGAAGATGAAGCTGACCCGCTGATGCAGGCTCTCGGGCTTGACCTCGAGCAGCGGACCGAAGCCCGTGCTCGCGCGCCCGCCGGCCTGCTCGATGAGAAAGCCGATCGGGTTCGCCTCGTAGAGCAGCCGCAGCCGCCCCGCCTGCTGCGGATCACGGCGATCGCGCGGATACAGAAAGACCCCGCCGCGCATCAGGATGCGGTGCGTCTCGGCGACCAGCGAGGCGATCCAGCGCATGTTGAAATCCCTGCCGCGCGGCCCGCTCTGCCCCTGCAGGCATTCGTGCACGTAGCGGCGGATGGCCGGTTCCCAGTGCCGGGAGTTCGAGGCGTTGATCGCGAATTCGCTGGTCGTCTCGGGGATGCGCAGGTTCGGGTGGGTGAGTGAGAACTCGCCGATCTCCCGATCGAGCGTGAAACCGTGCACGCCGTGCCCGGTGGACAGCACCAGCATGGTCGCCGGCCCGTAGATCGCGTAGCCGGCGCACACCTGGGCACTGCCGCTCTGCAGGAAGTCCTCGGCGGTCGGCTCGCTCACCCCCTCGGGGCAGCGCAGCACCGAGAAGATGCTGCCGACCGAGACATTGACGTCGATGTTGGAGGAGCCGTCGAGCGGATCGAACAGCAGCAGGTACGGTCCGCGCGGATACTGCTGCGGTATGGGGTACGGGTCTTGCTGTTCCTCGGTGAGCATGCCGGCGAGCTGTCCGCCCCACTCGTTGGTGCGCAGGAAGATCTCGTTCGCCAGCACATCGAGCTTCTGCTGCGGCTCTCCCTGGGCGTTGATCGTGCCCGCCTCGCCGAGGGCGTTGGCGAGGGCACCCTTGCCGATGAGCGCAGCGATGCGCTTGCAGGCCAACCGCACGTCGTGGATCAGCGCGGTGAGTCCGCCGGTCACGGCGGACCCGGGGCCGGCATTGAGCCGGCGCTGTTCCTCTATGAGAAAGCGCGTGAGGGGTGTGGCGTTGGGCATTGCATCAGTGTTCATGGGCCCCCTCTTCGGCGAACACGCGGCTGGCGCGGATGTCGGCGGTCTCGATCGTCTCGAGATCCTCGCGGGTGATCGGCGCGCCGCGCCGCTCGAACAGCCGGCTCGCCTGGCGCAGGCGCGCCCGGTCGAGGGCGTTGCGGATGGATCGCGCATTGGCGAAGTGCGGCTGGTCGCGCCGCAATTCGATATACGCGCGCAGCGCGGCATCCGCATCCGCGCTGAGCCGATAGTGCAGCTGCTCGAGCATCAGGTGCGCGATGGCGAGCAGCTCATCGGAGCTGTAGTCGGGAAAATCGATGTGATGCGCGACACGCGAGGACAGGCCCGGGTTGCTGTGAAAGAAGGTGTCCATGCGCTGCTTGTAGCCGGCAAAGATCACCACCAGATCCTCGCGCTGATTCTCCATCACCTGCAGCAGTATCTCGATCGCCTCCTGGCCGTAGTCGCGCTCGTTTTCCGGACGGTACAGATAGTAAGCCTCATCGATGAACAGCACCCCGCCCATGGCACGCTTGAGCACCTCGCGTGTCTTGGGGGCAGTATGCCCGATGTACTGCCCGACCAGATCATCGCGGGTGACGGCGACCAGGTGTCCCTTGCGCACGTAACCGAGGCGATGAAGGATCTCGGCCATGCGCATGGCCACGGTGGTCTTGCCGGTGCCCGGATTGCCGGTGAAGGACATGTGCAGCGCGGGCGCGCCAGCGCTGAGCCCAAGCGTGCCCCTGAGCTTGTCAATGAGCAGCAGGGCGGCGATGTCGCGGATGCGCCGCTTGACCGGCGCGAGGCCGACGAGATCGCGCTCCAGGCTGTCGAGCACCTGTCCGACCTGCGATTCGCGGTAGGCCCTCTCGAGGTCGAGCGGGGCGGGTGCCGAGTGCTCAGGCCCCTCCGACGGGGATGTATCGGTTACGGCGTTCATCGCAGGTCAATACCGCTCTCCCTCGGGGCGCTCGCACGCGTAGGCACGGGTCGTGTAACGCACCGCGCGTCCCGGCCCCTCCTCTCGCACCAGCGCGAACCCCGGCTCCTGCGGCGGCCGGTTGACGAGGAACGAGAGGCGCAGCGACTCGCGCCCGCGCGTCGCATCGAAGGCGTTCACCTTGATGTAGTGCCGGGGAAAGATCTTCCGGCACGAGGCGATCTCGCCCATGATGCCGGCGGCGTCGCGGATGTCGAACATCGGCATGCCGAACATTTCCCAATACGTGTTGCGCGGATGCGGATCGTCGGTGTACTCGATCGAGACCGCCCAGCCGTTGGCGAGGCTGTACTCGAGCTGTTTGCGGATCTGCGCGTCGGTCAGTTCCGGCAGGAAGGAGAAGGTACCTTGAGTGATGCGCATGGCGGTGCCTCGGGCTGACGGTGTGGATCAGGCGACCTGGGGGGTCGGCACGAAATCCGGCGTGTCGGTGCTGGCGTAGTTGAACGTCACCTCTCCCCAGACATCGAGCGCGGCGCGCAGCGGTGTGCACTCGCGTGCCGCCGCGGCCAGGATCTGCGGGCCCTCGTTCCAGATGTCCCGGCCCTCGTTGCGCGCCAGCACCATCGCCTCCAGCGCCACCCGGTTGGCGGTCGCGCCGGCGGCGATGCCCATCGGATGGCCGATCGTGCCACCGCCGAACTGCAGGATGGTGTCCTCGCCGAGGTAATGCAGCAGCTGATGCATCTGGCCAGCGTGAATGCCGCCGGAGGCGACGGGCAGCACCCCGTGAAGGCCCGCCCAGTCCTGCTCGAAGAACAGCCCGCGCTGCAGATCGACCGGGTTGTGCGGTTCGCGCAGCACGTTGTAGAAGCCCTGCACCGAGTTCGGATCGCCCTCGAGCTTGCCGACCACCGTGCCGGCGTGAATGTGATCGACTCCGGCGAGGCGCATCCACTTGGAGATCACGCGGAAGGACACTCCGTGCGACTTCTGCCGGGTGTAGGTCCCATGTCCGGCGCGGTGCAGATGCAGGATCATGTCGTTGCGGCGCGCCCAGCGCGACATCGACTGGATCGCCGTATAGCCGATCACCAGGTCGATCATGACGATGACCGAACCCAGATCGCGCGCGAATTCCGCGCGCTCGTACATGTCCTCCAGGGTGCCAGCGGTGACGTTGAGGTAATGCCCCTTGACCTCGCCGCTGGCCGCCTGGGCACGGTTGACCGCCTCCATGCAGAAGAGGAACCGGTCGCGCCAGTGCATGAACGGCTGGGAATTGATGTTCTCGTCGTCCTTGGTGAAATCGAGGCCGCCCTTGAGGGCCTCGTAGACCACGCGGCCGTAGTTGCGGCCCGAGAGCCCGAGCTTCGGCTTAATCGTCGCCCCGAGCAGCGGGCGGCCGAACTTGTCCAGGCGCTCGCGCTCGACGACGATGCCCGTCGGCGGGCCGGAGAATGTCTTGACGTAAGCGCTCGGGAAGCGCATGTCCTCCAGGCGCAGCGCCTTCAGCGGCTTGAAGCCGAAGACGTTGCCGATGATCGAGGCCGTGAGATTGGCGATCGAGCCTGGCTCGAACAGGTCCAGATCGTAGGCGATGTAGGCGAAGTACTGGCCCGGCGAGCCGGGCACGGGATCGACCCGGTAGGCCTTGGCCCGGTAGCGCTCGCAGGCGGTGAGCCGATCGGTCCAGACCACCGTCCAGGTCGCGGTGGAGGATTCGCCCGCGACGGCCGCCGCGGCCTCCTCGGGCTCGACGCCCTCCTGCGGGGTGATGCGAAACAGCGCCAGCACGTCGGTCGCTGCCGGCACGTAATCGGGCTGCCAGTAGCCCATCTGAGCATATTTGAGGACCCCGGCCCGGTAGCGCTCGGATCCGGTCTTGGCACGCTTCTGCTCGGCGACGGTGGCGTTCATCGAAGTTCGCTCCTGTGCGCGCTCTGGCGCAAGTGACCGGATCGGCGCCCCCGCCATCCCGTCCCCCGGACGGTGCGCGGCGCCGCGCATGGGCCGGATACTGGGACTTGATTTTCATTAGGTCTAGTTAGATATTTTTGCTGTCTTCATAAGAGGTTCTTATCGATTTATGCGCAATGTCACGCTGCGCCAGATGCGGGTTTTCGCTGCCGTGGCGCGGCATCTGTCCTTCACGCGCGCCGCGCGCGAGCTGCACCTCACGCAGCCGGCCGTCTCGCAGCAGATGCGGCTGCTCGAGCAGGAAGTCGGCATGCCGCTGATCGAGCAGATCGGGCGCAAGATCCGCCTCGCGCCGGCGGGCGTGGAGCTGCTGCGGTACGCCAATCAGGTGACGGAGCTCCTGCGCGAGGCCGGCGAGGCCATCGCGGCCATGCGCGGGCTGAAGCGCGGATTGCTGAAACTCGGCGCGGTAAGCACGACGAAATATTTCGCGCCGGCGCTGCTCTCGGCGTTCACCCCGGAATACCCCGAGGTGACCATCAAGTTCACGGTCGGCAACCGCGGCGAGATCGTCAGGCTCCTCGGCGCCAACGAGCTGGATCTGGTCATCATGGGCCGCCCGCCGATGGAGCTCGCCACCGCGGCGACGCCCTTCGCGCCGCATCCATCGGTGATCATCGCCCCGCCGGGACACCCGTTGGCCGGGCGCCGGCGGATACCGCTCGAGGCGCTCGCCGAGGAGAGCTTCATCGTGCGCGAGGAAGGCTCGGGGACACGCGCCTCGATGGAGCGGCTGTTTTCCGAGCACCGCGTGCCGTTTCGCGCGCTGATGGAGGTGAGCAGCAACGAGACGATCAAACAGGCCGTGATGGCCGGCATGGGCCTCTCGTTCATCTCGGCGCACACCATCGGACTGGAGATCGACGCCGGCCGGCTCACGGTCCTCGATGTGGTGGGCCTGCCGGTCATGCGCGAGTGGTACGTGATCCAGCTGCAGGAGAAACTGCTGCCGCCCATTGCCGCGGCGTTCCGCACCTTCATGATCGAGCACGCCGCGGACATCATCGCCCGCACCGTCGGGGCTGCGCTCAGCACCGAGGGCCGTCCCGCCAGCGCGGCGCCTCGGGCCGCTGCCCGGCCTCACCCGCCTGCAGCGCGCGCTCGAGGCGCGAGGCCCGCCCGCTGAGCACCGCCCGCCGGATACGAATCAGCGCGGGAATGAGCAGACATGCCCACTCACCGCAGCGATCGGCACGCCCACTGGCAGAACGTCTATCGGACCAAGCGCGGCGATTCGGTCAGCGGGTTCCGCCCGCACCTTGAGGTTTCCCTGGACCTGCTCGGTGCGGGCGGCATGGCCGCCGCCTCACGCGTGATCGATATCGGTGGCGGCGCATCGACGCTGGTCGATGACCTGCTGGCGCGGGGCCTGCGTCATGTGAGCGTCCTCGACGTGTCTGAGGAGGCATTGGCTCACGCGCGTCAGCGCCTCGCCGAGCGTGCCGATCTCGTGCGATGCCTCGCGGGCGATGTGCTCGAGGTCGCTCTGCCCTCGGGGGGGATTCGATTTCTGGCATGACCCGGCCGACGCCGCCCGCGATGCGCAGATCACGGCGAACGCCCTTGCGCGCGGCGGGTACGCGGTGATGGGCGGGTTCGCACCGGACGGCCCCGAGCGCTGCAGCCGGCTGCCCGTCGCGCGCCGCTCAGCGCAGCAGATCGGAGCGCTCTTCGCGTCCGCCTTCGCGCTCATGCAGAGCCGTGCTGAGCGCCACCGAACTCCCGCCGGCGCCGAGCAATCGTTTGCGTACGCGCTGCTGCAGCGGCGCTGATCGGATCGGATCGGCAGGGAAACACTTCATATTTTATCACTTCATATTTTATAATGTTTTCAATTTATTATAGACTCTTTATGATGTAAATTGTGAATCATAACGGCCGAGGCAAGACACCGTAACCCGCCTGGCCGCCGCCCATCGGGCCGGTAGGCGCTTCGGTGTTGGCTGTACCCGTCGGCGCATGTCGCGCAATAATCCGTTCGTCGGGGACGCGCGCTGAGCGCAACTGCACAACAAGATCGACAAGAACCTGCGAGGCTTGCCATGCGTGAAGTGCTTCGAATGGCCCAGGGAATCTCGCTGTCGTTGCTCGCCGGCCTGGCGCTGCTGTCGGCCGCGCCCCGTCGGGCACAAGCCCACACGCCGTTTCTGGGGCCGGTGCCCGCGCCGACGTGTCACCGCGGAGACCGCATCGAGACCGGTGTCGACGGTCAGCTGACGGCCGCGCAGCGCGCCAGCGGCGCCTCGAAGCGCCCGTACAACTGCAATCTGAAAATCGTCGGCGAATACGCCGGCCAGGGTGCCGGCCACCAACTGATGTGGTACGGCGCTTGCGCCTATGTCACCACCGAAGGCTTCGAGGCCGGACAGAAGGGAATCCCGCCGCTGCGCGATCCGGGCATCCAGGTGCTCGACGTGGCGAACCAGCGTGACCCGAGGTATGTCACCCACCTCGATAACCCGGCGGCGCTCTATGACTGGGAGGACGGGTCGGTGAACCCGCAGCGCGCCCTGCTCGGCACGGCCGAGAGCTGGGTGGGCTCGGGACCCCAGCCGGCCGTCGCATTTTATGATGTGTCCCACTGCGCCCACCCGCGGCTGCTCTCGAGCGTGCAGATACCCGATCCGCACCTGAAGGCTCACGGCGGGAATTTCGCGTACGACGGCAGGACCTATTGGATCAGCGGATTCGGTAATCGTCGCCTCATCGCCATCGACGTCACCCATCCCAGGCATCCGAAGGAGCTCATCGACTGGGATTTCCCCCACGGTCAGCCGGGCGGGGCCGGCGCCGACCAACGCTGTCACCGGATCTCCCTCAACCAGTTCACCGTCGATGGGCACCCGCCGGGCACACTGCTCTTCTGCGGTGTGGTGGGGCATTTGGTGCACGCCGGAGACTTCAGCTCGGGCAACGGCCTGGTGATCTACGATGTCAGCCAGGTCCAGGAGCGACGAGCGCACCCGGTGATCCGGGTGCTCGGCTCGCTCTATTGGAAGAACGGCGACATCGCGATCGAGCCGGATCTGGCGTTCATCAACGGCAAGCCCTATGTCGGCATGGGAGATGAGTGCGGCTCGGGCGGATGCGACGATCCTCAGGGCGCACTCGCCGCCTGCCGCGCAGGGCTGCCGCCGAACGGCCTCGAGCGGCTCATCGACATCAGCAACCTCGCCAAGCCGAAGCTCGCCGCCCAGCTCATGATCGGCGTGGATGATCCGAAGAACTGCGCGCTCACCGAGCACGACATCACCGCCACCATGGGCGGTTACGGCTACAGCGTGCACGACTGCACGTTCGACAACCCGCGCGATGCAAAGCTGCTCGCCTGCTCGAGCCATCAAGCCGGCGTTCGGGTGTTCGATATCCACGATCCCTACAGGCCTCGCGAGATCGCCTACTTCGTCGGTCCTGCCCCGCCGAGACCGACGCAGATCGATCCGGGCTCGCTCCTCAATGTCTTCCAGGGGGTGACTGCCCCGATCAATTTCGCCTGGTCGAAGGCCCACAGCCGCTTCGTGTGGCAGCACGGGCAGCTGTATCTGTGGATCACCTCGAGCCACGGCGGTTTCTACACGCTGAAGTTCGAGAACCAGGCGGCGATTGCGAGACTGCACCCCGTGCCGACGCCGGGGAACGAGGACTATCAGGACTGAGCGCGGCCCTGGCAGTGCGCAGCCGATTGCCGGGGCCCTGCCTCGCGCGATCGCCGCGGCGGCAGGGGCGCTGTTGCGGGCCAGACCGCCACGGCGTAACCGGCCCGCCTATGCGTGTGCCCGGAGTGTCACGCTCGGCGTTGCGGTAAACGCGTCGATGAATTTCGCCAGATCCTCCCAGTCGGTCAGCTCGTGGTCGCGCCGGGTGTCGGTCGGCCCGCCGCTGCGCGCGGCGATGCGCTTCATCACCCATCGGGTGAACAGCCCATAGGTGCTGTAGAGCAGCGCTCCGGCGACGTGATGAACGCGCTCGGGCACCCAGCCGGTTTCCCGAACGAAATCGGCGACGCACCGCGCGAGGTCTGCCGCAGCGCGCGGCCCGGAGCCGGCGGCCGTCAGCGAGACCGACAGAAACGCATTCGGCTTGCCGCTGATCGCGGCCCGGTTCCGTTTGACGAAATCGATGATCGGGCGCTGAAAGTGCCCGGCATGGAGTGAGGCGGCGATGATGAGGGCATCGAAATCCCGCGGATCGGGGATGAACGCCGCCTCCCGGGCGTCGGCCGTCAAGACCTTCTGACCGCTCTGCAGCAGGCGATTCGCCACGAAGCGGGCAATTCTGCGCGTCTGCCCCTCCGTCGTACCGTACACGAGGAGCACGTTCACAGCAGTGACCGCACTGTCGGGCTGCGCATCGGGACCGGCCCATTGCACCCAGGTTGAAAAAACCTACTGAATCCCCTCCGGCGGCGCATCAGAACAAATACGCACTCTCCCGGGCCGCCTCGCGCGCCAGAGTATCGCCGCATGCGCAGCCCCACCCGGGCCGTGCGCTCACGGAGCACCCACGGACACTGCGCTGCGAACGCAGATCAAGCAGACCCTGGCTCAGCACCGGGTCATGACCCTCGCCACCGTGAGGCCCGACGGCTGGCCTCAGGCCACCACGGTGGGCTTTGCGCATGAGGGCCTCACCCTGTACTTCTTGTGCGGCCCGGACAGTCAGAAGGCGGCGAACCTGGCGCGCGACGGCCGGGTGTCTCTGACCGTCGACCACGATACCGAGCAGGTGATGGCTATCGAGGCATTGTCCATGGCGGCCCGTGCCGAGCCGGTCGTCGATCCGGCCGAGGCGGATGCTGCGCTGCGCTGCGCTGACTGCTCGCACGCTACCCGCAGCAGCAGTCGCTGCCCGTGACGGTGCCCAGCCCGTCGCAGGTACGCATCTTCCGCGTGACACCCACCGTCATCTCCGTCCTGGATTACAGCAAGGGTTTCGGCCATACCGACCTCGTCACCTGCTGAGGCGGTGGCTTGCGATCGGCCCGAGCCGCGGGCCGCCTCACTCGCTCGTGCGCTGCGCGCCGTCACGGCGCCTCGCTGGGTAATTCTACGGATTCTCCAACCGATCCCGGCGGCCTAGGTTGGCGCCAAGCGCGCCGGAGTGTCGAACACGCCCTGACAGTCCGGCGCATCTGCTCCACGTCTGTTGAGGAATCTGCACATGACCGCAAAGCCCGCGACGCTCCCGAAACCGCAAACCGATGCCGCACATGCACTCGCCAGGGTGCTCGCGGATACCTACATGCTGTATCTGAAGACGCACAACTTCCACTGGAACGTGGAGGGCGCGAATTTCCGCAACCTGCACCTGATGTTCGAGGAACAGTATCAGGCGCTGTGGAAGTCTCTCGATGGACTCGCCGAGCGCATCCGGGCCCTCGGACAATACGCGCCGGGCACCTGTGCCAAGTACAGAGCGCTCGCGACGGTCAATGAGACCGAAGCCATCCCGACGGGCGAGACCATGCTGCGCGAGTTGGTTGCGGACAACGAGATACTGGTCCGCACCATCCAGGTCGGCTTGGCGGCGGCGCACGCGAGCGGCGATGAGGGCACGGCGGGGATCCTGGCCGAACGGCTGCTCTATCATCAGAAGCAGATCTGGATGATGCGCAGCACGCAAGGCGCATGAGCCGCCTGCCGCAGCGGTGAGAAGGCCGGCGGCATCGCTGCCGCTCAGCCGCCGGCCGCATCGCCCCTCCAGCCGGCCTCCTCGATCGCCGCGAGCGGATCCGCCGCATCCCATCGGCTCGCGTTCAGCCGGCGGCCCGTGAGGGTATCGGCCGCAGGCGAGAGCAGCCACAGCAGCGGCGGCCCCATGAGCGCCGGATCGAGCAGCCGCTCGCGAATGACCTGCGGCGCAGCCGGCGGGATCATGCCGGTCAGGGTCGCGCCGCCCGGCAGCAGCGCGTTGACCGTCACGCCGGTGCCGCGCAGATCCTCAGCCCAGATGACGGTCTCGGACTCGAGCGCTGCCTTCGACGGACCGTAGGGCGAGAACCCCGCCCGGCGCATCGTGGAGTGGTTCATCGAGATATTGATGATGCGGCCCCAGCCCGCACGGATCAGGTGCGGCGTTGCCGCCCGGGCCATGAGGAACGGCCCGTTGATGTTGGTATCGATCACCATCCGCCAGACGGCGGGCTCGACCTCCCAGAAGCGGGTCGGTTCGGTGAGGAAGCGCTCGCTCACATACTTCATGCCACGGCCCGCATTGTTGACCAAGATGTCCAGCCGGCCGAACCGCTCCAGGGCGGTCTCGACGACGCGCTGCGCGTGCGCCGCGCGGGTCACATCGGCCATCATCGGGACGACGCAGTCCCTGCCCGCCTCGTCGGCAGCCGATTCGACCTCAGTGCGCTCGCGCGAGGCTGTGGCCAGTACGCGCACTCCGCAGCGTGCCAACGCGAGCGCCATTGCGCGGCCGAGGCCACGCCCCGCGCCGGTCACGATGGCGACCCGGCCGCCACCGGCGTTCCCGGGGAGTGCGCCCCGCCGCTCCGGCGCGACCTTCTGCGGATCTGCTGGCTCGCTCATGAGTGCGCTCCGTGTGCCCCCGATTAAGGGTGTGGCTACCCTATAATTGCGCACCGCTCGGTACAACGCGCCCGCGCAGAGGCAGGCCGCGCGCGCCGCCGCTCGATGAGGTGACGGTGTGAGGCCAATGCGCGATGATGCGCCTCACGCACCAACCCAGGAGGCGAGTCATGCGACGTTACCTAGCTCTTGCGCTTACGATCGTGCTGCTGGCATCTCAGGCGGCCTACGCCGCGCTGCCGGATGGGGCCAAGGCACCGCTCTTTACCGCCACGGCGACCCTCGGCGGCAAGACCTACCCGTTCTCCCTGGCGAAGGCCCTGAACAAAGGCCCGGTGGTGCTCTACTTTTATCTCGCCGCCTTCACGCCCGGCTGCACGCTGGAGGCGCACCTGTTCGCCGAGGCGATGCCGAAATTCAAGGCGCTCGGGGCCACGGTCATCGGTGTCTCGCATGATCAGATCGCCAAGCTCAAGCGCTTCTCGGTGAGCGCCTGCCGCAAGAAGTTCCCCGTGGCCGCCGACACCACGGGCCGAATCATGAGAGCCTACGATGCGGTCCTGCCGTCGAACCCACTGCTGGCCAACCGCGTCTCCTACGTCATCACCCCGAATGACCGGATCTTTTATTCCTATACGAGCCTCGATCCTCGGCGGCACGTGGCGAACACACTGCGGGCATTGCGCCGTTGGGACGCGGCGCACAAGGGTCACGCCGTGCATTGAGCGCTGCGGAGTCGAGCCCGGGGGACGGGCCGGTCCGCACCGGCGCGCCCCTCAGTCTGTCCTATCGACCGGTGGTCAGCTCCTGCACCAGCGCGTGCGCGTGGTAGACGTGCTCGAGCGCCGCCAGGATGATGGCGCTGTCGACCGCCACGGCGCGATTGTTCTTGCCGTCGTACCAGAACGCCCCGCCGAGTGAGGGCGGATTGCCGTCGAAGATGAGTCCGACCAGCCGCCCGTCCCGGTCGATCACGGGGCTGCCCGAATTACCGCCGACGATATCGTTGCTCGAGACGAAATTCATCGGCGTCGCGGGATTCAGCCGGTCCTTCGCGGCGAGCCACGCCGGGCTGAGCTTCAGCGGGTCATAGTTGCGCGCGTGCTTGTAGAGCCCCGCCACCGTGGTGAACGGTGGAACGGGCTTGCCCTCGCGCAGCCAGCCCGTCACCCTGCCGTAGGAGAGCCGCTCGGTGAAGGTCGCATCCGGGTAGACGCTCGTCCCGTACAGCGCAAAGCGCAGCCGCGCGATCTTGGCGGTATTCGCCTCGACCGGCGCCATGACCTCATCCTCGTACGTCTTATGCAGCTTCAGGTAATAGGGCAGCATCTGGCGCGCCAGTGCGATCATCGGATCGCCGGAGGCGGCGACGGCTTTCTCTCCACCGCTCCACAGAGCCTTGCGCACCGCGACGTCCGCAAGCTTCGTGCCGCCCACGGCCTGGGCCGCTACCTGCTCGGGCGAGTCCTTCTCGAACAGCCTCACGCAGATCGGGGCATCGGAGCCCATCAGGTCGCGCATCATGGTGAGCGAGGCGCCGAGCATGAGCGCGTCATAGTGTGGATGCACCGGCGCAGGAGAGAACAGCTGCTGCTCGAGCAGCGGCAGATTCGCCGCCCGGTAAGCGCTGATGCGCCGCGCATCCGGCAGCGTCCGTTCGTGTGCGCCGAGCACGATCTGAAAGGCTATGTCGAACAGGCGCGCAGCGAAACCGCCGTGACGGACGATCATGAAGTAAGGCATGAACATCGCGGCACCGCGCCGCTCAGCCGCGGCAATGGCGTGCCACGCGCCGCCGTACTCGCGCCGCAGGCGTGCGCTCGCGGCCACCTTGGCGCGCAACATCCTCTCCTGGCGCTCCTTGCGGGCGAACTGCCGCTCGTCATTGAGCGCCGCGAGCTGCCCGTCGATCGACTTGATCGCGTTGTCCACGAAGAACAGGGTGCCGCTCGCGACCTCGGCATTGTGCGCATTCTCGGCGGAGAACGCCTCGAGCAGTCCCTGCTCGTGCGCCAGAAACTGCAGCAGCTGCGGGAAAACCGGGTAGCGCAGCGTCTTCAGTTGCGCGATGGTGTCGTCCCGCTCGGTCGCGCCGGGGTTGCCCGAGGTGAACACCAGCTCCCCGGCGCGCGGCCCGCTCCCCGAGAGCCGGAAATACTCCGGCGTGTGCGCCGGCTTGCCGTGCACATACACGCGCAGCAGGCTGAGGTCATAGTCATAGCGCGGGTAGTTGAAGTTATCCGGGTAGCCGCCGAAGAACGAGGTGTCCTGGCTCGGCACGAACACGAGGCGCACATCCTGATAGCGCCGGTACTTGTAGAGCCAGTCCTGGCCGCCGTGGTAAAGATGAACCACCTGGCAGCGCCATTGGTGCGCATCGCCCGCGACGCAGGCGGCTTCCAGGCGGCTCGAGACCGTGCGCAGGGCCTGCGCGTAGGCGGCGCCGCTCGTGCCCCGTGTCGCCCGATTGACCGCGGCCGTCACGTTGCGCTCGCTCACGAGCTGTTCGACCTCCATCGCCGGGCATTTGAGCTCCTGCTGACGACTGGCGGCATAGAAATAGTGCGCCATCAGATTGTGCCCCGGGCGTGACAGCCCCTCCAGACACCCCACGGCGCAGTGATGATTGCTGAGGACCAGACCGTGCGGCGAGACGAACGAGCCCGAACAGCCCTCGGCGAGGCGCACCGAGGCGAGCTGCACGCGACGGATCCATTGCGCGCTCGGCGTGAAGCCGAAGCGCCGCTGCAGCGTCGCGACCGGCAGGTTCGACAGCGGCCACATGCCCTCCCCGGCGTGCGCCGCACTCATCATAAACAGAGCCAGCATCAGGCTGGCCAGAAGCGCCTCACCCTTATTTTTCATAACCCCTCCGGCGCCCGCGGCGCTTGGCTCGCCCGCCGCGGGAATGCTGCGGCGCGCGACGGCAAGGATAGACACTCGGGTCGATTTTGCAAAGTGTGCGCGCCGGCAGCGGCGCCGCGCAGCGCTCTTGGAATTCAATTACTTGCAAATTGGACCGCCGTCCAGTGCGATCCGCGGCCGCCCTCTGGCTCCCCTTGAGGCGTCACCAACGCACGCGCTGCGCGCGCATCCCAACTGTGACGCGCATCACACTCGATGCGCCCGGCCGCTCATCGGCGCGAACCGGCCGTTGGTCGGAGGGGACGGATCGACATAGCGCGCACGGGTAAAGTAACGCTCAACAGGGAGCAACGATCAGTACAACCGTGAATACGCCACGCACACTGTCGGCTCAATTGCGAAAGCGCTTCGGCACTGCGCTGCGCCAGAGCGGCGTGACGCTGTTCGAGCTCCTCGTCGTCATGATGATCGTGGCCATACTGGCTGGGATCGGGATCCCGACCTACCGCTACATCACGACCTCGAGCCGCATGAGCGGCGAGATGAATGCCCTGCTCGGCGATCTGCAGTACGCGCGCTCGGAGGCCGTGCGCGAGGGCGAGCCCGTGACGGTGTGCGTCGCGGGCAGCACCACCAGCCCCTATTCGTGCGCGGGAACGGGCGCCACGTCCTGGCAGGACGGCTGGATCGTGTTCTCCGACCTCAGTGACAATCAGACCATCGGTGGCAATGATGCGGTGCTGCGCGTGCAGCCCGCATTCACCGACGGTGACGTCTTCAAATCCAATCAAGACGTCAGCTCCATCACGTTCAATCGCGAGGGCTTCGCGTACACCGGAGTCTCGAAAGTGACCATTACGCTGACTGACTCGAGCGGCAACGTCGATTACACGCGCTGCATGTACATCGCCGAGTCGGGCATGATGACCACCACCTCGCACTCGATGAACACGAGTTGCCCATGAGACACCCGACGCATCGGCGCGCTGCGCGCGGCTTCAGCATGGTCGAAGTGCTGGTGGCGCTGATCATCATCGCCGTCGGGCTGCTCGGCATCGCCAAAATGCAGGCCCTGCTGCTGGCGAACACCGGCGTGTCGCGCACCCGCGCGCTGATCGCGCTGGAAGCCTCGAGCCTCGCTTCCTCGATGCATGCCGACCGCAGCTACTGGGCGAGTGCAGCGAGCTGGGGGAACGTGCCCGGCGGACTGACGGTGAGCATCAATCCGTTGGCGTCCACCCCGGTGAGCGCCAGCGACACGGCGCTGCAGTCGGCGATCGGGGCGGCGAGCGGCGCCTCCGGGGGCTCACCGTCGATCACCGGCACCGGCGCGCCGGCGGCCTGCGAAACGGGCGGCGCGCTCGCGCCGTGCTCGACGGTCAATATGGCCGCCTACCAGCTCACGCAGTGGGAGCAGGCCATGTCGAACCTGGTGGGCAATGCTCAGAGCGTCATCGCGTGCAATCAGATCAACAACGTCGTCACCTGCACGATCACGGTGACCTGGACCGAGAACACGGTCAACGCCAACGCGCAGGAGCAGCAAAACGGCACTGCGTTCCTCAACCAGACCTATCAGCTGGTGGTGAACCCATGATCGGCGCCTCACCCATGCCATGCGCGCGCCTCGGGCTTCGCCGGCAGGCCGGCTACTCGATGATCGAGCTGATCATCGCGATCGCCATCGCCATCTTTCTGATCGGCGGCGTGATGATCGTCGAGCAGAGCATGCACAACTCCTATTCGGACCAGAGCGGCCTGTCCCAGATCGAGGACACCGAGCGCTTCACGATGACGATGCTGAGCGAGATCACGCAGGCGGCCGGCTACTACCCGGACCCCGCGAAGATCACGGCGGCGACTGCGCTGCCCCAGGACACGACCAATGCGCCGAACGCCACGAACGATGCGCTGTCTTTCCAGCCGCAGCAGCTGGTTGACGGCGTTGCGGGCACCACCACGGTAAACGGCTCAACCGTCGGCAACGATACGCTTGCGGTCCGCTACATGACCGACAGCGGCGACGGCATCTCGATGTGCGACGGCAGCACGAACACCAGCGGCGGCCCGGTCGCCTGGGTCAACTACTTCTACGTCGAGAGTGACGCGACGGGCAGCTATCTCTATTGCATCGTGCAGAACGAGACGAGCGCGGGGCAATGGGGCACGCCGGTGCAGCTGGCGAGCAACGTGCAGGCCATGCAAATCTGGTACGGCCTCAGCACCACCGGCGGCAACAACGTGGACACCTATGTCCCTGCGGCGGACATGATTACGAGCACCCAGTGGATGGAAGTCTCATCGGTGGAGGTGCTGCTGACCTACACGAATCCGCTGTACGCGAAATTCAACGGGCACGGGCAGCCGCCCGTGCTGCTGTTCACCAAAGTCATCGACATCATGAGTCGTACCGGATCATGAACCTGAAGTGCATAATGGGCCGCAGCGGCCGCATCGAGCGCGGCATGGTGCTCATCACGACGCTCCTGCTGCTGATCGTGATCACGATCTTGGCGCTGACGATGTTCCGCGGCGCGGGCCTGGAGAACGTCATCGCCGGCAACACGCTCGATAAGCAGCGGGCCCTGCAGGCCGCCGACAGCGCCCAGGAGTACGCCGAGCAGTGGCTGCTCACCAGCGCCATCGCGCAGCCACAGCAGCCGCTGCAGACCACCGACTGCCAGTCGAACCCGGCGCTGACCACCGTCACGATCGCCCCGGTGATCTGCAATGCCGCCCTCTCGATGCAGGTCAACGGCGGGCAGGCCGCCGATGTGCCCTGGTATATCGGCGGCACCCAGGTCGGATTCCCGTACAACCCGGGAGCGGCGCTCACCACCAGCACGAGCGGCGGCCCGAACACCCTCTACGGCCTTCCGACCGCGTACATTGCCGAGCTCGGACCGGACCTGACCCAGGCCGCCACCACCGATTACGTGGTGGACGCCTGGTCCTACGGCGGCTCGCCAAACACGATCGCCGTGGTCGAGAGCACGTACCGGATTCACAGTCTAGTCACGCAGCCGCCTCTCTGAGCGAGCGGAGGTCACCGATGTTTCGCACCAAGACATGGTTAACGCTGCTGCTGGCGGCCTGCGCACTCCACGGCATCGCGGCCCGCGCGAACGTCAACGTCGAGGAGGATTTCACGGGCACGACGACGCAGAACCCGTGGTACTTCTTCAACGGCGCTTGCCTGACCGCGAGCAGCGCGAGCTCGACGGCCGCGCCGGGCCCCGGCACACCGCCCGGCTGCACGGCCGACACCTACTACAATGAGAACCTGGTCGGCGGGTACAACGGCACGTCGGGCACCACACAGACGCTGCCGGACCCAGTCGGCGACGGGGCGCTGCGCTTCACCAATGGCTGTCTGTATGACGGCGATTGCAACAACGGCGGCAAGGCTCAGAACGGCGCGATCGTTTCCGCCGACACGTTCTCCACCAACCAGGGTCTCGACATCACCTTCAAGACCGTCACCTATCGCGGCGACTCCGGCGGCGCGAACGGCGACGGTGCCGACGGCATGAGTTTCTTCCTGATCGATGCCAGCCAGTGGTCGCCGGATGTGGACCCGATTGGCTCCTGGGGCGGCAGTCTCGGCTACTCCTGCTCGAACTCGAACCCCGATTACCACGGCATGATCGGCGCGTATTTGGGTCTCGGCATCGATGAGTTTGGAAACTTCCTCAACGGCACGTCCAACACGCTTAACGAGAACAGCATGTGGACCAGCGGCGACAACACCGCCTCTGGGGGCGGCTACGAGCCGAACCGCATCGGCATACGCGGCGCCGGCAGCATCGCCTACCCGTGGCTCAATCAGAACTATCCGGACGATTACCCGAACTCGCTGTCCTCCTCCAATCAGCAAGCGGCGGTGCACGCGACCTGCGCGAGCGGCTACGTCTGGAATTATTCTGATCCGAGCAGCCCGCAGGAGACCTCGACCCCGGTCATGGATTACCCGGCGATCCCGAACGCCTATGAGGTGATTTCGAGCAAGATCGCCGACGAGTATTCGAGCGGCGGCTATTCCCGGCAGAAAGCAACGCCCATCACCTACCACCTGAAGATCACCTCGAACGGACTGCTCAGCCTCTGGTATAGCTACAACGGCGGCTCGTGGATCGGCGTGCTGGAGAACCAGAACATCACCAACTCGAACGGACCGCTGCCCGATGCGCTGCGCTTCGGGTTCGCGGGCTCGACCGGCGGGGACAGCAATATCCATGAGCTGCTGTGCTTCAAGGCCACCCCGGCGACGCAGTCCTTGAGCTCCTCGACCGTCAACCAGGAGGAGTCCTCGCGCGTCGAGAACGGCTCGCAGGCCTACTTCAGCTACTACGATCCGTCGGACTGGACCGGGGATCTCACCGCCTACGAGCTGCTCACCGGCAGCACCGGGGCGCTCACCATCGCCTCGGCGGCCAACTGGGACGCCTCGTGCGTACTGACCGGAGTCCCAAGCGGCAGCACCTGCCCGAGCACGGGCCAGTCCGGGAAAATCGCCGCCGAGGCGCCGGCGAGCCGCGTGATGCTCACCTGGAGCGGCGCTGCCGGCATCCCCTTCGAGTGGTCGAGCCTCAGCACCGCCGAGCAGGGGGCGCTTGATGCCGGCAACACCACCACGGTGGGCCAGGATCGCCTCGACTATCTGCGCGGCGACCGCAGCAACGAGATGACCTCCTCGGGAACCGGACTGTTCCGCGACCGCGACAGCGTGCTCGGCGACATCGTCGACTCGAGCCCGGCGTGGGTCGGGCCGCCCTCGAAGATGATCTACAGCGCCTACGAGTTTCCCACCACTTGGCAGGACGATCTGTACCCGACGGCCACCATGCCGGAGAACTCGGGCCAGTCGTATTCCCAATACGTCTCGGCTGAGGCCACGCGGCTGAATGTGGTCTACGTCGGGGCGAACGACGGCTTCCTGCACGGCTTTTCCGCCGGCTCCTACGATTCGACCGGCACGGTTTACAACAGCTCGACGAACACCGGCCAGGAGGTCCTCGCCTACATGCCGCAGGGCGTGCTCGATGACATCCACAACTCGAGCAACGCCAACCTCGACTATTCCAATCCCCAGTACGGCCACAACTTCTACGTTGATGCCACCCCGGGGGTCGGCGACCTGTACTACAACGGCGCCTGGCACACCTGGCTGGTGAGCGGCCTCGGCGCCGGCGGCGCGGAGATTTTCGCGCTCGATGTGACCAACTCCGCCAATTTCACCGAGAGCAACGCAGCGAATGTCGTCATCGGCGACTGGACGCCCGCGACGCTCGCCTGCGCCAACCTGTCCGGCTGCGGCAACAACCTGGGCAATACCTATGGCACGCCGGTCATCCGCCGCCTGCACAACGGCGACTGGGGCATTATTTTCGGCAACGGTCTCGGCAGCAAGAGCGGGGATGCGGGCATCTACGTCATGACCATCAATCCGAGCACCGCCGCCATCACGACGTATTACCTCTCGACCGGCCAGGCGGGGACGAACGACGGCATCGCCTACGTCTCACCCGTCGCCATGGCCGGCGACCACATCACCGACTACGTCTACGCGGGTGACGTGAACGGCAATGTCTGGCGCTTCGACCTGACCAGCAACAACCCGTCCAACTGGGCCGTCACCCCGGGGCCAATCTTCACGACCCCAAGCGGCCAACCGATCACCTCCATGGTGCAGCCGGCGTTCGTGACCAATGCCTCGAGCGGTGCGATTCAGGTGATGCTCTACTTCGGCACCGGCGAGGAGTTCCCGATCACCAATTCCAGCGCGCCGAGCTTCGCGAGCGGCACGCAGTCGTTCTACGGCGTGTGGGACTGGAACATGGACACCTGGAATGCGCACTCGCTCACACAGTTCGCGAGCCTGAGCCCGACGCAGATGACGAGCCTCACCGGCACGAGCGCGAGCACGCTGAGCGTCAGCAACCTCGTGCAGCAGACCGTGACCACCGACAGCTCCAATAACCGCAACATCGACACCAGCAATCCGATCTGCTGGGCGGGAACCCAGGCCTGCACCGGCACCGACAATCAATTTGGCTGGTACATCAATCTGCCGGGCTCGAACTCCGAGTACAACCAGACCACGAACGAGCAGGTCGTCTTCAATCCGCAGATCATCAGCACGGCCGTGGTGTTCAACTCGACGCTGCCGGGCATCGACTCCCCGCTTGCCTGCAACACGGGCGCGGCGCAGGGCTGGACCTACGCGATCGATGCGCGCACCGGCGGGCCGGTGCCCGACTTTTTCGTCAACAACGGCAACACCCACACGATCGCGTACCCGTCGGATGCGAGCGGTACCGACTCGGTGGTGACGACCACCGGAACCGACTCGAGCGGCGCGACGATCGTCAAGGATTGGCTCGTGTATCAGACCAACCTCGGCCAGCACGGCCAGCAGCAGATCAACACGGCCAACGACATCACCGGTTCGCGGGCCACCTGGATCGAATTGCGCTAGGATGAACTCCCATGATGCGTAGACACTCTGACGATCGGTGTCGTGGCAAGCGGCGGCGCACGCGCGGCTTCACCCTCATCGAGCTGATGATCACCCTGGCAGTGGTGGCGATCCTCGCCGCCATCGCCTACCCGCTCTACGAGCATCAGATCGAGGAGTCGCGGCGCACGGATGCGCGCACGGCGCTGCTCGAGCTCGCCTCCCGCGAGCAGCGCTATTTCGCCACCAACAACGCCTACACCCAGAGCACGAGCGCGCTCGGTTACACCGCGGCCAACTGGCCGGTGGTCATCGGCAGCGGCTACTATGAGATCGCCGTGACGAGCGTGGACAATGCGGCGAACCCGCCGTCTTTCCTGTTGACGGCGACGGCGATCGGCACGCAGACCAATGACACCAGCTGCGCCACGTTCAGCGTGAATTCGGTCGGTCTGCAGGCGGCGCAGGATTCATCGGGCGGCGACTCCACCGCGACCTGCTGGTAAGACCGCAGCGCGGCGTGCCGCATCACGGCGCGCCGCGACCGCAGCCGCCCAGCGCGGAGCGAACACCTCGATGCAGCCGTTCGGGCACGGGCTGCCGGCACCGCCAGCGATCGGAACGAACACCTACGGGTGGGCGCATCGGCGGCGACCGAATGCGCGTGCGGCCCAGTCGGCACATTGCCGAGCCACCGGTC
>JAJYLP010000015.1:0-20919 GCA_021787615.1 Pseudomonadota bacterium
GCGGATCATCTGATCCAGCTCGACCTGCTCGAAGCGGTACGTCTTGAGGTTGGCGAGACTCCAATAGGCATCCCCATGATCCGGCCGGACGGCCGCGGCCGCTCGATACGAGCTGATCGCCTCGCCGGCTCGGCCCAAGGTCTTGAGCGCGTGAGCGATGGCCAGATGCAGCTCCGCGTCGTCGGGCGTTTGACTCAGCAGCTTCCGGTACGCAGGCAGAGCCCGCTCGTATTCTCCGAGGCGCGCGCTCGCTGTCGCGTGCGCCATGAGATAATCGCGGTTGCCGGGATCGACCGCGAGCAGCTTTTCGAGTTCATGCTGCGCGCGGAGATGCTTCTTGTGCTCCAATAATGCGATGGCATACTCGTAACGGGCGGCATGGTAGTCAGGCGCCATGCCGAGCACTCGTTCCAGAAGCAGCTCCGCGTCATAAGCTCCGTCGTGCGTCATGGCAATGCGCGCCAGCAGCCGCAGGCCTTCAACATGATCACCATGCATCTGGAGGTAGTGGGTCACCAAGTGCTCGGCGGCACGAACCTCACCGTCCGCGAACATGCTATGCGCCGCCCTGATCTCGTCCGGCAGACTCTCGAGACTCGCGGACAACCGTTCAGCCTCGGCCGCTGCTTGCGGGCGTCCAGTCCCACGATAGAGGCGGGCCAGCGCCTTGCAGCTCACCGGCAGAAAAGGGTTCAGCGCGACGGCTTGCGAGAATGCCGAGATCGCGGGCTCCGTGAGCTGCAGCGCAATGCAGCACAGGCCGCGCTCCTCGAACAATCGTCCATAGGCCGGGTGGTGACGCTGCAGCCTCTCGAGCACCTCGAGCGCCTCCGGTATCCGCTTAAGAAAGCGCAATCCGACCGCAAGAACATACAGTACGTCCCGGTTTTCCGGATGTTGCGCGCGCAATGCGTTCGCCGCTTGGCACGCAGCCGTGAACTCCTGCCGCTTCAGCTGCGCCCAAACGCCGCCCACCTTCACCGCAAGGTCAGATCCTCCGGATCCGGCAAGGTCCGGAGGACCGGAAAGGAGCGTACCGTATGCACTCAAGCGTTGTTACCGTTGCAAGCGAGCATGGAACGAACGGCCCCGGTGTCACAGAGGGCGGAGTACGCTGCGGATCGGGTACGAGCCGCATCACCGAACCGCGCGCGACGGGAGAGCCGGCCGCGAAGAACTTACGATTTGTCGGGCTTGATGTCCATACCGGGGCGATTGCGGTTGTGCGAGCTGAGCCCTGCGGTGCCGTTCGCAGTCATTGGGTGACCGGCAATCGGGCGGGGGCGACGCGCTGGCGGCTGGAGGCGCCCGGCACGCGCCATCAGCCACGGACGCGCAATCGGGGCGGAAAGCTCGGGCGTCACGAGCGGCGGCAACCGGTGTAGCGAGCCGCGCTGAAGGCAATGCAACGCTCGACTGGCGCGATGTCGCGTCCCCATGGCGAGACCGCGGATGGCCTCCCGGTCTTCGCCGGTGCGTACCACTGCGTGGATCGACTCGCACCCCCGAAGTTGCCCGCGGTCAGGCCTTGGCGGCCTGATGGGTCAGCTGCGATTGCCATCCCGCGCGTAGAGAACCCACCACACCACATGCCTCCGATCGCCGGGTGGGACGGCCCGACCCGAGGCAAGACCACGGCGTGGGGCGCGCGGGCCCAGCCACGATGGCGCCGCGCACAAGAAAGACGCCCCTGACCGGAGGAACTCCGCATCAGGGGCGTATCAGCAGACTCAAAGCCTAGAAGTTCACCGTCGTGGTCTGATTCGCAGTCACGGTCGCGGTCTGGCCCGCGGCCGGGATGAACGCGATAGTGGTCGTGCCGGTGCTGGATGTGCTCGTGCAGGCCACTGCGAGCGTATAGCTGCCCGCAAGCAGGAAGGGCTGATCGTAGCTGTAGCTGCCTGTGGAAGACAGTGTGATCTGCGGCTCAACCACCGGAGTCAGGCTGCTGGAGGGGGTAACGGTTCCGGAGAATACGTACACCTGGGCATTCGGCAGCGGGCCACTGCTCGTCGAAGCACCGACGAGGCATGCCGCATTGCCCTGCAGGGTCGAGAGCGCCACCGTGCCGCTGATGGTACCTGCCTGGACATTGTTGATGAGGCGCAGCGCCGGCTTCAGGAGGTACTCCTGAGTGCCGCTGCCCGCGGTCTGTCCCGGCGGAGCGGTGATCGACTGCTGCAGCATGAAATCGATGGTGAAATCGGCCACCTGATTTGCCGTCATGGTGAAGCCCTGAACCAGCTTCAATCCCGTCTGCGCACCGCTCGGGATCACCAGGGGATACTGGGCACCGTTGATCTCGATGTAGGAATTGGCCACCGTGCCGTTCGAGGAGACATTGAGCAGCAGGCGAATCCAGGCGTAATTGCCGGCCGGAACCGAGGCACCACTGAGCAGCGGGGCCTCATTGCCGTTCTGCTCCTGCAGCAGATCGATCGTCTTGGGCGAGCTGAAATTGAAGGTGATTGCCTGGCCGCCTCCGCTCGGCTGCAGTTCGACGCCGGTGAAGGAAACCACCACGGCACTCGCCGAGGCGACCGGACCGTCCGTAATGCCGAGATTCATCGTCGCGGAAGATGTGCCGCCGCCACCGCCGCATGCCGCCAGCAGGGGCAAAGCGAAGCACGCGAGAGCGGCCAATCGCAGCCACTTCCAGGAAGACACATCACGAGATGAGGACTTCATATCACTCTCCAATCAGACATAAGAACACGATGTTCAATCCAAATAGCCGTCCCGCGTCGTACCCGCGTGGCCACGGCATCCCTCTTGCGCGTCGCTCCTGGCGTTGCTGCCTTGCGCACACCGATCGGCGCAGTAAGCGATCCGTCAGTTCCGCCGGACAGGCGGCACTTCCAATTTGCTGTTACGACATCCGTGTACCGCGTACGGCGTGCTCTTGCGGCTCAAGAACTCATCCGATGCCGCACGCTTGACACTACAGGCTCAGATCACCTGCCTCGATGCTGTTGTCGGAAAGCTGTGAATCACGTCTCAGTCCCGCTCCACATGCATATCGCAGCGGATAATTGACTTGGCGCTCCACGGCGTCCGGCCTCCATCTCCGAGCGCAAAAGATTCACCATCGCCCCTGAACTGAAGATGAATGCCCCTGCTGCGCCGCGGCGCACGCCTCACGCGGAACTGGTTCGTGGAATCCGCCGAAATGGCATGCCGCGAAGACGGCAAATTGCGCCCGAGTGATTTCTCGGCGTCGCATACGGTTCGCGAGCAACATCGCTGCGTGCGCGCCCCGACGCTCGCCGGTGCGTGTCACGGTCGTTGTCTGCGGCGTCATGCGGCGAAGCGCGTCTTATTATGACCCATTGCTGCGGTCTCGATCACCGTGCGGCACTCGCGGAGGAGCGTCACGACGGCGATCGGGTTCCGTTTGCGGGTATGCTGAGCCCATCACCGAGCGGAGCGACGTGCGCGCGAGGAAAAAGGGCGCGTACTGCCGAACCGACTCTGTCAACCGATAACGCGGTGTTCATCGACTTCGTGGCCGAAACGAGCTGCCGTATCGAAGCGCTTCATCAGGAAATCGCTGCGCTGCGCACGGACAATGCGCACACCGGCCATGTGGCCGCTTTGACCGCAGCAGGCGTTCGCGAACGGCTTGCCGAGCGCGACCCCGGGGAAGCCCTCCATGTCCTGGTCGAACGGATCGTCCCGGATTGCTGACCCGGCGATCGGGGCCGGGACTTCGAGGGAACTCGCCACAGCGGGCGCCAGAGCACGGGCGGCAATGGGTTCAGCCGGATCCGGGGTTTTCCCCATACGTTCCCGCTGAACGGACCGATCGGCTGGGAACGCGTCTATCTTATTGAAATAATTGGCGTCCCCAAGGGGATTCGAACCCCTGTTACCGCCGTGAAAGGGCGATGTCCTGGGCCTCTAGACGATGGGGACCCGGCCGCGCGAGAGCTTCGCAGGGCACAGCCTGTGCTGCCCCTGCGGCGCGGGGCGGCAAGATTACACGCTCGTCGGCTGGTGAACAATGCTTCGCTTGTCCTTCGGGCGCGCGCCGGCCCGCGGCTGAACGCCCTCGGGGCCTTCAGCGGGCTCGCCCAATTACGGCACGACACTACGGAAAGCAGCGCCGGATCCGCTTCACGGCGTCGCGGCGGACGAAGGCTCGCGCGTCTCGAGCCTCGCGCAATACGGCATCTGCGGACCGCGAGAAAGCCAGATGCGCGCGCCATCTGCATATCCAACTAGCTTTCAGGCGTCCCGCCTCACCATGTCGGGATAAGCCACGCGAATGGAGCTTCCACGCTGGCCGTGCGCGGGCCGCTACAGGCGATGCGACTTCCAGGCGCTCGCGGAACGACCTTCAGACGAATCGGCGAGCGATCGCTAGTGCCCGAACCGCAGCGCCACCCGCATCACCCGATCGGGCACCTCACTGCTCGGAGGGGCCAGCAGCGCCAGCCGGCACATCGGCGCTGAGTTGCGCCGCCCCGCCGCGACTCGCCACAAGTGCAATGATCAAGCCGAAAACAAACATCGCGATGAGGTTTTCAGCGGCTCTGAGCAGGTGGATGTGCGTCACGACATATTGGAATGTGACGGGCGCCGCGGAGAACGGAACAACGACGAAGTTCATGACGAGGAAAATCACGACACCGGACAAAAGGCCACCCTGCACCCACTTCCTTCTCAGTGTCGGCAGTTGTGCCGTCACGACGAAGTAGATTGCCGCAATGAGCACGGACATTGCCCACTGCAGGATCAGTCCCAGCCAAGCCGCGCCGGCACCTTCACCGAGAGCGGCCTTGCCGAGAACGCCGGTGGCAATGAAACGCAGTATGACTACCGGACTCAGGGTGTTGATCAAACTCGCCGCCCCGATGTCCAGGGTCCCGGCGACCAGACCGCCGAGGAGTATCGGGCGCAGCGAGGAGAAACCGATGGCATTCATCTGTGGCCCCCTTCTTCTTTGGTGCCAGCGGACCTCAACCCACCCATACGCCGGTGGACCGTGTTCCCGCCCGACACAACCGCCTAACATCATGCCACCGCGCGACCTCCATGTCTAACAGCATTCAGGACAAGTCGCTCGCAGCACCGCGCCCTCTCGCGCCCCTGCTGCAGACCATGGTTGCACCGACTCACGAGGGTCCGTGAGCCAGCGCCGCGCAACGGATGCATGAGCTCCTTGATGTGACTCGCGCGCCGCTCTCGCTGACCACCAGTACACGGCCACCCTTCGTGCTCCATCGGCCCGTTGGTATCTCTGCAGCCGACCGACTGGACAGCCTATTCGATTGACCCGCAATGCCGGTGAAATGCGAGCGCCGTCGACATCCCGCGGTGTCTCGCGAGCCTTGACTTGCAGAACGTTAGCGGGCCTCCCGGCCGTCGATCTGCCCCGACTGCACGTTGAACAGGCGTGCTAGGATGGCACGCCCGCGGCGGCGTCACGGTCAGTACTCGCGATCCGCAGAGCCGCCTGATCACGTCCCGTTCCTCGAGGCGGCGGTGCCGTGTGGCCCCGAGTCAGCCTGCCCGATGCGCTCTGCGTTCGGTCCAATCCTGGCAGAACCGCACCAGCGGGCGATGCAGTCCGCGAGGCGATTCGATATCGCGGGAGCCCACCCAGAGACCGCCCGCGTGGGTCAGAGTGACCCCTTCCGCGCCTGCGATCACGTATCGGTGCGCGATTACGTGGTCGCACATCGCAACACCCAGGCGCCCGGCGATGTAATCGTAGCAGCGCCGGGCACTTCTGATGCGCTGTGCGAATGTCGGAGGCGGCAGCGATTCCGTTGCGGTCAGTGACAATCGCTCGATCGCCGAGGCGACCTGCTCGCTGCGCAAGCGATAGAGCCGGTGACACCCCGCGGGCGAACCGTCAGAAACCCGCCCGCGACAAGACCCGTCAAATGTGCGCTCGCCGACTGGGGCGTCGCGTGCACTCATGCGGCGAGCTCGCGCGCAGAATGCTCGCTGCCATCGATCAGGATGCCGATGAACTGTGCGCGCACCGGGTTGCCGATCAGGGCCTCGATCCGCGCGCTATTGGGCAGCTTTCTGTTGTGGGGCATGACGGTCATTCTCGCCGAATGCCCGGCGCCGATGCCAAAGTTGGTTCTGAAGCGATCCGGCGGCCGCTCGTGCATCCTGGGGCGCATCGGGACCGCTACCGACTCCGACGCCGCTCACGCCGGCAGCCGTCCCTGTGTCCACAATCGTTCTGCGAAGCCCTCAAATGCGCTCCACGTCGCGCGGGCCAGCGCTGCGCCGACGCTGATCCTGCGCACACCCACATCAGCCAGCTCGGCGACCGACAGACCCGTCCCCGAGAGATTGGCGTTGACGGGCTTGTCGAGCGCCCGGACCAATCGCCCGAGGGTCGCTAGATCCCTGATGCCCGGCGCATAGAGGCAGTCTGCGCCCGCCCGGCTGTACGCGGCGAGCCGCGCAAGGGTCATCTGAAGGTCCGGCTGCCCCATCCAGAACGCTTCGCAGCGCCCGACCAGCAGCACGTCCTGTCCGGAACGATCGATCGCATCGCGCGCGGCACGCACCCGCTTCGCAGCCTCCTCGAGCGGATAGAGCCCGCGGCCCGCGCGGTCTTCGATCGAGAGTCCCGCCACCCCGGTTTCGATGCAGCGGGCGACGTTGGTCGCGACGCCCTCAGGCGTGTCGGCAAACCCCGCCTCGAAATCCGCGTTGACCGGCAGATCGGTGATGCCCACCAGGAATCGCAGATGATTCAGCACCTCCTCCACCGTCATTTCACCGTCGGCGCGCCCCAGGGCCCATGCGGCCCCCGCGCTGGTGGAGGCGATGGCCTTGAAGCCGAGCCTCGCCAATCGGATGGCGCTGCCGCCATCCCAGGGATTAGGGAGCACGAAGCACCCTGACTGATGGAGCATGCGGAATGCCGCGCGACGTTCGGCGAGGGAGCTCATCGTTGTCTCCTCATTGTGCCTGCGCAGGTGTAAAGCCAAGGGGTCCGGCAATGCGGTTCCAGGCGTTGATCACGGCAATGGCGACGGTGAGCCGCAGCAGCTCCTCCTGGGAGAATTCACGCGCGAGCGCCTGCCGGGCGGAGTCGAGTTCATCCTGGCGGCTGAGATCGGTCAGCGCCTCGGTCCATGCAAGAGCCGCCCGTTCCCGGCCAGTGAAGTCCGGAGCCTCGCGCCATACTGCCAGGCGATCAAGCCTGCTCTGCGGCACGCCAGCCTTGCGCGCCCAATTCAAATGCAGCTGCAGACAGTAGGCGCAGCGGTTGAGCTGCGAGGCGCGCGCTTTCACCAGCTCCACCAGTCCCTTGCCCAGATCCTGCGTCGAAATCTGACTCAGCGTGCGCAGCGCCGTCACGGCCTCCGGCAGGCGCTTGGAGAAGGCATCGAAATCGACGGACTGTAGGCTGGCCATGATGGGCTCCAGGACGGCGGGGTCGGCGGACCTCGGGATTGCTAATCTCAGGGCACGATCATAATATTCGTGTCCTGATATTATGAGCAAGTCCAGAGCCAAAACGAACGCGGACGCGGCCCTGAGCGCAATGATCCCCGGGATCGGCGCAGGCAAGCGTGGTGAAGCCGGTTACCTCGGCTACCTGCTGCGCCAAGCCGCAAACGCCCAGCGGCGCCGAATGGACCGCGCCCTCGCAACGGTCGGTCTCACGCACCCGCAGTTCCTGGTGATGACCATGATCGGCGCCTATCCCGGCTGTTCGAACGCGGACATCGCCCGCCTGGCCATGCTCACACCGCAGACGGTGCACGCCATCATTGCCGCGCTGCGTCGCAAAGCTCTCGTCTCGCGACAGCCGCATCCGGTCCACGGCCGCATCCTCAACATCGAGCTGACGAACCCAGGCAAGGCGCTGCTTGGCCGCGGACGCGCGCGCGCACTGGCCGTGGAATCCGATCTGAAGGACATGATGAGCGATCTTGACGAGGCCACCGTCCGCCGCTGGCTGGTCGACATGGCCCGAGCAGCGCCTGCGCAGTAGCTCGAGATCCGCTCCTGCACTGCCCGCGGCGTATCGATCCATCGGCTCGAAGCGACCCGCGAAGTGCTCTCCCGCGCTGTCCCGCCTTGAGCGTGTCATTCTCGGATGACGATTGCGCTCAGGGCTCCGTCCGGCTGCCCGTGCATTTATCGACTCTCTCCTGTTCTGCGTGTGCTCGGTGCGATTGGTCCGCATCACCACGTGCGGATGAAAGCTGATGCAGCGTCAATGTCGACCTGCGTGCCAATGGCCTGCAGTGCGCCGACCTGCGAGGCGGCATCCAGCGGGATATCGCTTTTCAGCCACGGGCGGACTCGGCAGTAGCGGCTCTCCGTCAGCATTGTCCTGACCTGGAAATCGGCCACCTCATTGACCCCGTCCATGAGCATCGGCACGAAATGAGGCGCCCATTGCGCAAGGCCCCAGTTTTCCCCGCCCCGCAGGCAAAACGGATAGAAGCCGGTGCCGATCGAGAGCATCCGGACGGACTCGAACGGAATGGGCTGCACCAGGCGAGGATCCTGCGTCTGCGCCAGCGCGCACATGCCCGGGTTGTTCGCAAACACGCCACCGTCGACGAATCCGTCATAGGAGGAGAAGTACGTCGGTCCCGCGGAGGTACGCATGGCCACGCGATACGCATACTCGCTGACATCCGTATCCTTGGGATCATCAGTCGGCATGTTGTGAAAGATCTTGGCCTTCCAGAACCGCTTCGCCGCATCCGGCTGCGAGCGGTCGTCCAGATCGAATGCGGTGATGAGAACGTGTGATTTGAGCTCGCCGAGCCTCCGGCTCGTCCCCAATGCCGTTTCGCACAGTGCGAGGCGATGATCGGAATCGTATTTCGGACCCATGAGATCGTCGATGTTCCTGATTTCATGCCAGAGGCTGCGGTCGAAAACCGCAGGGCCCTTCGTCACGTAGAGATCAAGGATATCGCGCGGCCGCATTCCGTTTGCCAGGCACAGCGCGATGAGACCTCCGCTGGAGGTCCCGGCATACATGGCGATCCCGTCCCGCCAATCGGGTGCGACCGCCTCGAGACGATCCAGGATAACGAGCGGAATGATTCCGCGGATTCCTCCTCCGTCGATCGAGAGTATGCGGTACGGCGCAGACTTGCTCGTGGCCATGGGGTTGCCTCCCGACGTTGCCGAGTGCCGAAGTTTCCGATTCCGTCCGCCAGCATCGCTCTCTCACCGGTGCGGCGCTCGGCGCACTCCGCTTTCCGTGGGGCGTAAGCCGGTCGCGGGGGGAGCTTGCGTGATGTCGTCCGACTGCGAGCGCCGCCGTACTCAATTGAACGCCGCTTGAACCTGATATTCCCCGGCGTCGCACCCCGTAGGGAGCGAATCCCTGGCCGTCTGAGGATCGAGGTTTCGCCTCAGGCCGATGATTGGCCGCCTGGAGGGCGGCGCGGACTCACACGGCGAGGATAGCTCAATGCGCAGGGCACGCGGAAGGCGAACCGGGCCTCGCATTGCCGAGTCGTCAGATTCCAGGTCTTTGATTTCAGGCGTATTTCTAAGTAAACGCCGACTGCAGGCGGGGAGCTCAGGGTCGTGAGCGCAGGGGTGAGTGGTGGAGCCAGGCGGGATCGAACCGCCGACCTCTTGCATGCCATGCAAGCGCTCTCCCAGCTGAGCTATGGCCCCACGGAGTGGGCGGCGAAGGTACGGAAGGGCCGCGGCTCTGTCAAGGGAATATGCCCAAGCCACTGGAGATCTGCCGCATCGGTCAGCCGTGCTGCTCAGTGTCCGCACCCGCACTCAGCGCCGCATCGATGCGCGCGAGGGTGCGGTCCCGCCCCAGCAAGGCCAGGGTGACATCGATCGGCGGGGACACCGCGGTGCCGGTGACGGCCACGCGAACCGGCTGCGCCACCTTGCCGAGCCCTGCCCCGAGCGTGGCAGCGAGCTCATCGAGCGCCGCGTGAATGCTCCCGGACGTCCACTCGCCAAGCGCTGCGAGCTGCGCGCGCACGCGCTGCAGAGTCTCTTTGCCGGGGTCGGCGAGATGCTTGGCGGCCGCCTTGGGATCGATCTGCACAGTCTCGACGAAGAAGAAGCGGCTGTTGAGGGCCATCTCCTTCATCGTCTTGGCGCGCTCGCGCTGGGCCAGGATGATCCCCTCGAGCAGCGCCTGATCGTCGCTATCGAGCCCGATGCGGCGCAGCTGCGCGCGCAGGTGCGGTGCGAGAGCGGCGGGCTCGGCGCGCATCATGTGCTGCTGATTGAGCCACAGCAGCTTCTCGGGGTTGAAAGCCGAGGCGGCCTTGTTCACGTCCTTGATGTCAAAGGCGGCGATCATCTCGTCACGGGTGAACACCTCCTGATCGCCGTGCGCCCAGCCGAGACGCACCAGATAGTTCAGCAGCGCATCCGGCAGGTAGCCTTCCTCCTGGTACTGCAGCACGCTCACCGCGCCGTGCCGCTTGGACAGCTTCGCGCCGTCGGGCCCGAGAATCATCGGCACGTGCGCGTAGGTCGGCAGCGTCGCGCCGAGCGCGAGAAGCATGTTCATCTGCCGCGGTGTGTTGTTCAGATGATCGTCGCCGCGGATCACGTGGGTGACCCCCATGTCCATGTCGTCCACGACCACGCAGAAATTGTAGGTTGGCGTGCCGTCGGAACGGGCGATGATCAGATCGTCGAGCTCGGCGTTCTGGAAGGTCACCGTTCCGTGCACCAGATCCTCGACCACTACGGCGCCCTCGGTCGGGTTGCGAAAGCGCACGACCGGCTGCACGCCGGGGCGCGGCGCGCGCCCATTGCGGCAGGTACCGGGATAGCGGGGCTTTTCCTTGCGGGCGGTCTGCTCGGCGCGCACCGCATCCAGCTCCTCCTTGGTGCAGTAGCAGTGATACGCCTGCCCCGCGGCGAGCATCTGCGCAATCACGGCACGGTACCGATCGAAGCGCTGCGTCTGGTAGTACGGACCCTTATCGGCTGTCAGACCCAGCCACGCCATGCCGTCGAGAATGACCCGCACCGCTTCCTCGCTCGAGCGCTCCCGGTCGGTATCCTCCACGCGCAGGATGAACGTGCCGTGCATGCGCCGCGCGTAGAGCCAGCTGTAGAGCGCCGTGCGAACCCCGCCCAGGTGCAGCATGCCGGTGGGGCTGGGTGCAAATCGCGTCACGACCGTCATGGCTGCTCGAATGATCTGCCAGGGGGCGCGCATCGTATCAAGTGAACCGTCACCTGGCACCCCCGCCGCTGCTGCGTGGAGCCCGCACGGGTCAACGCCATGGGCGGCCATGCGTTGCCTAGATCAGCGCGCGGTCTATATTTGACCCAGTCCGGCGCTGCCGGAGATTCAGCGCCGGTTCAGTGCCGCCGATCCAGTCTCCTGAGTACAAGAAACCAGCGGAGAAGCCCATGCGCATCCCCTTCCTCGGCCGCTTCCTGCCCGCGCTCCTGCTCACGGCGTTGCCGCTGGCCGCCTCGGCGGGCGTCTATATCGGTGTTTCGGTCGACGTTGCGCCCCCGCCGCTGCCGATTTATGTCCAACCACCCTGCCCCCAGCCCGGCTACATCTGGGTCCCCGGCTACTGGGCGTGGGGCCCGTACGGGTACTACTGGGTGCCCGGCACCTGGGTGCTACCGCCCGAGGTCGGACTGCTGTGGACGCCCGGCTACTGGGGATGGGGGGGCGGGATGTATCTCTGGCATGCCGGCTATTGGGGACCGACCGTCGGCTTCTACGGCGGGATCGATTACGGCTTCGGTTACGACGGCGATGGCTTCGACGGCGGATTCTGGCGCGGCGGAATCTTCTTCTATAACCGCGCCATCATGCGCGTGGGGCCGGGCTTCGGCAACGACGAGTACTACCGTCGGCCGATGCACCGCCCTGGCTTCGACCGCGGACGCTTCCGTCATGTCAGTTTCAACGGCGGGCCCGACGGCGTATTTGCGCGCCCGAACCGCATGGACCGGATCGCAGCTCGCGAGCGGCACTTCGCGCTCACGCCCGAGCAGCGCCGGCACGATTTCATGGCTCGCGGGGATCGCGTGCTGCGCGCGAATTTCAACCACGGCCGCCCGCCCATCGCCGCCACGGACAGGCCCAGCCGATTCCATGGACCGGGCGTGTTTGCCGCGCGCGCAGCGGGCGGGCCATTCATGCGCCGCGGGCTGACGCCGAGGCCCATGAACCGGCCGACGTCGGCTGCGCACCGGCAGAACGCGGGACCGCGCGCCGCCTTCCGGCCGTCGAATCGTCCGGGACCGCGCCCCTGGTCCGGGCCGCGGTATGGACAGCAACCAGCGTACCGGCCCGGCCCGCGATTTCAGACGCGTCCGGCGCCGCGCTTCCAATCCCGGCGGCCCGGACCTCAATATCAATACCGGCCGGCACCGCACTTCCAGGCCCGCCCCGCGCCCCGTTACCAATACCGCCCCGCGCCGCGCTTCCAATCCCGGCCGGCGCCCCGGTACCAATACCGCCCCGCGCCGCACTTCCAGGCGCGTCCCGCCCCTCGGTTCCAGAATCGTCCCGCGCCACGCTTCCAATACCACCCGGCCCCGCGATTCCAGGCCCGGCCTGCGCCGCGATTCCAGGCGCACGCGCGCTTCCAGCCGCGTCGGGGCCCGCACGGACCGCCGCGCGGACGCTGAGTCATCAGGGGTCCGGCGCGGCGCGCCGGACCCCCTGATGATCTGATCAGCGCTCGCCGTGGAGCCCGAAGGATGCTCGGTGCGCAGCCTGCAGGCGCAGGGCGCTTGCGGCTCTCGCCCCGCCGCGCACTCCTGAGGCGACCCTCCTTCCGAAACAAGACGCGCGCTCGCGGTACCCCTCCCGCCGGCCAGATAGGCAGTTTCCCGTATGGAGCGTCTCGGGCCGGGTGATGAAACTCACTTTTCCGCTGGGGCGTCCAGCGCACAGTCCGCCTCGACGGCGCTGAGGCCAAGCCGCCGCGCCGGCCCGATCGCGCCGAGGAGCGCCGATGTTCATTTTCATTCTGCTCGCGGCCGCGCTGGTGTTCCTCGCGGGCGCGCTGATCGCGCTGCCCATGCTGCGCTCCCGGCCAGCGCTCGCCCCAGCGGTGTGGACAGCCCTCGCCTGTACCGCAGTCCTGGTGCTGGGCTCGGCCGTCCTGTACGCCGCCCTCAGCAACTGGTCGTGGCACAAGCCACCCGGCACCGACTCGCCCGAGTCCATGGTCGGGCGGCTCGTGCACCACCTCGATGCGCACCCGAAGGATCTCGACGGCTGGCTCATGCTTGGCCGCTCCTACCGGGTCCTGCAGGACTATCCGCTCGCCGCGCGCGCCTATGGGCGCGCAGTGCAACTCGCCGGGGACAACACCCAGGCGCTGCTCGGGCAGGCGCAGGCGCTGATCCTGAGCGATCAGACCACGCTCGCCGGCCGCGCCGGCGATCTGGTCGAGCGCGCGCTCGCACATTCGCCCAATGATCCACAAGCGCTGTTCTTCGCTGCCGTCGTCGCACTGCACCGCGGCGAGCTGCGGCTCGCCCGCACGCGGTTCCAGCACCTCCTCGCGCTCAATCCTCCGGCGAACGTCCGGAGCGTTGCCGAGAGTCAGATCGCGCTCATCGACCGGAAACTCTCGCCGGGCACGGTGAGCGGCGCGCGCACCGACGGTTCGGCCGCGGCTCGCGCCGGGGCGGCGCTGATCAGGGTGCGCCTCGTGCTCTCCCCGGCGCTCGCGGGCCGCGCCCCGTCCGCTGCGCCGCTCTATGTCTTTGTACGCGATCCGGCCGATCCCGGACCACCGCTTGCGGTCAGGCGGCTGAGCAGTCATTTCCCGCAGACGGTGGTGTTGCGTCCTCAGGACACGATGGTGCCTGGGCACGCCTTCACCGTTGGGGAGCGCGTCGAGGTCATCGCACGCATTGCACCGTCAGGCAACCCTCTCGACCAGAGCGGCGATCTGTCCGGGCAGACTCCCTATCGCGTCGGGCACGAGGGACTGGCCGAAATCCGCATCGATCACGTGACGCCCTGATCCGGCGCCGAGCTGAACAGCTGCTGCGCACGCTCAGCGAAGGCGCCGAGCACCGTGTTGACCGAGCCCGGCGCGACAGTTTCCAGCGCACGCTGCAGCACTCGCCCCCGCAGCTCCAGCTCGACACCCAACCCGACGCGACAAGCGCGCGTCCCCTCGGCTGCAAATGTCCACGTCAGCCTGAAGTGATTGAACTGACGGTCATCCGAGGTCACCTCGATCCACAGCGGCCGCCGCAGAGTCGCGGTCGTGCGGAACCGCAAGCGCACCGGACCGAAACCCACGGCCTGTTGGGCCTGCAGCCGCTCTCCCTCGCGCCGCTCGATCCGCGCCGATCGCCAACCCGGCAGGAAGCTCGGGTACTGCTCGAAGTCCGCCGCCAAATCGAACAACGCCGCTGCGCAATAGGGCAGCCACAGTTCTGCGCGCTCGCTCAGCACTGCCGACCTACACCGCGCGTGCGTCCCGCATGCTCGATGATCTGTCCGTAGCTGAGGCCACCGTCGTTACACGGTATCTGCTCGCCGAGGAATACCCGCAGCCCCTCGGCCTCGAGTGCGCGCTGCGCCAGCTCGGCCAGCAGGGCATTCTGGAACACCCCGCCGGCGAGCCCGACCCGCTCGAAGCCCCGCGGCCGCAGTGCCTGCGCAATGGCCACGATGCCCGCAGCCAGTCCCGCGTGAAACGCGTGCGCGGCCTGCGCGAGACCGGCTGATGGGGCCAGCAGCCTCTCGATGAGCGGCTGCCAGTCAAGACGAAGTATCGCCGTGTCGTCTTCATAGATGCGCGCCACGGCACCTGAAAGTGTGCCGGGAGCTTCCTCATGACACTGTCGGGCGAGCGCCTCGAGGCGCATAGGCGCCTCGCCCTCGTAGCTCGTCTCGCGCACATCGAGGAGCAGTGCCGCGGCCGCATCGAACAGCCGTCCGGCCGCGCTGGTGCGTGGTGAATTGATCCCCGCACGCCAGGCCTGGCGCACAAGCGGCTGGGCCGGCCCGCCCGCAGGCGAGCGGCCGATTTCCCAGCAGACACCGGCCGCGCAGCGCCACGGCTCGCGTGCAGCGCGCTCCGCGCCCGGCAGCCGGAAGGGGCGCAGGCTCCCCACTCGGCGCCACTGTCCTGGGGTGCCGAGGAATGCCTCGCCGCCCCAGAGCGTTCCGTCCTCCCCGAGCCCGGTTCCGTCCCAGGTAAAAACCAGCATCGGCTCGGCCGGACAATGCTCCCCGGCGAGCGCCGAGGCGTGCGCGCGATGGTGCGCAATCCTCGCGACGGGCAAGCCCGACTCGAGCGCCCAGCGGCTGCTCGCGTAGTCCGGGTGCACATCACACAGCACCTCAGCGGCCCGCACACCGTAGAGGCGCTGCAGATCCTCGGCGACCTGAGCGAATACCTGCGCGCCGCGCACGCTGCCGAGCTCACCGATATGCGGCGAGACCACGACACGATCCTCCCAGGCGAGCGCCACGGTCACCTTCTCTTGCCCGCCCGTGGCGAGCACTGGATGCTCGAGCCGCCACGGCGCCGGCAGTTCGAGCGGCCCGATCCCCCGGCCGATGCGCAGGGTGCGCGGCCGGCCGAGCACCACACGCACCACCGGATCGTCCGCCGGCCGCGTGATGGGCCGATCATGATGCACGAAGACATCCGCCACGCTGCGCAGCCGATCGTCCGCGGCCGCGACCTCGGTGATGACGGGCTCACCGCTGAGGTTGCCGGAGGTCGCCACCAAGGGGCGTGCGGCATCACCCAACAGCAGGTGATGCAAGGGACTGTAAGGCAGGAAGACGCCGACTTCATCCAACCGTGGCGCGATCAGGCGTGACAGCTGCGCCCCGGTGCGTCGGCGCGCCAGAACGATCGGGCGTGCCGGCGTGAGCAGCTGCTGCGCCTCGCCGGCGGACAACTCGACATCGCGGCGCATCAAAGCCAGACCATCCTCGCCGGTCTGCGGATACATGACCGCGAGCGGCTTTCCCGGGCGGCGCTTGCGTGCGCGCAGGCGCTCAACTGCCTCGTCATTGGCGGCATCGCACAACAGGTGATACCCGCCGACGCCCTTGACGGCCAGCACCGCACCGGCCCGCAGCAGCTCGACGGCGCGTCTCAAAGCCGCATCGCCGCGAACTGCGCCGACGCCATCATTGCCGATCGCTCTCCTCGATCTTCCCGGCCGGAACATCGAATCCGGCTCCTCGGCGCCCTGTGCCGCACCCGCGAGCCACACCGAAGGGCCACAGCGCGCACACGCGACCGGCTCGGCGTGGAAGCGCCGGTCGGCCACATCGCCGTACTCCGCCGCGCAATCCGGACACAGCGCGAACGCCGACATCGTGGTGTTGGCGCGATCGTACGGCAGCGCCTCGATCAGCGTGTAGCGCGGCCCGCACTGCGTGCAGTTGATGAACGGATAGCGATACCGGCGGTTCTGCGGATCGGCGAGCTCCCGCAGGCAGTCGGGACAGGTGAATGAATCCGGCGGCACGAACACCCGTGACGCTCCTGCCGCGGCGCTCTCGAGAATTGCGAAGCCGCGCGCCGGCGCACTGGCGAGCGGCTCCGCGCCGATCAGCCGCGGCCGTGCGAGCGGCGGGGCCCGCTCGATGAGTTCCCGCGCGAAGCGATCGAGCAGCGCGCGGGAGCCGCTCGCGACGATCTCGACCTCGCCGTGAAGATTGCGGACCGTGCCGGCAAGGCCCAGCTCCTGCGCCAGTCGGTACACAAACGGTCGGAACCCGACGCCCTGAACGTGCCCGGCCAGACGCAGCCGGCGCGTGACGCGCGCCGCGCTTGGGGGCGCCTCTTCAGAGCACCGGATGATGGTCTTCCCCCGCATGCACATGAGCACTCGGCGGCGCGAGCCGGGCGGCCGCACCCTCGCGATGCTCGCCGCGCACCCGCTCGAGCCAGTCGCACCACGCGTCAATCCCGCCCCGCGTCCGGCATGAGAGCGACAATACCGGGGCCTCGCTTGAGAGCGCACGCAGGCTGCTCTCGGCGCGCGCCGGATCGAACTCCGGCAACAGCGGCAGCAGATCCGCCTTGGTGATGAGCAGCAGGTCCGCGGCGCGGAACATGACCGGATACTTCTGCGGCTTGTCGTCCCCTTCCGGCACCGACAGCAGCGCCACGTCCAGATGCTCTCCGAGGTCGAAGCTCGCCGGGCACACCAGGTTGCCGACATTCTCGATGAACAGCACATCGAGCCCGGCGAGCGGCAGCGCATCGAGCGCGTGGTGAACCATGCGCGCATCGAGGTGGCAGGCATTGCCGGTGGTGATCTGCACGGCGGGTACGCCCTTGGCGCGGATTCGCTGCGCGTCATTCTCGGTGGCGAGGTCGCCTTCGATGACGGCCATCCGCAGCCGCGCGCCGAGCCGCTCCACGGTGCGTTCCAGAAGCGCGGTCTTGCCGGCCCCCGGGGAGGACATGAGGTTGATCGCCAACACCCCGTGCGCATCGAAATGCTCGCGATTGTGCGCCGCCAGACGATCATTCTCGGCGAGCAGATCGCGCAGCACCTCGACCGACTCGACGCTCCCGGCGCCGTGCGCGTGCGCCGCGCCGGAGGCCTCGCCAACCGGCTCCGTAACCGCGCAGCCGCAGTGCTCACACATATCCGCTCTCCTCGTGAACGGTGCCGTCGCCGAACACTCCGGGCGCCATCCGGCCTCGCGGCGTGCTGCGCGCGCGGTGCAACGCCAGATGCAGCGGAGTGCGCGACTTCGGCACCTTGTAAATGAAGTTGAACCGCGCCACGTGATAGCTGGGATCAAATCCGTAGAAATTGCGGTACATGCGCTCAAGCTCCTCGGTGCGGTAAGACTCGAGCGCCTTGGTGCTCTCGTCGGCGGCGCGCCGCCGGCGCTTTGCATCGATGCGCGCGGCGAGTCCACTGTCGCGCGCAAGCTCGTCCGCCCACGCGAGAACCGTCGCGAGCGGCGCGGCGCCGGCCGCCGGCAGCATCCGGTCGATGAGCCCGAGCCTGCACGCCTCGGGCGCACCCATCGGCAGGCGCCGCTGCATCAGCTGCGCGGCGCGCTGCGCTCCGACGCGCCGCGGCAGCAGATACGTCCAGTACTCCGAGCCGAAGAGGTTGCCCATGTCCTTGTAGTGCGGGTTCAGCACGATGCCCGGGGCGGCCCACACCTCGTCCGCGGCGAGCGCCACAAACACCCCGCCCGCGCCCGCGCCGCCACGCATCGCCGCGACCACCAGCCGGTCGGTGGTCGTGGCGATATCGCCCGTCAGATCATCGATCGCATTGATGTTGCGCCAGGACTCCTCGGCCGGGCTCGCTGCCGCCTCGATCATCCCCAGATGAATGCCGTTCGACCAGTAATCGGACCCGCCGGCGAGCACCAGGACCCGGGTCGGCCGACTCAGTGCCAGCGCATACGCCGCGCGCAGCGCCTGGCACTGCGCGGTGCTCAGCGCACCGTTGTAGAACTCGAATTCCAGCAGACCCACCGAGTTGCTCTCCCGGTAGCGGATCGGCGCGTATCCGGGCCGTTCGGGCAGCCGCGCACACTCCTCGGTGAACACCGTCTCGGCCGGGAGCTTCAGTGCGCGCCGCATCCCTCCGGCCTCTGCGCGCTCCTCGCGCACGTGACCGATCCAGACCGCCCCGTCGCAGGTCGCCCGTGCGAGCGCACCGCCGCCACGGGCGAGCACTGCCCCAGGCGCACCGGCCAGCCCGGCCGCATCGTGCGCATCGAACAGCCGCACGGCACGCCCAAAGATCTCATCGGGCACGCCCGGTGCGCCATCGGCGCTGCGAATCTTGCGCAGCACGGTGGCGGTGTCATCGTGCTGCCAGTCGATGCGTCGATCGGCGGGGCGGCACACAGGGCGCGCGCGTCCGCGCACCAGCGGATCGCGCTCGCGCACCGCGCGCGGCGCATACGTACCCGAGGCGACGCGGGCGATCGCCTGGCGCACCGCCGCACTCGCCGCATCGGCCACCTCGCGACGGTACAGGCTGGATTTCGTGCCCGCGCGCAGCGCAAACTCGACGCTCGCCCACACCGGCCCGCCGTCCATCTGCGCCTCGGCCTGCAGCACCGTGACGCCCCACTCGCGCTCACCCTCGAGCAGCGCCCAGTCGAGCGCCGAGGGTCCGCGGTCACCGACGATGCCCGGGTGGACCACCAGGCACAGGCGCGTACGCCAGATCTCCGCGGGTATCGGGCGCTTGAGAAATGGCGCGAGCACGACATGCGGCTCGTAGAGCGCCACCGCCTCGCGGCTAATGGTGTCGTTGATGTCGAGCTCGACCGACACCTGATGGCCCTGCTCGCGCAGGTCGGTGTAGAGCCGCTGCGAGAGACTGTTGAAACCGTGCGCGAGCAGCAGAATGCGCATCGGACGCCTCAACAGATGCGCGGCAGCTGCTCGCCGGCCAGCCAATCGACCATGCGCTCGCCGCCGAAGCCCGTGGTCATCTGCACGAAGCGCTGCGCATCGGCGACGACCTCGCCGATGATGGCCGCATCCTGTCCGAGCGGATGGGAGCGCATGGCCTCGAGCACCTCCGCAGCGGCCGCCTTCGAGACGAACGCCACCAGCTTGCCTTCGTTGGCGACGTAGAGAGGATCGAGTCCGAGCAGCTCGCAGGCGGCGGCCACGGCGGGCTTGACCGGAATCGCCGCCTCGCGAATGCGCATCCCCACGCCCGCCTGCTGGGCGATCTCGTTGAGCGTGGCGGCGAGACCACCGCGCGTCGGATCGCGCATCGCATGCACGGCGGGTCCACCGGCGGCCACGATATCGCGCACCAGCTCATGCAACGGCGCCGAATCGGACACCATGTCGGTCTCGAACTGAAGATCGTGGCGGCGCGACATCACCGCGACGCCGTGATCGCCAAGCGAACCGGACAGAATGATCTGGTCGCCGGGCTGGACCCGCTCCACCGAGATCTCGACGCCGAGCGGCACAACGCCGATGCCGGTGGTGCAGATGAAGACCCCGTCGGCCTTGCCGCGCTCGACGACCTTGGTATCCCCCGTGACAACCACGGTTCCGGCCGCGCGTGCCGCATCGCCCATGCTGCGCGCGATGCGCTCGAGCTGCGCGAGCGGGAAGCCCTCCTCGAGAATGAAGCTCGCCGACAGGTAGCGCGGCGAGGCGCCGGCCATGGCGATGTCGTTGATGGTGCCGTGCACCGCGAGCGAGCCGATATCCCCGCCCGGGAAGAACAGTGGGGAGATGACGTAGCCGTCGGTGGTCATGACCATGCGGCCGCCGTCGACATCGAATGCCGCCTGATCATTGCCGCGCCGCAGCCACTCGTTGTCGAGCGCAGGATGAAACAGCTGCCCGATCAGCTGTGCCATGGCGCGCCCGCCCGCGCCGTGCGACAGATCCACGCGGCCTGCGCTCAGGTCGAGCGCCGAAAATACGCGCCGGCTCACGCGGCCGTCTCCCGCGCCGCCCTCGCGCGAAAGCGCTTGTACGTCCAGTACGCCGAACAGGCGCCCTCGGGCGAGACCATGCATGACCCCATGGGGGTCTCGGGCGTGCACACGGTACCGAACAATCGGCACTCGAGTGGCGTCTTCACCCCGCGCAGCACCGCGCCGCACTGGCAGCCCGGCACCTCGCGCGCCGGCGCATCGCTGAGCGCGAAACGCCGCTCGGCGTCGAATTCGCCGTAGCGCTCCTTCAGGCGCAGCGCGCTGTAGGGAACCTGTCCGAGGCCGCGCCACTCGAAGGTCTTGCGCAGCTCGAAGACCTCGGCGACATCGCGCTTGGCGCCGTCGTTGCCCTCGCGGCGCACGGCGCGGCCGTACTCATTCTCGACCTCGTGGCGACCCTCGTTCACCTGTCGGATCAGCATCAGCACCGCCTGCAGCACATCGAGCGGCTCGAAGCCGGCGATCACCACGGGCTTGGCGAACTCCTCGGCGAAGAACGCGTACGGCTCGCTGCCGATCACGGTGCTCACGTGCGCCGGCCCGATAAACCC
>JAJYLP010000015.1:20929-50151 GCA_021787615.1 Pseudomonadota bacterium
CCGTCCAGGCGCACGCGACCGAACTCGCGCAGGTCCGGGCTCTCGAGAATGTTCTGGATCGCCGCCGGCGTGAGCACGTGATTGCAGAAGACCGTGAAGTTCTTCAGCCCCAGCTCGGCGGCGAGCCGCACCGCAAGCGCCGTGGGCGGGGTTGTGGTCTCGAAGCCGATCGCAAAGAGCACCACCTGTCGCTGCGGCTCGGCGCGCGCGATCGCGATGGCGTCAAGGGCGCAGTAGATCATGCGCACATCAGCGCCGGCGGCCCTGGCCCGCAGCAGCGACACCCCGCGCGAGCCGGGCACTCGCATCAGGTCGCCGTAGGTGCACAGCGTGATGCTGCTGCGCTCGGCCAGATGGATCGCGGTGTCAACGCGCGCCACCGGCAACACGCAGACGGGGCATCCCGGGCCGTGAATGAGCCGCACTGCCGGCGGCAGCAGATCCTCCAGGCCGTAGCGCGAAATGGCATGCGTGTGGCCGCCGCAGAATTCCATGAAGCGGTAGCCGGCGCAATCACCGGCCGTCTCGGCTGCGATCCGCGCCGCGAGCTGGCGGGCCACTCGCCCATCGCGGTATTCCAGCGCGTGCTTCATGTCGCGCTCGCCCACTGCCCGCCGGAATCGTCGGGCAGGCCGTCGGCCACCTCACGCAGCGCCTCGAGCGTGCGGGCCGCCTCGGCCTCATCGATGACCGTCAGCGCGAAGCCGACATGCGCGAGGATGTAATCGCCGCAGCGAGCCTCAGGGGCATAGGCAAGGCTGATGTCCTTGATCACGCCGCCGAAGTCGACGCGCGCGGTGCGCAGCAAAGGATCCTGCGCGCGGATCTCGATGATTCTTCCGGGCACCGCCAGGCACATGCCGCCAACCTCACGCCGGGCCAATGAGCTACCGTGCCGCAGCGGCGGCACAACCGGAATACGTAGGTGTCCGCGCTCCTTAGGGATTGGTACGTATCGACCTGGACGGCCAGCTTCCGGGATGCTGGCCGCTCCATGAGCACGGATTCGCACCGCGGACTGCGCTGGGTGTCGGTGTTGGCCGCAGCGGTCCTATTGCTCTGCGGCGCCGCGCTGCATCCGGCCTGGTCCGCTGCGCCCGGAACTGCGTCTGCTGCACCGAGCAACGCTCGATGCCTCGCCTGCCACGCCAACGGCATGATGGGTGCACCGAAGATCGATCCTGCGGTACTGGCGCATTCCGTGCACGGCTCGCTCGCTTGCGTCAGCTGCCACGCCGGCATCAAGCAGATCCCCCATCCCATGCCGCTCGCGCCCGTGGCCTGCGCGAGCTGCCATCAGATGCAGGGCCGCGAGCTGGCACACGGATCGCATGCCGCCGCGCTCAGCGGCGCGGGCAAGACCGCCCGTCCGACCTGCGCCACCTGTCACGGCACCCACAATGTGATGCCGGCGGCGAGCGGCGCATTCCAGCGGGACATCGCACGCACCTGCGCCGGATGCCACCGCGAAGCGTATCGGACCTACATGAGCACGCCGCATGGACAGGCGGCTGCGCTGGGCCTGCAGGGCGCGCCGCGATGCGTGAACTGCCACGACCCCCATCGGGCGCTGCCAGCGGCCAATCCGCTGTCGCGAATCTCGCCGGCCAATCGGCTGAATACGTGCCGCAGCTGCCACGCCGGAGCGGACATCAAATTAGCCAGCTACGACCCGCATCCGCAGCCGGATGATCCGGCGCGCTCGCGCCTGGTCACCTATGCCCACTACTTCATGGTCGTGCTGCTCGCCGGGGTGTTCGGATTCTTCGGCCTGCACACGCTGCTGTGGCTGCAGCGCGGCCTGGTCGGGAGGCTGCGCGGGGAGCTGCCGCCGCTGCAGCACTTCGGCGGGCCGCATATCCAGCGCTTCACGGTGGTGGACCGTCTCACCCACCTGATCGTGATCCTGAGCTTCATGCTGCTGTCGCTCACGGGACTGGCGCTGATGCACCCCGAGACCGCCTGGGCCCGGGCGATCACCGGGTTCTTCGGCGGCGCCGCGGCCATGCGGATCATTCATCTGGTCAACGGCGCCATCACGTTCGGATACTTCATCTTCCACGTGCTCTACCTCGGCTACCGCGCCCTGATCAAGCGGCAGCGCTTCGCGCTGCTCGGGCCGGACTCCCTCGTGCCCACGTGGCAGGACATCAAGGATATCGGGCGCAATTTCCGCTGGTTCCTCTACCTCGGGCCACAGCCGCGCATGGGCCGCTGGAGCTATTGGGAGAAGTTCGATTACTGGGCGGTGTTCTGGGGCGTGGCCATCATCGGCGTCTCCGGCCTGCTGCTGGCCGCGCCGGTGTTTTTTACCCGCTTCGTGCCGGGGATCTGGCTGAACGCCGCCTTCGTCGTGCATTCGGAAGAGGCGCTGCTCGCCACCGGCTTCATTTTCATCTTCCATTTCTTCCACAACCATCTGCGGCCGGAAAAATTCCCCATCGATGTATCGATCCTGACTGGCCGGGTGCCGCTCGATCGGTTCAAGGAAGAGCGCCCCCTGCAGTACGAGCAGCTCGTGCGCGAGGGCAGGCTTGAACAGGCAATCGTGCCGCCGCCCTCGCGATTCATCACGACGATCTCGGTGCTGTTCGGAATGGCGGTGGTGATCACCGGCGTGGTGCTGATCGCGCTCGTGATCTTCGCCGGCTGAGCGCTCCGCGAGCCCGGCGCTCGTGCGGAACGGGAGGCCCGGGGGCGCGCGAGCCGCCCGCGGGGGTTACTTGTTGGCGACGCACGCCCAGTAGGCGGCAATGTCCGCCATCTGCGCATCGGTCAGCGTCAACTTCCGCGGATGCGTGACCTTGCCCGCCACGACCTCGTGAATCAGCGCATCGATCTGCGCCGCACTCTTGCCCTTCCACATGGACGGGTCGTGACAAGCGCTGCACACCTGCTTGACGAGAGACTTGCCGGCGGCGACATCGGCGGCGTTCGCCGTCACGACCACGCCGAGCGCGGCCACGACGGCGATCGCGATCATGGACTGTCTGAACATGCTGGGAACCTCCTTACCACCGAGTCGCGCTATCACACCCCCCCGGCTGCGCCGCGCGAATACGTACTACTGCCTATTCTTGGTTCTTCACGCAATTCCCGGGGGAACACGGCCCGGATTTTGCGGAAGAAGCACCGCTCATCACGGCACCCGTAGGCCATGCGCTTGATGACCTTGATCTTGTTGTCAAGGCCTTCGAGCACGCTGCTATGCAACGGATAGCGGCCGTGCACCAGCAGCCCCGGCAGGCAATCGCGTCATGTTCGCGCAAAGGTCTTCAGCGGCTCGGTGCGGCTGCGCATCGCGCGACGGTACCAGCCGAGCCAGAAGCGCCGGGCATAGCCCTCGTGGCGGTAGCTCCAGGGCTCTTTCACCGTGCGGGCATGCCGCCCGGACCCGGGGAATCTCAAGCGCCACGGCGTGCTCAGAAGTCGGCAGATCCCACACGGTGCGCCACTCGCTGTCGTGCAACGCCGGCGCCTCGCGTCAGCATCCACTGCAGTACGCTGGCCGGGTCCGATCCGGCCGCAGCCTCGGCACGCACCCGCTGCTCTCAGCACGGCGCTCCTGGCGCCACCCACATGGCTCATACCCTTCCCCTCCCCCCGAGGGCGGAAATACACTCTTGCGGGGCCACGGTCGCCCTCCTGCCGGCTTCATGCCTGGCAACACCAAGTGAGCAGTGGCGGCCGTTCACCTCACCGCCGCGTCCAGCTAGCCCGGAGGCGGGAGAAGAACCCTATTTTTGCGTTGTGTCGTGCCCGAAGTTATATACTGAAGTCAGGGATCGCAGGCCAATCAAACGGTCCGCGGCATGCGGCCCGAGGAGCGCGCGCGCATGACGACGCCTATGCACAGCACACCGAGTGAACCGACGGTCGCGGCCCTGGGCGGCGGTTCGTTGGCGGCGCGCATGCGCCGGCTGCTGCTCGCCACCCGCCCGGCGTTCGCGCCCGCCTCGCTCGCGCCGGTGCTGGTCGGCAGCGCCTGGGGGCTGCGCGCGGCGGGCCGCTTCGACTGGGAGCCCGCCGTCCTGGCGCTGCTCGCGACGCTGTGCGTGCATCTTGGCGCAAATGTCCTCAACGACGTGGCGGACGACCTGTCCGGCGCCGATCGCGGCAACGAGGAGCGGATATTCCCGTACACGGGCGGCTCTCGTTTTATTCAGAACGGTGTTCTCACCGCGCGCGAGATGACTGTCCTCGGCGCGGGGCTACTCGGCACCGCAGCGCTCCTGGGGGCGATGCTCGCGACGCTGCGCGGCCCCGGCGTGATCGTCTTCGGACTGATCGGCGTTGCGCTCGCGGTGTCTTACTCGCTGCCGCGCATCCAGCTCGTTGCGCGCGGCCTCGGTGAGACGGCCATCGCGATCGCCTTTGGCGTCCTGCCGGTCACCGGAGCGGCCTGGCTGCAAAGCGGCCGGGTCGATGCGCGCAGCCTCCTGGTCTCCGTGCCGGTAGGGCTGTGGGTGGCGGCCATATTGCTGATGAACGAGGTGCCCGACCGGCAGGCGGATGCCCGCGCCGGCAAGGGAACACTGGTCGTGCGGTGGGGCATCCCGGCCACGCGCGCGCTGTATCTGGCGCTGCACGGCGCCGCGTGCCTGGCGTTCGTGCTGGCGGCGGTCTTGCGGTTGATCCCCTGGTGGAGCGGGCTGCCGGCTCTTGCGCTATTGCCCGCGGCGTGGCGCGCGGCCGGCGCGATTCGCGAACCGACCGATCGGGTCGCGCTCGCCCGCTCCATTCAGACGACACTGGCGCTGCAGATGGCCGGCTCGACGCTGCTGTTGGCGGCGGTGCTGTGCGCAACGTTTGTGCGCTGAGAGCCGGCCTGCCCTCAGAGGCGGTAGACGAACGAGAGCGCGACGCTGTCCACGGTGTAGCGGTACGGCTGCGCGCCGAGCGCGAGCAGCAGCGGGATGGTATCGGGATACACGCTCTGCAGCGCCCAGTCGCTCGAGCCGAAATGATCCCTCTGGTAGCGCATCCGCAGCGACAGCGCCGGCGACCAGCGGTAGTCGGCGTCGACCTTGACGGTATCGAGCGTCGTGCCGTCCTGCGGAAAAGCCTGCAGGATTCCGACCGACCGCACGCCGGTGTCGCTGCGCGAGCGCGCGTGGATGTAATCGGCCGTGAAGTGCCAGCGCTCGCTGAGGGTCCAGGTGCCGCCCGTTCCCGCCGTCCAGAAGTACTCCCCGTCGCGTTCCTGCCAGGCCACCGAAGCCGGCAGCTGCAGTGCGTACTGGGAGGCCTCGAGATGCTCGTAGCTGCCCTCGAGATACACGCTCCACGGCCTGCCGGGCGTGAAGGTCAGGGTCGATGACAGCTCGCGCTGCCGCCCGTCGCTCAGGCCGAACTGCGACAGCCGGTAAGCGTCGGTCGCGGCGGACCCTTGGAGCGACCAGGCGAGCTTCGCATCGATGGCCCAGGTGCCGCGGATGCGGAGAAACTCCCGATCCCGCGGCGCGTAGTCGTAGGCCAGAAGCAACGGATTCTCCCCCGGCGGCAGGACCGCGGCGTTGAACCGGGAAGCGTCGCGCCGGGAACTGCCGCCCTTGACCGTGACGCTCACCGCCGCGATGGGCGTCACGGTCGCCTCGCCCCACGCCCGCAGCTCGCTCATCGAGGTCAGCACCTGCCCGGGCGCGTAATGAGTGTGGCCGTAGTTGCCGCCGACACCGAAGCGCACCCAGCGCAGCAGACGGTAATCGGCGCTGCCGGTCAGCCTCACCCGGTCCTCTCCGAAACGCGGCGTGACGGCGATGCCGCCCGGCAGCGTGTCGGTCACGACGTAGGGAATCGCGAGCACCGCCACATGATCGTCGTGCCCGTCATACGTGGCACGTCCGCGCAGATCGAGCCGCGCCGCAGGCCGCAGCGCGAGCGCCAGCGCATAATGCGTCAGGACGATATCGCCGGGGAGCGAGCCCGAGAGCAGCACCGGGTCGCTCGTGAGCGTGCTGCCCGCGACGAACGGCCCGGTCTCGGCCAGGCGGCCGATGGAGGCCAGATAGGTCAGCACGCCCGACCAGAGCGGCAGCGTCACCTCGCCCGACACCGACGCCTGCTGCAGATTATTGTCGGGCGCGAGCGAGAGCAGGCCGGAGGTGGAGCCTGGCACGATGGGCGCGTAGGGGTTCTGAAAGCGGAGCGGGTCGGTCTTGTCATCGAACCAGGAGCCCTCGTACGCAATGCGTACGCTGGCGCCGGCCTCAGCCCAGAGTGCCCCCGCGCGCACGTCGTTGGTCGCGTAATCGATGGGCTCGGGAAGTTGCAGCGCCTCGGTGAGGAAGCTGGCTGCGCCCGCAGCGCTACCGGTCCGCTCCGAGTGGCTCAGCGTCCCGAACAACGTCCAGACGCTGCTGGTGAGGTAATTGCCGCTCAGCGTCACCGTGCGCCGGTCGGATTCGATCCGCACGGGCTCGAGGCTCGAGCGCAGCGTGCTCATGCCCTGCGTCGAGTTGGCCGTGACCCACCCGCTCGGCAGGGCCAGCGCCCCGCCCGCTGCGCTGCGGTAGGGCGTCTCGGTGTCCTCGTATTGGCGAAACGGCTGGCCCTGGTAGGTCACCTGCACGCTGTAGCGCCCCTCCTCACCGGCCATGACCGCGACGTGCCGCGACGGCAGGCCCAGATGGTCGGCCTCGAAGCGGCCGTAGGCGCCCCCTCGGGTGCGCCAGCGGCCCTTGCCGCCGGCTTGCAGGTATGCGCCGTTGTGATCGATCCCGCTGTAGCGACCCGAGGCGAAGTCCGCGCCGTCGGCATAGATCGCACCGGCCTCGACCTTCGCTTTCGCGCCCGTATAGAACACGCACAGCTTGCACTTCCACGCGCGGGTGTCGGGCCGGGGCGGCGCGGCGCGTGCCAGGGGCGCGGCCAGCGCGGCCGCGACGGCGAGGCCGATCAACGGGGTGTGTCGCTTCCGGTGCGCTGCGCGCGGCGGACGGGTCAGTCGCTGTGCCGGTCTGCGCGGGCTCATGATTTCTCCTAGCGCATCAGCGCCTGCCCCGAAGGACTGTTCGACCCGTGTATGCGCGAGTGACAGTTCACGCAACCGTTGATGAGCAGATACGGATTAGGCATGCCGCCGGGCAGCCCCTGGGGGCCGTACGGCACGGAAGGGTGGCCGGCGGCATCATGACACTGCTGGCAGAGAATCGTCGGCTGCTCGCTCAGCAGCGACGGCACGACCGAGCCGTGCGGCGTATGGCAGTCGAGGCAGTTCTCACTGACGGGCTGGTGCTCCCAGAGGAACGGCCCGCGCTTGCTCGTGTGGCAGCTGGTGCAGGTCCCGTTCACCGTGCTCTTCACCAGCATGTGCGGTCCCAACGAGCCGTGGGGATCGTGGCAGGAGGCGCAGCTCATCGTGCCGTCGGGCACTGGATGGCGGAAGGGCTTGCGGAATTGCGCGACGACCGCCCGGTGGCAGGTGGCGCAGACGCTTGCCTGGCTCACCTGGGCGCGCACCGCATCGGTGGCGCCGTGAATGTGATGACAGTCGGCGCAGCTCACGTCGTTGGCCGCATGGGCGCTCGTCAGCCACGCGCGACCGACGGTTGCCTGGTGACAGGTCAGGCACATCGCGTTTTGCTTGGCCACCGGCGTCGGTGAATGCAGTCCGAACACGACAATGCCCGCCGGCTTCATGCCGAAGGCCTTGACGTGCGCACCGCCTGGCCCGTGGCAGGCCTCGCACTGCAGCCCGCCGGGGCCGAACGGACTGTGGGGATTGTCCGGCTGCGCATGAGGGCTGCGGAAGATCGCCATCACCTGCGCATTCATGCGATGGCACATCAGGCACGTGTCGGCGCCCTGGGCGCTGTAGCCGAGTGCAGCCGGACTCGTGGCGGCCACGGGCGGGACCGGCGGCGAGCCGGCAGGCGCCCGCGCCTGCTGCGCCGCGCGCGCCACCGGCGCGGCCAATGCCCAGGCGATTGTCAGTACCGTCGGGAATAGCGCGCTGCGCGGTGGGAACGCTCTCATGTGCCGACCGCCCACGCGTCAATCCGGGAAGCTCGCCAGGTCGTGCATCTTCTTGACGTCCGCGACCGCGCCTGGCCCGTGACACAACGCGCAGGTCTCGACGCTCGCCGACACCAAAGCCCCCGTCGCGGTCTTCGTGGCTGCGAAGTTTGCGCCGTTCTGGATCATGTGCTCCTTGGCGGTCACGCTCGTATGACAGCTCGAGCACACCGCCGCGTTCGGCGAGATCACGACATCGTCCGTGAGCGTGGTGCGGTTGTTCGACACGATGGTGGTGCCCTGCACCGTCGAGTCATCCACCGGGTAGTAGGAGCTGTTCGCGTGGCAGGCGTTGCAGTCCTCGAGGTTCCCCGGATACGCGACCTGGAACGTGGTCGGCCGCGCGCCGTAACTGCAGATCGTGACGCCGTTCGGATAGCGCAGAGTGCCGTTCGCATCGGTGGCGCCCGAGGCGTGAATCTCGTGGATGAGCACCTTGAAATCGATCGGCTGCTCGGGATTGGCCCCCGCTGTGCCCTCGGGCGCACAGACTCCCGAAGCCGCCAGATGCTCCCCGATATCGGTGGCGTCGGGATTGTGGCAGCCCGCGCACAGCTGAATGTCATCGGTGCGGTTCTCGCCGTGCTCCGTCAGCACGCGGTGGCAGGCATCGCACTTGGTGATGTCGACGATCTGACCACGCGCCACGGGGGCCGGATCGGTGATCGCGAAGTCCTGATTGACCCCGGCAATTCCGAGCGTGACGTCCGTCGTGCCGCTGCCGGAGAGATTGGCGAGCGGCACCACCGCCCGGCCCTCGACCATCATCGAGCCGGACCCGCTCGCGCCGGCCGGCACCGGCATGCTCGCGGTCGCCGTATAGGTGCCGTTGCCGTTGTCGGTCACGCCGCTTTGGAAATTGATCGACACGGGCTGATTCGGCGTGCCGCTGCTCCCGGTCGCGCTGCCGCTGCCGACGTTGTTGAAATCAACCGTCGGCCAGGCCATATCGACGACCAGGCGCGACCCGGCCTGCTGGAACGGCCCGCTCGAATCGAGAATGTTGTACGCGCCGTTGGTCGCCGGATCCAGCACCTCCAGGGTCACCGACGGCGTCTGTCCCGGGGCGGTGTTGGCGACGCTCACGATCTTGTACTGGAATTTCGCCGCCGCTGCGTCGACCGGCGTGGTGTGCGCGGCGATGACCTGCAGCGCGCCGTTATCGATCGTGGCGGTCGGACCGTGGCAGGTTGCACAGTCTGCGTCGGTCACCGCAAGGTTGCCCGGCCCGTGATTGAGCCCGGTGGCGAAATTCACGTTGTCGTGGCACGCGCCGCAGGCCGCCGCGCTGATCGCCGTCTGGTAGTTCCCGGACTGCGGCGCGTTCGGGTCATTGGCAGTGTGGCAGGTCGTGCAGAAGCGGGTTCCGGACCCCGACACGCTCGAATTGTTGCCGCTGGCGTCGCTTTGCGGATAGGCGACATCGCTGAAATTGCTGATCGCGCCGCCGTAGCCGAAAATGTAGTACTGGGTCCCGGCGAGCACCGACGGCAGATCATCGCCCATGTGAAGCTTGTGGATCATCACCGTGAAATCGAGCGTATTGCCGCTCGAGGGATCCGCCGAGCTCGGGTTGTGGCAGATCACGCAGTACTGCACGTTGTTGCGCGCCCCGCCATGGAACGCCAGTTGCTGGTGACAGGCGATGCACGCCGTCTGGTCCACCGCGTCATTGGCATTCAGGTTCGTGCTCGCACCGGTCGCCGGGATGAACGTGTAGACCGGGCTGTTGGCCGGCGCGAGATTGCGGATCTCAAGACCCGCCCGGTGCACGAGTGTCGGATCGTACGATACGACCGGATCGGTGGCGATGTCCTTGTGGAACGTGTACTGGTAGCTGCCGTTGCCATTGTCGACCAGCGTACCCGAGGCACCCGACTCCGTGCTCGCCTGCGGCTCCGGGGTCGTACCGACGACCGGCGTCGCCGAACTGGCGCCGGACGCCGCCGGGCTCACCATGTGATACAGATAGGACTGCCATTGCGGCACCAGCAGCGGCGCCGGCACCGCCAGCCCGGGAAATGCAGCGAGCTGCACGCCCGCGGGCACGAGCTTGGCGATCGCAAAGCTGACGTCGGCCGCCGGCAGCCCGCTCAGCGGCACGCCGTTCTGATCGACGAGCGTGAAGTCGACCACGGGCTGCCCCGAGGAGGGAATCGTCACCTTGGTGATGATCGACGTCATCGCAGTCGCCGTACTGACATCGATCGCACTGACCGTGCTGCTCGGTCCCGGTGGACCGGCAGGACCCGCCCCGCCGGTCGCGCCGGCCGGTCCCTGCGCGCCGGTGCTGCCGGCACAGGCGGCAAGCGAGAGCGCCGCAAAGAGAAGCACGAGGCCGCCGACCCATCGTCCGGTCATCGCCATGACCCTGAAGCACTTGCCCATGCTCATCTCCTCGCCCGATGCGGCGCCCTGCCGTCCTTCGTCGAGCATTGCAAACGTGTCATGTTAGTCGTCGATCTCGGATCGGCGATGTAGGGAGTTTCCGCAGCGAGCCTCGCCGCCACGCGCGCCATACTGCCGTGCGTCACTTCCACGGGAGCCAACTCATGACCGACGCACGGCAGCGGTGCGCCGCGCTCTTCGGCCGCATGGATTCGAGGGACAGCAGCGGCTTGGCGGCATACCTCACGCCCGATGCGCAATTTCGCTACGGCAGCGCGCCGGCGGTCGCGGTGCCCGTGACCGCCGGCGATCGTGCAGGCGCTTGAGGGCTTTTTCGCGGGCATTGCCGCGCTCTCGCATCGCGTCACGGACATCTGGGAAGTGCCCGCTCCTCTTATCTGCCGCGGCGATGTCGCCTACACGCGCCTCGACGGCAAGACAGTCACCGCGCCGTTCTGCAATGTCTTCACGATGCGCGATGGAAAAATCGCGCATTATGAAATCTACCTGGATCCCACACCACCGTCGGCTCCCTGACCGACTGCGGCAGCGGCACCTGCAGCTCATCGCGGATGTGCAGCCGCATCGCGGTGCGCAATCGGTCCACTGCGGTAAAGAATTCCGCCATCATCAGCATCCAGCAATACATGCCGCGATCGGTGAGCCGGATCGCATCGCCATCGTGACGCGTTGCGCCGATCAGACGCATCGCAGCGAGATCCGGCGCCATCCGCCACCAGAATTCCGCGCCATATTTCGCCTCGATGTAGGTGTACGGCAGCGACAGCCCGAACAGCCCGACCAGAAAGTCGTAGCGCATGCGCTGCCGGCGCGTCAGCACCTGGCACTGCGTGAGCGCCGGCTTTCCGGCGGCGATCAGCTCGCGGTACCGGCGCAGCGAGAAGGTCGTGGAGTACAGCGTGCCGTCGAGGTAGCTGAACGCGCCGCTGCCGATGCCGACGTAATCGCCCGGCTGAACGATGTATTCGTCAATCGGCCGCGGTGCCGCTCGCGGCCCGATGCGTGAGAAGCACCATGCCGAGGAGGGCTGATACGCCGGCCGCATGCCGCTGAGGACCCGCTGGTAGTAGGCATAGCGGCGCGCCGGATCGGCGTTCCCGAGGCGTTTGCGCATGCACCGCTGCGCCGAGGCCGCCGTCATCAGCGGATAGAACGACACCTGATCGACCTCGAGCGCGTGGATCGTATCGATGTCCCGCTGCAAAGACTCGATGCTCTGCGTCGGGAAATTGAAGATCATGTCGACGTTGAGCGTCTGGAAACGGCCGCGCGCGCCCGCGAGCCGCTCGGTGATCTGCTCGCCGCTGCCGTAGGCCTGATATCGGCCCATCTCCTGCAGCAGCGCATCATCGAAGCTCTGTACGCCGACGGACAGCCGGTCGACGCCGGTGTCCTCGAGGATCTCGATGGTCTCGGGGGTGAGGTGGTTCGGGTTCGTTTCGACCGATACCCAGCGAATGGGCCAAAGCGATCGAATGAGCCGCAGCGTCTTGGCGAGCTCGTACGGCAGTACGGTCGGCGTACCACCGCCGACGTAGACGTCGGTGAAGCGATAGCCGCGCTCGTAGTACATGCGAATCTCGCGGCGCAGCGCCTCGAAATGCGCTTGCGCCTTTTCCGGCCGGAACTGCACTCGATGGAAGGAGCAGAACGGGCACAGCGATTCGCAGAACGGCACGTGCACGTAGAGCTGACAGCCCGCCGGTGGGCGCGGAATCACGCTTTCACGCTGCGTGAACTCGCAGCGCATCGCGCGCGCGCACTGGCGGCGCACGGCCGCCACCAGCGGCCTCTCAAATCGCGGCGCGCTCGGCAGCGGATCAGGCATGGCACTCCCTCAGCAGCTCCACGCGCGCCAGCAGCAGCTCCTCGCCGCTCAGCACCTGTACGCGCCAGTGACCGCAGTAGCCGCAGACCAGGCGGTTGCTCGCCGCCTGCGACTCCCCGCCGCAGCGCTGGCAGCGCACGCGCACCGGGGCGTGCTCGATGAGGAGCCTGGAGTCGGCCGCAACCGTGCCGGCGCTCGCAAGCGGAAAGGCGCTCTCGAGGAGCTGCGGCTCCACACCCGAGAGCGGGCCGATCCGCACCGTCACCGCTACGACCCGATCGGCGCCGGCCGCGCGTGCGACCCGTTCCACCTCGCGCATCAGTCCCTGACAGACTGCAAGCTCGTGCATGCCCGGCGCCTCGCGCATGGAGGATGCGCGCTCAAACCACCCGCACCTGCAGCAGCTCCTCGCCGTCCGGGTCGCTGAGGTGCACCGCGCAGGCGATGCACGGGTCGAAGCTGTGTATGGTGCGCAGGATCTCCAGCGGCTGGCTCAATATCGCCAGCTGCTGCCCCTTGAGGGACGCCTCGTAAGGTCCCTCCTGGCCGACCGGGTCACGGGGACCTGCGTTCCACGTGCTCGGCACCACCGCCTGATAGTTGCTGATGCGTCCCTCATCGATGACGACCCAATGGGCGAGCGCCCCCCGGGGTGCCTCCGTGAAGCCAACCCCCTGCGCATGCGACGGCCAGCTCTGCGGCTCCCACAGCCGCGCGTTGAACGTCTGGACATCTCCGGCGCGGATGTTGGTCATCAGCGCCTCATACCAACCCGACATGGCATCGGCGATCAGCTTCGACTCGAGCGTACGGGCCGCCGTGCGGCCAAGCGTGGAGAACATCGCCTCGATCGGCACATTGAGCTGCGTCAGCGCCTTGCCCGCAAGCTCACGGGTTGCCTCATCACCGCTGGCGTAGAGCATCAGCACCCGGGCGAGCGGTCCCACTTCCATCGCATGTCCGTTCCAGCGCGGCGACTTGAGCCACGAATAGCTCGCCGCCGGATCGACATGCTGGTAGGGCGGGGTCGGGCCCGTGTAGTGCAGGTGCGTCTCGCCCTGATACGGATGCAGACCGGATTCCTTTCCAGTCGTGTAGTCGTACCAGGAATGCGCGACGTATTCCTTGATCTGCGATTGCGCGTTCAGATCGACCTCATGAATGTGGCTGAGATCTCGCGTGAGGATGGCCCCGCGCGGGATCATCATCTGTTTCGGGTCCGGCACGCCGTGCGCTGGGAAATCGCCATAGCAGAGGAAGTTGCCCACACCCTCGCCGTGCCCGGGCGTCAGCCAATCCTTGTAGAACGAGGCGATTGCAAGGGTGTCCGGCAGATACACCTGGTCGACGAAACTCTGCATCTCGCCGATGATCTCGGCCACGCGGGCGAGCCCGATGGTATTGACGGACGTCGTGCCGGTGCCGCCGCCCTCATGCACGCTGATACCGACCGGACTGCCGCCCACCACGAAATTCGGATGGGGATTCTTGCCGCCGAAGATCGCATGCAGCTCCGCGGCGCGGCGCTGCCACGCAAGCGCCTCCAAATAGTGCGCCACCGCCATCAGATTGGCCGCCGGGGGCAGCTTGTAGGCGGGGTGTCCCCAGTAAGCATTGGCGAAGATGCCGAGCTGGCCCGATTCAACCAGCGTCTTGACCCGCTTCTGCACGTCCGCGAAGTACCCCGGCGAGGACTTCGGGTAGGACGAGATGGATTGAGCCAGGGCCGAGGTCTCCTTCGGGTCCGCCGACAGCGCCGACACCACGTCCACCCAGTCGAGCGCGTGCAGGTGGTAGAAGTGCATGACGTGATCGTGCACGAACTGCGCGCCGATCATCAGATTGCGGATGAGATTGGCGTTCGGCGGAATCTCGTACTGCAGAGCATCCTCGACCGCGCGGATGGACGCGATGCCATGCACCAGCGTGCACACACCGCAGATGCGCTGCGCGAAAGCCCAGGCGTCGCGCGGATCGCGGTGCCGCAGAATGATCTCCACCCCACGCACCATCGTCCCGGAGCTCACGGCGCTCGTGATGGTATTGCCGTTCATCTGCGCCTCGATGCGCAGGTGGCCCTCGATGCGCGTGATCGGATCGACCACAACCGTTTGTGTACTCATGGATGCGACCCTCATCCGCCCTGCAGATGCTCAGCCACGAGCTCGAGGAGACTGCGCGGCGTCTGTTGCCAGTTGAAGTGCTGCTTACCGTCATCGAATGTCCGCCGGCAGTCCGAGCAGCTGGTGAGGAAGGTCCGCGCTCCCGTGGCGTCGATCTCGTGAAACTTCTCCTCGACAACCCGATAGCGCAGTGGTGCGGCGCGCTCGATGTCGAGCACCCCGCCGCCGCCGCCGCAGCAGACGTTGAATCCGACATGCCGGGTGGTCTCGCGCGGCTCGATGCCCATCGCGTGCAGCAGCCGCCGCGGGGCGCTCGTCACGCCGCCCTTGCGGACCAGCTGGCACGGATCGTGGAACGCGGTCACGCCGAGATCGGCCGAGCGCAGCTTGAGCCGTCCGTCGGCGAGCGCCTCGGCGAGGTACTCGGTGATGTGGCGCACCTTGAGCGGCAACGGCTTGCCGATGAGCTCCGCCGCCTCCCAGCGCAACGCGGTATAGGCATGACCGCATTCCGGGACGATCAGCACCTTGGCCTTGCAGGCGCGCGCCTGTTCGATCAGCCTCAGGCTGATCTCGCGCTGCCATGCGCGGCCGCCGGCGTAGTAGCCGTAGTTCTCCGCGATCAGACCGTCGCTGCGAAAGGTGCAATCGGCCTTCAGGTGCGCCATCACGCGCGCCAGGGCGGCGACGGCGGCGGGGTAGTGCTCGATATCCGTGCGCGGCACGGTCAGCATCACCTCCGCCTGCGGCTTGTCGATGGGCATTTCCACGTTGAACTGCCGCCCGATGGCCAGGAGCCTGTCGCGGTACGGCTCGCTGGAGTCCTCCGGCTGTCCCGTGCGGCGCTGGTGCGCGGCCTTTTCGTACAGCTCCTTCGGCGCGAGGCCGGCCTCGAACAGGCCACGCCGCGCCTGTTCGATGAGCTCGGCAACGTCGATGCCCATCGGGCAGATGAGCGAGCAGCGTCCGCACATGTTGCAGCTGTCGAACAACAGGTGCTGCCAGCGCTCGAGCTCATCGGCGGTGACCTGCGGCTTCAGGGCGAACCAGCGGAAGAATGGGGCGAAAGCGGCAGCCTCGCGCTTGAACGCCTGCTTGAACGGCTCGACCTTGAGCACCGGCGTGTACTGCGGATCCTCGGTCGCGATGTAGAAATGACAGGCGTCCGCGCACATGCCGCAGTGCACGCACGATTCCAGGCGCAGCGCGCTCAGCGCACCGATCTCGCGGGTGAAGGCCCGCATCGCTCCGGCCACCCTCTGCGGCTCGCCGAGTGCCGCCTCGTCGGCGGCGAGATTGGCGTGAAATTCGACTGATGGCCTGTTCACGATGGCGCCCCCTTGCGGGTCAATAGGTATCCGTCCACGGCCCGCGTCGGGAAAATGTAGAAGGCGTGCATGAGTTTGCCGAACGGATACCAGATGAGCAGCAGATCGAAGCTGAGAATGTGCAGGCCGAGGATGGTCGGATACGGCGCGCCGACGTGCGCCGTTGCCATGAGACCGCTCACCAGCAGCAGAGCGACCACAAACCAGCTGAAGAAGTCATCGAAGTTCGAGAGGCGGCGCAGCACCGGATGCGCCAGCCTGCGAAACAGCACCGCGACGAACAGCGTGACGGTAATGACGGCAAAGATCGTCACCACGCTGTTCGGCAGCGCCGGCCAGCGGATGCCGATGAAGCTGCCGAAGAAGATGATGTGCGGCGCGAACAGCAGAATGACGATGAACAGGCCGATGTGATAGGAATAGCCGAGCGCCTCGCCGGTGATGGTGCGTTTGATGAATTCGGGGTGCGGCCAGGAGCGCGAGCCCATCGCCTTCAGGCCGCCCCACACCGATGCGCCCACGCTGCGCCTGGGCTCGCTCAGGTTGCGCTTGTGGCGCAGCAGCAGGACGTTGACGAGGCGCCAGAGGACGCCAATGAAGAAGATGACGAATGCGACCTTCAATGCCGGGCCGCGCGCGAAGTCCACGAGGTCCATGACTTACTCCTCGTTGCCTTTACCGGATGGTGATTTCGGCTCCTGCTGGTGCCGTGCGATGCGACGCCGCCCGAGCAGCACGCTGCCGACGCCGATCGCAGCGCCGGCGACTGCTGCCCCGGCGGCTATGGCGGCCGCCTGCACGGGGCTGACCTCCCCGGCTTTACCCCAACGGGGCGAAGGAATCGGGCTGTAGAAGCTGCCGCGGTCCCAGAAGTTGGGTTCTGCGCAGCCAAGGCAGGGATGCCCGGACTGGATCGGGAAGCTGACTGCGTTGTTCCACTTGATCGTCGCGCAGGCGTTATAGGTCGTCGGCCCCTTGCAGCCGAGCTCATAGAGACACCAGCCATTGCGCGCGCCCTCGTCGTCGAAGGTCTTGGCGAATTTCCCCTGGTCGTAGAAGGGGCGGCGATAGCAGCGGTCATGGATGCTGTTGCCGAAGAACACCGTCGGGCGCAGGTGCTCATCGAGATCGGGCACCCGGCCGCTCGTGACGTATTGCAGCAGTGTGCCGGCGATCACCTCGGGAATGGGCGGACAGCCCGACACGTTGACCACGGGTTTGCCCGGAACGAGCGTGGAGATCGCGCGTGCCCCGGTCGGATTGGGATCAGCGAATGGAAGCCCGCCGAATGACGCGCAGGTGCCGACACAGACGATGGCCGCGGCGCCCTTGGCGCAGTCGGTCAGAATGTCGAGTCCGGTGCGGCCGGCGGCGCAGTGATAGACTCCGCCGTCGCCGGTCGGCACCGCCCCGTCGACCACCAGCAGATACTTGCCGTAGTTCGCCCGCATCGCCTGCTCGCGTGCCGCCTCGGCCTGCGAACCTGCCGCGGCCATCAGTGTGTCGTCGTAGTCGAGCGAGACCACATTGAAGATCAGATTCTCGATGGTCGGCGCGAAGGAGCGCGTCAGGGACTCCAGGCACCCGGTGCATTCCTGGAAAGACAGATAGATCACCGATGGGCGGCGCGCCGCGCGCAACTGCTCGGCCATTGCTCGCGCCGCGTGCGGCGGCAGGGCGAGCAGCGAGGCCATCGCGGTGCAGTACTTGACGAAGCTGCGGCGGCTCACGCCCTGGCGGTCGAGCAGCTCGCCGATGGTGGGTTCCAATTCAGGTCTAGCCATGGGGACTCTCCCCTTGTGCTGCGGATTGCAGCGTGAGGCTCGCGCGCAGCCGCGACGCCCCGCGCAGAAGATCGTCTTCTCCGACGATGAGAATGTCCGGAACCCGGGCGACTTCGATCAGGGTGGCAAGCAGCTCACCGCTTGAGTCACGATGTTCCGTCCACCACACCCCGTGCACCGCGGTCTCGCGGATGCGGCTTTCGCCGTTCACCTGCATGCGAGCGTCGACTTCGCCCGTGCCGAGTGCCTGGAGCAGCTGTGCGCGATCTGCGGGGCTGAGCGGCAGGCTGCGAAGGTCGATGGCGCCAGGCTCTCCGGTGCGGGCCAGACGTTCGAGCAGCTCGGCGATCTCGGCGAGGATCGCACCGATACCGCCGCCCACCGTGCCCTCCTCGTGACTGACCGGCACGGGCTCGACACAGACGGGAATTTGCGCGAGCGTGGTCATGCCCGCCAGCGCTCGAGCAGGCGCAGCGCCTCGCCGGCTGCCGCCTGCACGCCGGCGCGGACCGGGGCGGTGGGCTCGAGTCCCCAGCCGACATCGGCCGCCTGTATACAGATGAGTGCCCGGTGCGCCGGCAGCGCATCCTCGAGGCGCGCCATGCCGAGCAGGTCGCCGAGCCCGACCTCGTGGACCGACCTTCTGCGTGTGCCGCCCGCGAGGAATGTGTCCATCGTTTCACTCTCGAGGCAGCGCACGGTGCCCGGCGGCGCGCCAAACTGCGCCGCATCGAGCACGATCAGGTTGTCGGCATCCTCCAGATATTGCAGGAGCGTAAAGCTCAGCGTACCGGCATCGATGATGCGCACGCCCTCGGCGCAGGGCAGCCGCTGCGCGAGCGCCTGCGCCGCATGCACGCCGGCGCCATCGTCCGTCAGGAGGATGTTGCCAAGTCCCAAGACGACCGAGCTCATTACCCTACGCACCTCGATCCGTAGAGACATTCGATGCTGCCACCGGCACCATTGCGTGAGTCTTCGTAGTTGTACGGACCCGAAATGCGAAATGGCCCGCTGCACAGCTCGAGCGGCCTGCCGACATTGACGAATCGCAGAGCTTGGCTTATGGGCCCGGCGCACACGACGTGCCGGTCTGTGGCGCGAAACTCACGGAGTGATCGGCGCCCGCGACGGCGCCGATGTCGAGACCGCTTGGGTTGACAGTCGGCGCAGCGGCCGCTGCCGCGCCGCAAACCCGCAAAGTTCTCTTTTGTTCCTGGAGGGTGAACGCCAATATGAGACTGGGACCAAGTCGCATTTGCCTTCGGTCTCGGACGGCCGTATTCTCTTCATTGGTGTTGAAGGGTGAAGTCTTTCCGGCGCACCTAGGGGTAAACCGAACGGGCGATGCGCCTTCATGAACAGGTCGCGCAACCTCCGGCCCGCCCCGCAGGAACGGAACCGATAGCTCGCCGGAGCATTTGGGGGGAGCAGACTCGTCATGCGCTTGACGCCGCCCGAACTCGCGCGGAGCGCGCTCGAAGCGGCCCCCGACGCGATGATCATCATCGACGGCGAGGGAATCGTTCGTTTCGTCAACCGCCGGGTATTCGCGCTCTTCGGCTACACGCACGAGGAAATCGTCGGCCTGCCCGTCGAGACACTCATGCCCGAGCGGTTCAGGATGCGCCACCTCGATCACCGCGCCGATTACCTCTCGCACATGCGTGTGCGGCCCATGGGACAGAACCTCGAGCTCTACGGCCTGCGGCGCGATGCCACGGAGTTCCCGGTCGAAATCAGCTTAAGTCCGATCGCCGACGGCGAGGAGACGCTGGTGGTCGCTGCGATCCGCGACGTGAGCGACCGGCAGCGCATCCAGAAGGAGCTGATCGCGGCGCGAGCCGTGGCCGAGGAGGCACGCGAAGTCGCAGACCTCGCCCGAGAAAGCGCGGATCGGGCCAATCAGGGTAAGAGCCGCTTTCTCGCCACCGCGAGTCACGATCTACGCCAGCCGCTGCAGGCCCTCGCTCTGCTGAACGGAACGCTGCGCCGCACGGTCACCGATCCGTTGCTAACGGAAGCGCTGGCGCAGCAGGAACAAGCCATCGGCTCGATGTCCCGCCTGCTCAATGCTCTGCTCGACATCAGCAAGCTCGAATCGGGGGCGATCAAGCCGGATGTCAGCGACTTTTCCGTTGCGCGCATTTTCGAGGAAATGCGCCGCGAGTTCGCGAGCATCGCGACGCGCAAGGGACTGATGCTCGAGGTGGCCGCGGCAAACGCCTACGTGCACAGCGATCCGTCGCTGGTTGAGCAGGTCGTGCGCAACTTGGTGTCGAATGCCATCAAGTACACGCGCGTCGGGAGCGTAACGCTGCGCTGCCCACTGGTGAACGGCGCTCTGGTGCGGCTCGACGTCGAGGATACCGGCGTCGGTATTCCTGCCGATCAGCTGCCGCTCATCTATGACGAGTTCTATCAGGTCGGGGTCGACGCCAACGCCTCGCGCGACGGCTACGGCCTAGGCCTTGCAATCGTCAAGCGCATCGTGGAGTTGCTCGGTCTGAAACTCGAGGTGAGCTCGCAGGTCGGCAGGGGCTCGGTCTTCTCTCTGGTGCTGCCGTCGGCCGATGTGCAAGCGGGCGCGGCGGCGGCGCCGGCGGAGGAGTCCGCCGGCGTCGGGCTCGAGTCCAGCGCCGCCAGCGGCAAGCCTTGCATCATGCTGGTGGAAGACGACCCCAGCGTCCGCGACGCAACTCGGATGTTGCTGAGGGTCGAAGGCTATCAGGTCATCACGGTCGCCTCGCTCGAAGCGGCGCTCGAGGCCGTGCACAACGGCGCCCGGTTCGATCTGCTGATGACCGACTATCACCTGGGGCCGGCGCAGACCGGCATCCAGCTCATCGCGACGCTGCGCGCGCGGCTCGGCGCGCCGCTGAAATCGGTCCTCGTCACCGGCGATACGTCCGCGGCGATCCGCGGCCTTGCGCCCGATCCGCACCTGCGCATCCTGAGCAAGCCCATCCGCGCCGAGGCACTGTTGCGGCTGCTGCGCGAATTCCTCGCCGGCGACGAGACCGGCTGAACGCGTGGCCGGTGCCGTGGAGCGGGCGGAGGCGGCAAACTCCCGCATCCGGCCGCCGACCGACGCAACATCCGTGCACGCCGGGGCAATGCGTCCATGCGAGTCGAGCGGTCCGTTCGATTCCATGCCGGCAAACCGGAGCATGCGATCGAGGGCGCGATTCTCCAACATCAGGACGACGACATGCTCGATGCGCCCATCCACGTCCCGCGCCCCTCTGCGGCGTGCTCGCGCATCCCCCCCGCCCTGCTCCACATCATTCGCCATCGTCCCCACCTCCCGTTCCAAGGACACTTCTCCGGCAGTGCAGCGGCACCATCGGTCCCTGGTGAGACGGCAGCGGTTGCACACGAGCATGGCTCGCAGGGCACCGGGTGCCTGTCGACGACGCACCGCCATCACCGCCGCGGCCAGTCAGCGCGCCGGCAATTGACTTGCCCGCCATCCAATAGGAGTATTCCACGTCAACTCGAATAGCCTCGCCGCTGCACGGGCCGTCAGAACACTCAATGCACATCCCTCGCCTGCTCGCCGTTGCACTGCTTGCGGTGGCGGGCGCGGCCTCAGCCGCGCAGCCCGTGCCGCCGTTTCCCAGACCCGCTGTGCTGCCGCCGCCGCCGCATAGCGGCTACGTCGGTGTGGACGGCGTCAGACTCTGGTACGCGGAATTTGGCGCCGGCCCTCCGGTGGTGTTGATCGAGGGAGGACTCGACAGCACCGCTGACTGGGGTGATCTTGCGCCCTATCTCGCCGCACACGGGTATCGGGCGATCGTATTCGACAGCCGGTGTCAGGGCCACAGCACCTGCAGTTCGGTGCGGTTGACTTATCGGTTGATGGCGCGCGACACGACCGGTCTGATGCGGGCTCTGCATATCCGGCGGGCGCCCATCGTCGGCTACAGCGATGGGGGAATCATCGGGCTCGAGATGGCCATCCACGAGCCGCGGCGGGTCGTTTCCGTGTTCGCCTACGGCGCCAATGCGAACCCCACCGCGATTCGGCGTCACGAGTCCGCGGCGCAGCGGCGGGTGGATGCCGCGAGTGCGCTCTGGTCACGGCGTGTCTATCAGGCGAGCTCGCCGACCCCGCGGGATTTTGCCGCGATCGCGCAGCGGATCGAGCGGATGTGGGACACGCAGCCGCATCTGACCAGAGCCCGGCTCGAGACCATCCGGGTGCCGGTCTGGATTGTCGACGGCGACCGGGACATCATCAGGCGCAGCGACACGGACTTCATGGCGCGCAGCATGCCGCTCGGCAGCGAGCTCATCTTGCCGTTCGCGTCGCACTATGCGCTGTGGGAGTATCCGTCGTTCTTCAACGCCGCGGTGCTGCAGTTCCTCGTCTCGACCGACCCTCAGCATGCGGGCACACGCTGAGGAGCCGCGCCGCGCTGGCGCGGGCTCCTCGCCTGCGCCATTGTGGAATCGAGCGCGCAATGCTCCCGGCGGGCTCGGAGCCGCGCTGCCCTGAGCCGTCCCCGCGATACGACCCGGGAGCTCCGCTCCCCATCGGCCTCAGACGCCGAGTTCCCCGGTGCGATCGTCCCCGGGACGCCACCATGCCGCATAGAGTACCGGGGCGAGCCACAGGGTCATCGCGGTGCAGATGACGAGCCCGCCCATGACGGCGATCGCCAGAGGCTGCAGCAAATCGGTGCCGCGGCCGATGCCGAATGCGAGCGGCAGGAATCCGAGCACATCCGCAAGCATGGTCATGAGAATCGGGCGCAGCCGCTGCTGCGCTGCGCGGGCCACGCTCGCGGGCCTCGGCCGGCCGCCGCTGAGCTGCTGCGCCCGGGAAAAGATGAGAACGACGTTGTTCACCGCGATGGCGAACACCAGCAGCATGCCGAGAAACCCAGTGCTGTCGAGATCGACGCCAGCGGCGAGCAGCGCCAACAGCGTACCGGATGCGGCGAGCGCGATGGACACGATGGCGACCAGCGCAGCCTTCTGACTGCCGAACTGGTAGCCGAGCAGCACCTGCAGGATCAGCAGCGCGGCGCCCAGAATGACGAGCATCTGGCTGAAACTCCTCTGCTGCTCGCGGTAATAGCCGCCGATGGCGCTCGTGACTCCCGATGGCAGGCCCGCTTTGGCGATCAGCTGCTCGGCGCGCTGCGCGGCCACAGACAATCCCTCCCCCGCCGCGGGGCTGAGCTTGATGGTGGCATAGGGGACGAGGTTCTGATGGGTGACGTACGGGACGATGCCCTGCAAGCGAAGATGCGCCACCTGCGAGAGCGGCGCCAGACGGCCGTCCGGCAGGCGCAAGTGCGTCTGCGCGTAATTCACCGGCGTCCGGTTCGCTGAGCCGGACTCTTCCACGCGTATCGGCACGATCTGCTCGCCCTGCAGAAGAAACCCCGCGCGCCGGCCCCAGTGGCGCGTCAGCAGCTGGTCAGCAAGGTGCGCGGGGGTGAGCCCCTGCAGCGCAGCAAGACTGTTCGGCGTGACGTGCAGCTCCGGTCCTGCGGACGGGGCCTTGAAGACGACCGAGTGGAAATCGTGGCTCGCGAGCAGTGCGCCGAGCAGGCGCTCTCCTGCGCCATGCAGCACGATCGAGCTGTCGCCGAACAGCTCGATGACCAGTGGCGCATGCGAGCCGGACAAGTTGCCGAGGCGATTGATCATCACCTGCATGGTCTCAAGCGTGGTCAGATCAGGGACTTGCGAGCGGAATCGATGCCGCAACTGGCGCATCACTTGGCGGATGCCGGCGCTGCGATGCTGCTTCAGCAGGATCGTGATACCTCCTTTGTTGGGGGTGGCGTACGAGTTGCCGAACCCGCGACCGACCACCAGGGAGGCGCGCGCGACATTCGGGTTGTGCAGCGCGATGCCCATCAGATCCCGTCCGACCTGAAGCGTCTCGCGCACTCCCGTGCCAGGGGGCGTGCGATACGGCACGACAAAGATACCCTCGTCCCAATGCGGCAGAAACGCCGTCGGCAACCGCCAAACCCCGATCACCGCGACGGCCAATAGCACGAGGACGACCGGCGCTGCGAGCCACGGTTGGCGCATGCCGCGCAGCAGAACGCGGCTGAAGTAATGGCGCACCCAGCGCTCTCCAGGGAGCCTGTGGATGCGGCGGGGCCGCTGCGCGACCCACATCGCAAACACCGGTGTGATCACGATTGCGATCAGCTGCGAGGTCACGAGCGCAACAACCACCGCTGCGGCCATGCCGCGGAACAGCAGGCCGATGGTGCCGGAGAGAAAGATGAGCGGCACGAAGATGACGCACGAGGTCAGCGTCGCCAGAGTCATCATCGGCAGGACATCGGCGATTCTCTGCAGCGCAGCGCCCCGGCGCCGAGCGGCGTCGCCTTGCAGGCCGTGCACTCCCCGCTCCACGATCACGATCGCGTGATCGACCAATGCGCCGATGGCGGCCGTGATGCCGCCGAGGGTCATGATGTTGATGCCCATGCCGAGGCCATCGAGCACGACCATGGTGGCGGCGACCGACAGCGGCACCACAAGCAATGTGGCGAGAGCGCCGTCGCCGCGACCGAGGAACAGGTACACGACGAGGAAGGCGATCAGGCTGCCCAATCCGAGCGCGATCCATACGTCGCGCAGACTGGAACGAATGAGACGGCTGAGGTCATAGATGCGCACCAGGTGCACATGCGGGGGCAGCTGCTTGGCCAGGGCCCGAAGCTCGGTGCGCAGGCGCGATGCCACCCCCACTTCGTTCGCCCCCTGTTGCGCCGAGACGTCCATGATCAGGGCGTAGCGATAGCCGACCACCGCAGCGGAGCGAATCAGCGGCGGTGGACCGGTGTGCACGGAGCCGAGCGCCCCGAGCGGGATCGTGGTGCGCGAGCCGCCGGCGCTCATCCGGCCGATGGGCAGCTCGAGACGGGCCAACGACGCCGGATCGACGGGACGGGGCGTCGTCGCCACGATGAACTGCTGGTGAAAGGCGTGCAGCGCACCGGAGAAGAACGGGCCCTGGTAGGCGCGCAGCGCCGTCACGACCTCGGCGGCGCTCAGGTGATATTGCGCCAGCCGGCGCGGGTTGAGCTTGACGTGCACTTCCGGCCAGCCACGCCCCGTGTCCAGGGCACGGTACACGCCGCGGACCGAGAGGATGGCCGGGCGCAGCGTGAACGCGAATACAGGCTTCATCGCCGAGCTGTGCATCGTGTTGGAAACCAGGGCGTACTCGGCGAGCGGGTAGATGTTCGGCGTCATCAGGCGCACGTTCATCGTCGCGCCGGGCGGCAGCGGGATGTGTGCGAGCCGCGCCTGCAGCATCAGATAGGCCGTTTCCGGATTGGTCTTCGGGCTGAAATAGATGTGCAGCTTGGTCAGTCCGTTGCCCGTCTGGGAGCGCACCAGCGTGACTCCGGGCTCGCCCTTGGCGGCCTGCTCCATCGGCTCGGTGACTGCGAGCAGCATGTACCGCACGGGCAGATCATTGGTATGGACAAGCACCGCGACTTTGGGGAAATCGACCGGCGGGAAGATGCTCTGCGGCAGCTGCTCGAGGGCGATCCAGCCCGCCAGCAGCAGCACGGCGGCAAGCAGCGCCACCGTGTAGCGATTGTCCCATTGAAATCGCAGATAGCTGCGGATCATGGCTGCACGAGCAGCGGCGTGCCGTCCGCAAGCCGTCCGGCACCCCGCACGACTACCGGCTCGCCGCTGTGCAGTGGGCCCTCGATCCATGCGCGGGTGCCGCGGGTACCGAGCACCGTTACCGGCACGCGCCGGGCGCGTCCGCCCTGATCACGGAACACCATTGCGCCGGCGCCCTGCATGACCACCGCGCGCATCGGGACGGCGAAGGCCGAAACCGCTCGTTGCATCAAGCGCAGGTGCACCCACTCGCCAGGCAACAGCGGTGCATGCGGCGGCGGCGTCACGTACACCGCGACCAGGCCGGACTGGCGCGCGCTGTGGCCGATGCTGTGGATGCGGCCGGCGCCCGACCAGCCGGCAAAACGGATCCGGACGGGCGCCCGCCGGGCCAGGCGCATTGCGCTCATCGGCGAGACCAGCGCTTCGATCCAGGGCGTCCCGCGGCCGTCAAGCGTCACGATCGGCGTGCCGGCGCCGACGACCGCGCCGGCCGGCACCTGATAATCCAGAATGCCGGCGAAGGGCGCGCGAATCGCCTGGTTGGCCAGTTGTCCCTGCAGCGCCTGCGCCTGCGCCTGCGCCTGCTTTTCCGTCGCGCGACTGCTCTGCAGCGTCTGCAGCGAGACCACGCCGTCGTGATAGAGCACGCGGTTACGCTGCACGTTGATCTGCGCAAGACGCAGCTGGGTCCGCGCCGCCTGCAGGCTCGCCTGCAAGCCCGGCGGGGTGATGCGGGCGAGGAGCATCCCGGCGCGGACCTCGCCCGCCGGGCGCCGCGGCTCCCACACACGCCCGCTCAGAGGCGCGCTCAGAGTCGCATGGTTGACACTGCGCACCCGTGCGATGACGTGCACGAGATTGCGCCACGAGGAGCGCTGCACCGGCGCGGTCTGCACCGGCACACTCGCGAGCGCGGCGCCTGATGCCCCCAGCAGCAAAAGCGCCAGGACACGCCCGCGGGTGTCCTGGGGTCGAGGCCAATGGTTGCGCGTTGCCTTCATGTCGGTGACCGTTCTCCGGGATAAGCGCCCGCATCGAGCTGCAGCTGGGTATGCGCCATGCGCAGCAGCACCAGCGCCGTCGCCGCCTGCAGGCGCGCCTGCAGCCAGCTGTTCTCCGCCTGTGCCAGATCCAGGGCATTCAGTGTGCCGGCCTTGTAGCCGTCGCGTGTCATGTCATAGACCGAACTCGCGTCGCGCCGCTGTCTGACCGCCTGCCGATACGCCCGCTCGGCCGCCTGGGCGTTTCCATAATCCCGGGCGATGGTGGTGCGAATCTCCAGCAGCACGGAGCGGCGCGCGGCGCGCAGCGCCGCGACCTGATTCTCGGCATCCGCAATGCGGTCGCGCTGGGCGCCAAAATTGAAAATCGGCATGCGCAGACCGAGGAAGACCTCCCAGCCGAGATCGCGCGAGTTCGGCGTCATCGGCGCATCGACGCCGTAGCCGACGTTCGCGGTGATGGTCGGAAGACGCGCGGCGCGCAGCGTGCCCGCCTGGGCGTGTCCGACATCGATCTGCCGTGCCGCGATGCGCAGCAGCGGCTGCGCGCGGCGAGCTTTCTCGATCCACAACGGCTCCCCGGGCAGAGGCCGGGATCGCGGGCGCAGCACCGACAATGCGAGGGGCGCCGAGGGAACGCGCCCGAGCAGCATGTTCAGAGCACGCATCGCCGCGTGACGTTGCGCCAGCGACTGCTGCAGACCGCTTTGCGCGTTGTTGCGCAGCAGCCGTGTCTGGGCCAGATCCAGGACTGCCGCGGCACCGACGGCGTATTTCTGCCGCGCGCCGCGATAAAGGATATTCACCGAGCGCAGCGTGCTCTGCCAGATCCGCACACGGGCGCGCAGGAGGGCGAGCTGATACCAGGCGTCGGCGACCTGCGCGGCGACGGTCAGCCGTGCCTGCGCCTGCTCACTGCGGGCGAGGGCCTCGCGGTCGCGGGCGAGCCGCGCCAGTGCGCGCAGCTGCGGGGAATACAGCGGCAGCGACAGCTCCAGCAGCCCGATGGTTTCGCGGGAACCGTTCGCGGCGGCGTAAAGCGGCTGCCCGCCCCGTGTCTGGGTCCAGTACCGGCCGGCCACCAGCGACAGCTGCGGCAGGAGCTGCGCGCCGCTCGCACGCACGCCATAACGGCTTGCCGCATGCAGGTCTGCCGCCTGTTGCACTTGCGGCGCGACGTGCAACGCGGTCGCGATGGCCGCGGCGAGCGGCAGCGCCGCCTGACTCGTGTCAGTTGTGCCTGCCGCGGCAAGCACGGCGCGCACCGGCACCACGCACAGAAACCCACAGACGGCCCATCGGCGCAATCGCTCAGGCTTCAAGCGTCCCCCGCCACGCGAAGCGGCCCCGGGGCCACGCTGCGGGCTGCCGAGAGCCCCGTGGTCGCAGCCAGGTCCCTGGCTCGAGCATGCTGCCGGATCCGCTGCTCGCGAGGAGCGCAACAGCCGCGACACCGCGCGAGGGCGCTCACACCTCATTCCGGGTTTTGCGGCGCGCCGCCACCGCCCTTTCGAGTTCCTCGAGCAAATGCGGATCCAACGAATCGACCGCCTCGACAAGCGCGGCGACGGCGGCGCGCGGGGTGGAGCACAACAGACGTGCGACGATGTGACGTGTCCGTGCGCGCTCGACCGCCTCGCGCACGATGCGCGGTTGGTACCAAAATGCGTTCCCCTTGCGTTGACGTCGAATCAGCCCTTTCTCGCGCAGCCGGTCGACCACTTTTGCGGTTGTGGTGTAGACCAGGCCCTTCGGCGCGCCCAGCCTCTGGTGCAGCTCGCGCACCGTCGCCGTGCCAAGGCGCCACAGCTCGCCCAGCACGGCGTACTCCAGATCATCGGACGGCAGACGAAAATTTCCCATGGCCCAGATTACGACTGATGTCGTAGTGACGCACACTACGACTGTTGTCGTAGAAATGCAAGATCTGTGGTTCGCGCCCGCGATGCGCCGATCCATCACGGCATCACGGGTTCAGCGGGTCACTCAGTTTCAGCGCCGCCCGCGCAAGCCGTGCGCACCAAAGGTCGCCGGCATCCACGCGGCATACCGATCGGCGCCACGCTGACCCGGTCACAGCCTGCGCGCATCGCCACCGGCGCCCTGCGCGCCTCGAAGCGCTGCCATTGCGGCCGCGAGCGAACAACCATTCTGTCGGTGACCGCCAACGCACCTGCAGGCGAACCCATCAGCGTGGCAAGGATGCACGCCGTTTCCATCGAGGGACCATGCACCTGCCGTCATAATGCAGCGCATGGTGTTGGCAGATTCGCGTCGATCCGGCGAGCAGACAGCGGGCTTCAGGATACCGAACCGCCATGTGCCGGATGTGAACTGTACACTGCGCGCGCTCGTCGCCCCACCTCCAAGGAACCTGCAGTTGACCCGCCTATGCGAAGATCGGCATCGGCGGGTCAACCCCATCTCGCCTCAGCAGGCCGAGTTGATGCATCGGGCGATCGCCAGCCACCGCAAGGTCAAGAAGTTGCTGAAAGCCTGGGAGACTCCGACGGTGCGACTCATCGAGCTCAACGAGGCGCAATGGGCCTCGAACCGAGGCAACCCCAGACGGCGAAGTCAGGCACTGGGTCGGATGCGCAAATCAGGGGCGAGCCTCGGACTTGTGACAACGGCGCAGCGGCCCAGTCCACGAATTCTCAGGCGCACCTCCCCACAGCATCGTCCGACCTATGCGGCTTGCTCCATGCAACCGCAATTGCTCGGTTGCGCTCTGCTCGCTGCCGCAGGCGCAGGCGCAGGCGCTGTTCGCGGCTTCGCGACCGTCCTCATCCTGCCGCGCCTGAGGAACGGCGATCTTGCGCTCCCGACGGCCGTGAGCCGGACGTTTCCAGCCTGGTTTCGAGGTGTAGTCGGCGGCGCGGGCGCTCTGCCCACGCTGCTGCCCGCGGCCATCCTCATCCACACGGCCGCGACTTTCTTCGCCGAGGATCTGTACCGGCCGCCGTTCGCTCCGGCGGTGACCGACGGCCGAGTTGCCCGGCTTGCGCGCACCATGCTCGTCGTGCTGGGCGCGATCAGCCTGGGTCTCGCGCTCCACGGCTTGAGCACGCAAGTCTCGTTGTTGCTCGCCGGCTATGCCAGGG
>JAJYLP010000016.1 GCA_021787615.1 Pseudomonadota bacterium
CTCCATCGCCCGGCCGCCGAGCACGTACGAGGGGCGCACCACCAGCGGGAAGCCCACCTCGCGCGCCAGCTGCACCGCCTGCTCCTCGGTGCGCGCGGTCGCGTTGGCCGGCTGGCGCAGAGCGAGCTTGTGCACCAGCGCCTGGAAGCGCTCGCGGTCCTCGGCGACGTCGATCGACTCCGGCGAGGTGCCGATGATGGGCGCCCCGGCCTGCTCGAGCGCGCGGGAGAGCTTCAGCGGCGTCTGCCCGCCGAACTGCACGATCACCCCCTCGGGCTTTTCCTTCTCGAGGATCTCGAGCACGTCCTCGAGCGTGAGCGGCTCGAAGTAGAGCCGATCCGAGGTGTCGTAGTCGGTCGAGACGGTCTCGGGATTGCAGTTGACCATGATGGTCTCGAATCCGTCCTCGCGCAGGCTCAGCGCCGCGTGCACGCAGCAGTAGTCAAATTCGATGCCCTGGCCGATGCGGTTCGGCCCGCCGCCGAGGATCATGATCTTGCGCCGGCCGGTCGGCTCGGCCTCGCACTCCTCCTCGTACGTCGAGTAGAGGTACGCCGTCGAGGTCGCAAACTCCGCCGCGCAGGTGTCGACGCGCTTGTAGACCGGGCGCACGCCGAGGTCGTGCCGCTTGTGGCGCACCGCCTGCTCGGGCATCTCGATGAGCCTTGCGAGCCGCGCATCGGAGAAGCCCTTGCGCTTGAGCACTCTCAGGCGAGCGGCCGTGAGCGCCGCGAACCCCTCGACGCCGACGCGCCGCTCCTCATCGATCAGGTCCTCGATCTGCGCGAGGAACCACGGGTCGATGCGCGTGAGCTCGGCGACGTGCTCGAACGACCAGCCCGCGCGGAATGCATCGGCGAGGTAGAGCAGGCGGTTCGGCCCCGGGGCGCGCAGCTCGTGGGTCAGCTTGCCGTCGCACTCCTCCCCCGGCGGCGGCAGCGGCTGCGGCGTCAGTCCGTCGAGCCCGGTCTCAAGGCCGCGCAGCGCCTTCTGCAGAGACTCCTGGAAGGTGCGCCCGATGGCCATCACCTCCCCGACGGATTTCATCTGGGTCGTCAGGCGGTCGTTGGCCGCGGGGAATTTCTCGAACGTGAAGCGCGGAATCTTGGTCACGACGTAGTCGATGGCCGGCTCGAACGAGGCCGGCGTCGCCCCGCCGGTGATGTCATTCTTCAGCTCATCGAGCGTGTAGCCGACGGCGAGCTTGGCTGCGATCTTGGCGATCGGGAAGCCCGTCGCCTTGGAGGCGAGCGCCGAGGAGCGCGACACGCGCGGGTTCATCTCGATCACCAGCAGCCGCCCATCGCGCGGATTGACCGCGAACTGCACGTTCGAGCCGCCGGTGTCGACGCCGATCTTGCGCAGCACCGCGATCGAGGCATCCCTCATGCGCTGGTATTCCTTGTCGGTGAGCGTCAGGGCGGGCGCCACGGTGATCGAGTCGCCGGTGTGCACGCCCATCGGATCGAGGTTCTCGATCGAACAGATGATGATGCAGTTGTCCTTGCGGTCGCGCACCACCTCCATCTCGAATTCCTTCCAGCCGATCACCGACTCCTCGAGCAGCACCTCGGAGGTCGGCGAGGCATCCAGGCCCCGCGCCACGATCGCCTCGAGCTCCTCGCGGTTGTAGGCAATGCCGCCGCCGGAGCCGCCGAGGGTGAAGGACGGGCGGATGACGATCGGAAAGCCGATGTCGCCTGCAACCGCGAACGCCTCATCGAGGCTGCGGGCGATCTGCGAGTGCGGGGACTCCAGGCCGATCTCGCTCATGGCGTTGCGGAAGCGCTCGCGATCCTCGGCCATGTCGATCGCGTCGCGCTTCGCGCCGATCAGCTCGATGCCGAACTTCTCGAGCACGCCCTCGCGCACCAGATCGAGCGCGGTGTTGAGCGCGGTCTGCCCGCCCATGGTCGGCAGCAGCGCATCGGGGCGCTCCTTCTCGATGATGCGCGCCACGGTGCGCCAGTTGACCGGCTCGATGTAGATCGCATCAGCCATCTCCGGATCGGTCATGATGGTGGCCGGATTGGAGTTGACGAGCACCACCCGGTACCCCTCGGCGCGCAGCGCCTTGCAGGCCTGGGCGCCGGAGTAATCGAACTCGCACGCCTGGCCGATCACGATCGGGCCGGCGCCAATGATGAGGATGCTCTTCAGGTCGCTGCGCTTGGGCACGGCATCAGTCTCGACATCAACGGGAAACCGCAGGCTGGCGCGGCGGGCTCGCCGTCGCGGCCGGGCTTGCCCCCTGCGCCTGGCGCAGCTGCTCCTGAAGGCGCCGCACCATCAGCTGCACGAAGCGCTCGAAGAGCGGCTTGACGTCGTGCGGCCCGGGACTGGCCTCGGGGTGGCCCTGGAAGCCGAACACCGGCTGCTCGGCGAAGGTGAGGCCCTGCAGCGAACCGTCAAAGAGCGAGCGGTGCGTGGCGCGCACGTTCGCGGGCAGCGTCGTCTCATCGACCGCGAAGCCGTGATTCTGGCTGGTGATGAGCACCCGGCCGGTCTCGAGCTCCTGCACCGGGTGGTTCGCACCGTGGTGGCCGAATTTCATTTTCACCGTGCTCGCGCCGCTGGCGAGCCCGAGGATCTGGTGGCCGAGACAGATGCCGAACACCGGGATGTCAGTCTGCAGGAACTCCCGCACCGCCTCGATGGCGTACGTGCACGGCTCTGGATCGCCCGGACCGTTGGAGAGGAAGATCCCATCGGGCGCGAGCGCGAGCGCCTCCTCGGCGCTGGTCTCGGCCGGCACCACAGTCATGCGGCAACCGAAATCAGCCAGCAGCCTGAGGATGTTGCGCTTGATGCCGAAATCGTAGGCGACGACGTGCAGGCGCTGATGCGAGCGCAGCGTGCGGGCGATCTCCGGCCAGACGCTGCCCTCGTTCCACTGGAAGGCGCGCCGCGTGGTAACCACCTTGGCCAGATCCATGCCCTTCAAGCCGGGGAACTTGCGCGCCGCGATCACCGCGGCGGCGGCATCGGCCTTCTCACCGGTCATGATGCAGCCCGGCTGCGCGCCCTGCTCGCGCAGGATGCGCGTCAGGCGGCGGGTGTCGATGCCGGCGATGGCGACGATGCGGCCGCGCTCGAGGAATGCGCCGAGCGACTCACTGCCGCGCCAGTTGCTCCAGCGCGCGGGCAGATCGCGCACCACGAGGCCGGCGGCGTAGATCTGCGCGGACTCGAGGTCCTCGGGCGTCGCGCCGGTGTTGCCGATGTGCGGACAGGTGAGCGTGACGATCTGACGGGCATAGGACGGGTCGGTGAGAATCTCCTGGTAGCCCGTCATCGCGGTGTTGAAAACGACCTCGCCCGTGGTGTTGCCTTTGGCACCAATCGACTGGCCGCGGAAGACGGTTCCATCCGCCAACGCCAGTACTGCCGGTACGCTCACTTCGATGAATCCTCCCTCTTCAGATCGGCTCTCACCTCAGCCGGCAGGCGAGTTGGGGCCCGCCGTGCGGGGGCTTTCGGACCGTGACCTGCGGATATACAAAGCGGGAGGAGTTCTGAGCGAACATCCTCCCGCCTTGCGTGGACTAACCCGCACACGAATCGAATAACCCGCACACGGATCGGGCGAAATTCTACGGTCGGCGGCTGTGAGTGTCCACGGAAAATTCGCCCGTTTTCGAGCCGGCGGGGGCGGCGGAAGACGCCGCAGAGAACTACGCAAGCCGTTGATCCGAGAACAAAATATCGCGCATGAAATACCGGCCCGCCGGCTGCTGCGCGAGCCAGAGCGCGGCCGTCAGGGCGCCGCGGGCGAAGACGTTGCGATCGCTCGCGCGGTGCCCCAGAACGAGCGTCTCGCCTGCCCCGAGGAAGCGCACGTCGTGCTCGCCGGCCCCATCACCGCCGCGCAGAACGGCGAAGCCGATCTGCCCTGCCGGGCGCGCCCCGGTGCGCGCCGCGCCCGCACCCGCGAGCGCCTCATCGGCCGGCAGGTCGCGCCCCTCGCCCGCCGCCCGCGCCAGCGCCAAGGCGGTCCCCGAGGGCGCATCGCGCTTCATCCGGTGATGCGTCTCGAGAATCTCGATGTCAAACGCCTCCGGCAGGGCCCGTGCGGCGGTGCGCACCAGCTCGATCAGCAGCGTGACGCCGAGGCTGGTGTTCGGCGCCACGAGCAGCGGGATGTGGCGGGCCGCCTCGGCGAGCTCCGCCTCGATCTGCTCGGGATAGCCCGTGACGCCGAGCAGCAGCGGCGTGCCTGCGCTGCGGCAGGCAGCCAGATTGGCCGCAGTGGCCTCGGGACGGGAAAAATCAATGGCGACATCGGCCGAGGCGAGCGCCGAAGGCAGATCGGCGCTCACCGCCACCCCGAGCGGCGCGGTGCCGGCGAGCTCGCCGGCATCACGGCCGAGCGCGCCGCTCGCGGCCGAGGCCACCGCCCCCGTAATCGCCAGATCCGCGAACGAGCGGGCCGCCCGCAGCAGCGACTGACCCATGCGGCCGCTCGCTCCGATGATGACTGCGCGCGTGGCCATCGTGCGGGCTTATGCGCCGAAGAAGCGCCGGACGCCCTCGAAAAACCCCTTCTCGCGCGGTGAGTGACGCGTTCCATCCTCGCGCAGCGATTCCTCGAGCTTGCGGATCAGCTCGCGCTGCTCGCCCGAGAGATGCACGGGCGTTTCGACCACGACCCGGCAGAACAGGTCCCCGCGCGAGCCGCCCCGCACCGGCTTGACGCCCTTGGCGCGCAGGCGGAAAACGCGTCCGGACTGCGTCTCGGCCGGGATCTTCAGCACCACGTTGCCGTCGAGCGTCGGCACTTCCACCGTGCCGCCGAGCGCGGCGGTCGCGAAACTCACCGGAACCTCGCAGGAGAGGTGCTCGCCGTCGCGCTCGAAGATCGCGTGCTCGCGCACGTGCACTTCGACATACAGGTCCCCAGGCGGTCCGCCGTTGCGTCCGGCCTCGCCCTCGCCGGCCAGGCGGATCCGATCGCCGCTGTCGACGCCGGGTGGGATTTTCACCGAGAGCTTGCGCGTGCGCCGCACGCGTCCCTGCCCGAAGCAGCTGTCGCACGGGTTGCGGATGACGGTGCCGGCGCCGCGGCACTTGGGGCAGGTCTGCTGCAGCTGAAAGAAACCCTGGGAGATGCGCACCTGGCCGCTGCCGCTGCAGGTCTCGCAGGTCTGCGGGTGGCTGCCCTTGGCCGCCCCGCTGCCATGACAGGTCTCGCACTCGACCAGCTTCGGCACCTCGATCTCCACGGAATGGCCGAACACGGCCTCATGCAGATCGAGCTCAAGCTCGTAGCGCAGATCGGCGCCGCGGAACACCTGCGCGTGGGCGCCGCGGCGCGCCGCGCCAAAGATGTCGCCGAACACGTCCCCGAAAATGTCGCTGAAGGCATCCGCCGCGTTGGCCCGCCCGCGCGCGCCGGCGGCAGCCGCCTCGACGCCGGCATGGCCGTACTGATCGTACGCGGCGCGCTTTTGCGCATCCGTGAGCACCTCGTAGGCCTCCTTGGCCTCCTTGAAGCGGTCCTCGGCCTCGTGGTCGCCCGGATTGCGGTCCGGGTGATATTTCATGGCGAGACGCCGATAGGCTTTCTTGACGTCCGCCTCGGTGGCCGTTTTCGGGACGTCGAGTACTTTGTAGTAGTCTTTTTTCATGCGCCTCGCGCAGCTAAAGCGGGGTCCGCGGCGCGGACCCCGCTCACTATAACGGCTCGGTCAAGCGCCGGTCAGGAGGCCTTGCGCCCCTTGTCCTTGACCTCCTCGAATTCCGCATCGACGACATCGTCCTTGCCGCCGGCGGCCCCGGCCGAGGAGGCCCCCGCCTCGCCGCCCGCAGCGCCCGGCGCGCCCTCGGCGCCGGCCTGTGCGGACTGCCCGGCGTAGGCTTTCTGCGCAATCGAGGCGGAAGCCTGCTGGAGCGCTTCGGTCTTCTTCTCGATCACCTCGCGATCGTCGCCCTTGAGCGCCGTGCGCAGGTCGGAGACCGCCGACTCGACGCTCGCGCGCTCGCCCGCCTCCACCTTCTCGCCGAGATCCTTCAGGCTCCGTTCCACGGCGTGGATCATCGCATCGGCCTTGTTGCGCGTCTCGACCAGCTCGCGGAAGCGCTTGTCCTCGGCGGCGTGCGCCTCGGCGTCGCGCACCATGCGCTTGATCTCATCCTCGTTAAGACCGCTCGAGGCCTTGATGACGATCTTCTGCTCGCGCCCGGTGGCCTTGTCCTTGGCCGACACGTTGAGGATGCCGTTGGCGTCGATGTCGAAGGACACCTCGACCTGCGGCATGCCGCGCGGCGCGGGCGGAATGTCCGTGAGGTCGAACTTGCCGAGCGACTTGTTGTCGGCCGCGCGCTCGCGCTCGCCCTGCAGGACGTGGATGGTCACCGCCGTCTGATTGTCATCGGCGGTGGAGAACACCTGCGAGGCCTTGGTCGGAATGGTGGTGTTCTTCTCGATGAGCTTGGTCATCACGCCGCCGAGCGTCTCGATACCGAGCGACAGCGGCGTCACATCGAGGAGCAGCACGTCCTTGACCTCACCGGCCAGCACGCCGGCCTGGATGGCCGCTCCGACCGCCACCGCCTCGTCGGGGTTGACGTCCTTGCGCGGCTCGCGGCCGAAGAAATCCTTGACGTACTTCTGCACCAGCGGCATGCGCGTCTGGCCGCCGACCAGAATGACCTCGGCGATGTCCCCGGCCGAGACCTCAGCGTCCTTCAGCGCGGTGCGGCACGGCGCGATGGTCTTCTGCACCAGCTCCTCCACCAGCGCCTCAAGTTTGGCGCGCGTGAGCTTGATCGCCAGGTGCTTCGGTCCCGAGGCGTCCGCCGTGATGTACGGCAGGTTGATGTCGCTCTGCTGCGTCGAGGACAGCTCGATCTTGGCCTTCTCGGCGGCCTCCTTCAGGCGCTGCATGGCGAGCGGGTCCTTGCGCACATCGACGCCGGACTCCTTCAGGAACTCCTCGGCGAGAAAATTGATGATGCGCAGGTCGAAGTCCTCGCCGCCGAGGAACGTGTCGCCGTTGGTCGAGAGCACCTCGAACTGATGCTCCCCGTCGATCTCGGCGATCTCGATGATGGAGATATCGAACGTGCCGCCGCCGAGGTCGTACACGGCAATCTTGCGGTCCCCGCCCTGCTTGTCGAGCCCGTAGGCGAGCGAGGCGGCCGTCGGCTCGTTGATGATGCGTTTGACCTCCAGGCCCGCGATGCGCCCGGCGTCCTTGGTCGCCTGGCGCTGCGAATCGTTGAAGTACGCCGGCACCGTGATCACCGCCTCGGTGACCGGCTCGCCGAGGTAGTCCTCGGCGGTCTTCTTCATCTTCATCAGCACGCGTGCCGAGATCTCGGGCGGGGCCATCTTCTTGCCCTGCACGTCGACCCACGCATCGCCGTTGTCCGCGCGGGCGATCCTGTAGGGCACCATCTTCGAGTCGCGTTGCACGACCTCGTCCTCGAACTTGCGCCCGATCAGCCGCTTGATCGCGAACAGGGTGTTCTGCGGATTGGTGACCGCCTGGCGCTTGGCCGGCTGGCCCACCAGCACCTCATTGTCCTTGGTGAAGGCAACGATCGAGGGAGTCGTGCGGTCGCCCTCACTGTTCTCGATCACCCGGGGCTTGCCGCCCTCCATGATGGCCACGCACGAATTGGTCGTGCCGAGGTCGATGCCGATTACCTTTGCCATGATGTGCTCCGCCGAAATCAGTGTCTTAGGGGTCCGCTGGGAGAGTTTCTGGGGGTACGCCCCGCCGATTCAAGGGCCGCCGGGACAATCCCCTAGGCGGGCGCCTTGGCCACGATCACCCGGGCCGGGCGCAGCAGCCGCCCGTTGAGCTCGAAGCCGCTCTGCACAACCTGCAGCACCGTGTCCGGCGCGGCGGTGGCGGACTCCTGCGCCAGCATGGCCTCGTGGCGCGCCGGATCGAACGGCTCGCCGAGCGGCCGGATGGGCCTCACGCCGAGCTTCTCCAGCGCCTTGACCAGCAGCTTCAGCGTCGCCTCCTGGCCCTGCCTGAGGCTGCTGAAGTCGCCCTCGCGCTGATCGGCGCTGTGAATCGCCAGCTCCAGGCTGTCCTGCACGGGCAGCAGCTCGGCGGCGAACTTCTCCAGCCCGTAGCGGTTGGCCGCCTCGATATCGCGCTGGGCGCGCTTGCGCACGTTGTCGAGCTCGGCCACGGCGCGCAGGTACTGATCGCGCTGCTCCCGCGCGCGCTGCTCGGCCTGTGCAAGCGCCGCGCGCAGCGGCTCCAGCTCCGTCAGCGGCCCGCCCGCCTCATCGCCCGGGGCCTCAGCCGGTGTGCCCGCGCCTTCGCCGCTGCAACACTCGCGCGCCGGACTGGCGCCGGCCTCATCAGTGCTCATCCGCGTTCCTCTTGCCGTTGTGCCGTCAAAAACCCAAACCTCACCTGCCAGCTCGCGCCGGGGCGCCGTCAGGCAATCGGTGTGGGGATCAGCGCCGGGAATTCAAGGCGGCGCCCAGCAGTTTCGCCGTCATGTCCACGATGGGGATGACCCGCTCGTAGGCCATGCGGGTCGGGCCGATCACCCCGAGCACGCCGAACGCCAAGCCCGGCGAGCCGTAGGGCGCCGTGACCACGCTGCAGTCATCGAGGATGCGGTAGCCGGACTCGTGGCCGATGAAGATCTGCACCCCCTCGGCCCGCAGGCTGTGATCAAGGAGGTGCAGGAAATCGCGCTTCTCGTTGAACGCCTCGAACAGCCTGCGCAGCCGCTCGACGCCCGAGAGCTCGGCGAGGCTCATCAGATTGGTCTCGCCCTTGATGACGTACTCGAGCTCCCCGTCCGGCGCGCGCCCCTCGAACAGGTGCTGCGCCATGGAAATCGCCTCGAGCATCACCTGATTCAGGTGCGCCCGGGTCTCGCTCAGCTGGCGCAGGATCTCCTGGCGCACCTCATCGAGGGAGCGGCCCCGGAACTGATCGTTGAGGAAGTTCGAGGCGCGCCTGAGCTCATCGGGCGAGTAATAGCGCTCGAGCTGGATGATGCGGTTCTGCACCTCGCGCTCCCCGTACACCAGCACCACGAGCACGCGGTTCTCCGAGAGTCCGACGAACTCGATTTGCGTGATCGAGGCCTGGGTGGCCCGCGGCAGCGTCACCACGCCCGCCAGGCGCGTCAGGCTCGAGAGCAGCTGCGAGACGGTGCTCACCAGGTCCTTGCCGCTCTCGCGCACCGCCTCGAACTGCCGCTCGATCTCGGCAACCGCCGCCGCCTCGAGCGGTTGGACCTTCAGCAGCGAGTCGACGAAGAAGCGGTAGCCCTTGTCGGTCGGGATGCGCCCCGCGGAGGTGTGCGGCGAGGCGACGAAGCCGAGCTCCTCGAGGTCGGCCATGACGTTGCGGATGGTGGCCGAGGACAGCTGCAGGCCCGACTCGCGCGACAGGGAGCGCGAGCCGACGGGCTGGCCGTCGCGGATATAGCTCTCCACCAGCACGCGCAGCAGGTGCTGCGCCCGCTCGTTCAGTTGTTCGTCCCGGCCGTCGTGCGTCATAGATGAATCGGCTGGTGCGCGATTGCCGCGCGCGCAGCCGCTCGGGTGAAACTATAGACACCGGGCGCGAGCGTCAAGCAACCGCAGCGCCGTCCTGCTAGGATTTTCCCGATGACCCCTCCCCGCATCTGCGCGCTGGTCGGCCGATTCACGGATCCGCAGGTGGCCGAATCGGCCCAGGCGGTGCTCGCGCACCTCGCCGGGCGGGGCGTGACCGTACGGGTAGACGCCGCCGCGGCGCTCGCGGGCGGCCCCGGCGCAACCGGCGTGCCGCAGAGCGAGCTCGGCCGAGGCGCCGACCTGATGATCGCGGTGGGCGGGGACGGCACGCTCCTCTATGCGGCCGGTCTGGTCGCGCGCCACGGGGTGCCGCTGCTCGGCATCAACCGCGGCCGCCTCGGGTTTCTCACCGACGTCATGCCGCAGGACATTCCCGAGTGCCTGGATGCGGCTCTTGCCGGGCGGCTCGATGCCGACGAGCGCCCGCTGCTGTCGGCCCGGCTGCATCAGGCCGGCGCGGCCGACCGCGACTGCCTGGCGCTCAATGACGTGGTGCTGCAGAAGCTCGCCACGGGGCGCATGCTCGACTTCGAGACCCGCGTCGCGGGCCGATACGTCAATACCCACGCCGGCGACGGCATCGTGGTGGCGACGGCCACCGGCTCGACTGCCTATGCGCTCTCGTGCGGCGGGCCGATCATCGAGCCGCAGCTCGACATCGTGGTGCTGGCCCCGATCTGCCCGCACACGCTCTCGGACCGCCCGATCGTGGTCTCGGGCCATTCGCTGATCGAGATCCGGCTGCTCGAGCGGCCCGACACGCGCGCGCAGGTGACCTGCGACGGCTCGGTGCTCGGCACGCTCGCCACCGGCGATCGCCTGGAGATCCGCCGCGCCGCCGAGCGCATCACGCTGCTGCATCCGCCCGGCCACGACTACTTCCGGCTGCTGCGCTCGAAGCTGCACTGGGGCCGGGGCGACCTCGAGCGCTGAAGCACCGCCGCGCCATGCTCACCACCCTGAAGATCCGTGATTTCGCCATCATCGATGAACTCGAGCTCACGCTGCGCGCGGGCCTGACGGTGCTCACCGGGGAGACCGGCGCGGGCAAGTCCATCGTGGTCGATGCGCTGCAGCTGCTCGCTGGAGGCCGCGGCGGGGCGGAGATGATCCGCCACGGCGCCGAGCGCGCCGACATCAGCGCCACCTTCGACGTGCGCGATGCGCCGGCGCAGCTGCGCGAGTGGCTCGAGCGCCAAGCGCTCGAGGAGGAGGAGCTCATCGTGCGCCGCATTCTCGGCGCCGACGGGCGCTCGCGCGCCTGGCTCAACGGCCAGCCCGTCCCGGTGCAGCTGCTGCGCGAGGCGGCGGAGTTGCTGATCGACATTCACGGGCAGCACGAATTCCAATCGCTCACCCGCGCCGCCCGCCAGCGTGAGCTGCTCGACGAATACGGGCAGCTCGCGCCGGCGCTCGGTGAGGTGGCCGCCGCCTGCCGGCGCTGGCGGGAGCTCAATGCGCGCGAGCGCGAACTCGCCGAGGCGGCCCGCGACCGCGACGCACGGCTCGAGCTGCTGCGCCACCAGGTCGCAGAGCTCGCCGCGCTCGAGCTGGCCGCCGGCGAGCTCGAGCGATTGAGCGAGGAGCGCGCGCGTCTCGCCCATCGCGGCCGGCTCGCCGAAGCGGCGCATGGGGCGCTCGCGCTGCTCTACCAGGACGAGACGCACAATGCGCACCGCGCCATCGGCCGCGCGCTGCATGCGCTGCGCGCGGTGGCGGGGATCGATCCGCAGCTCACCCCCATCATCGCGCTTGCGCAGGATGCGGAGGTGAACCTGCGCGAGGCGGCCCGCGAGCTCGAGCGCTACGCCGAGGCGCTCGAGCTCGACCCCTCGCGCCAGAACGCGGTCGAGAGCCGCCTCGCGGCCATCGAGGATCTGGCGCGCAAGCATCGCCTCGCGCCGGCGCAGCTGCCGGCTCGCGCCGCCGAGCTCGCCGCCGATCTGCAGCGGCTCGAGCGCGCCGCCGTCGACCTGCAGGCGGTGCGCGCTGAGCTCGCCGAGGCGCTGAGGCAGTACCGCCGGCGCGCCGCGGCACTCTCGAGCGCGCGCGCCCAGGCGGCGCAGGCCCTGAGCGCAGCGGTCACGGAGCACATGCAGGCGCTCGGCATGGCCGGAGGGTGCTTCGAAGTGGGGGTGACGGCGCGCGAGGCGGAGCCGGCACCGCATGGCGCCGATGAGGTCGAGTTGCGCGTCAGCGCCAATCCCGGGCAGCCTGTGCGAGCGCTCGCGAAGGTCGCCTCGGGCGGGGAGCTCTCGCGTCTCTCGCTCGCGGTCGAGGTGGCCAGCAGCGCGCGCGAGACGCGCTGCATGGTGTTTGACGAGGTCGACTCGGGGATAGGCGGTGCGGTCGCGGAGATCATCGGGCGGGAGCTGCGCACGCTCGGGCAGCGCGGCCAGGTGCTGTGCGTGACGCATCTGCCGCAGGTGGCCTCGCAGGGTCACCAGCATCTGCGCGTGGCGAAGCACTCCGACGGGCGCGCCACGCGCACCACTCTAGCCGAGCTGCCGGAGAGCGAGCGCATCGAGGAGCTGGCGCGGATGCTCGGCGGCGTCGATGTCACCGCGACGGCGCGCGAGCACGCCCGCGAGATGTTGCGCGGGTCCGCGCCGCCCGCCCGGGCCCCGGCGCGGCCCAAGCGCGCCGCACCTCGCCGCTGAGGCGCCTTCAGTGTCCCGGCGTGCGCCGGTGCGGGCAGGCCTCGCGGTGGCAGTGCCCGTAGAGAATCAGGGAATGATCGCGGATCTCGAAGCGCAGCCGCCGCGCCACCGCGTTCTGGCGCGCCTCGATGCCGTCGTCGACGAACTCTTCGACGTGGCCACAGTCAAGACACACGATATGATCGTGATGGGCGCCCTGATTGAGCTCGAAGACAGCCATGCCGTCCTCGAAATGATGGCGCGTGACCAGGCCCGCCGCCTCGAACTGCGTGAGCACCCGGTAGACGGTCGCGAGGCCGATGTCCTCGTGCGACTCGAGCAGCGTGCGGTAGATGTCCTCGGCCGACAAATGCCGCGTCTCGCTGCCGGCGAGGATCTCGAGGATCTTCAGGCGCGGCAGCGTCACTTTCAGGCCGGCTTTGCGCAGGTCCTTGCCTTCCACGCGTCTCGAGCCTCCACATATGGCCGTCGCCGGGAAGCGCGGCGGCGCTTGCACGATCAGGTATGATCCGCCCCAATTATTGCCCATCGGACCTCCATGCGACCAGCTCACTGCATTTCGGCCCTGCGCCTCGCCGCCGCCCTCGCGGCCCTCTCGGCTCTGCTTGCCGGGTGCGTCTACCGGATGGACATTCAGCAGGGCAACTATCTGGACGGCCACACCGTGCGGCAGCTGAAGGTGGGCATGACGCGCGTGCAGGTGCGCTACCTGCTCGGCACCCCGATGATCGAGGACACCTTCGACACCGGCCGGTGGGACTACGTCTACTACTTCAAGCGCGGCTACGTGGAGCGGCCGATCGAGAGCCGCGTGACCGTGTTCTTCCACGACGGGAAAGTCAGCCACTTCGCGCTCTACAACATCCCGAAGGGCCAGCCCATCGCCCCGGGCCTGCTGCCCTCGGCGAAGAAATTCCCGGTGGGATGATCAGCGCCGCGGCGGCCTGAGCCGCGCGCGCCGGCGCGCGCGCGGGTCCTGCTCGAGCGGGCGGTACAGCTCGATGCGATCCCCGTCGGCGGGCACGGCGTCGCGCTCGCGCAACTCACCGAAGATCCCCACCGGCGCGCTCTCCCAGGGCACGGCGGTCTCGGGCGCCCCCCGCCGCGCCGCCGCGATCACCTCAGCGATGCTCGCCCCGGCATCGATCTCGACCGGCCAGAGAAACTGCCGCTCGGCGGTGGCATAGGCCACGATGCAGCGCTTGACCGGCCGGCTCACGGTCCGGCGAGACCTGCGGCCGGCTGGAACGCGCGGCTGCGGGCGACGAAGGCATCGACCAGCGAGCCGACCGTCTCGGCGAAGATGCGCTCGAACATGAGCGCCGAGAGGGCGCTCTTGAACTGAAAGCGCAGGGCAAGCTCGACGTGCGTGCCCTCCCCGGCCGGCGTCAGCCGCCACTCGCCCTCGAGCACGCTGAACGGGCCGCTCACCAGGCGCATCAGCACGCGCCGGTCGGGCTCGAGCGTATTGCGGGTGGTGAACTCCCCATTGAACGGCCCGCGCCGCACGCCGATGCTGGCGACGATCTCGCTGTCGCTGCGCGAGAGCACCCGCGCGTGGCTGCACCAGGGCAGAAACTCGGGGTAGCTGTCGATGTCGTTGATCAGCGCGAACAGTCGGTTCGGCGGCAGGCTGACGAGCGCCGAGCGCTTGACCTCTCGCATGCGCGCTATTGTCCCAGGATCGGGCCGGCACGGACAAGGGCACGGCGGCAAATCCGCTGGGCGCGCCGCGCGCACGCTACAATGCGCGCCCCAATCGATCTTGAGCCTCGATGTCCCCCAAGGCCGACTCCTCCTCCCGGCTGATCGCCGAGAACCGCAAGGCGCGCTTCGATTACTTCATCGAGCAGCGCTACGAGGCTGGTCTCGCCCTGCAGGGCTGGGAGGTCAAATCGCTGCGCGCCGGGCGCGCCCAGCTGAAGGAGGCCTATGTCTACGTGCGCGGCGGCGAGGCGTTCCTGATCGGGGCCCATCTGTCGCCGCTGCCCTCGGCCTCCAGTCACGTCATCGCCGACCCGGTGCGCACGCGCAAGCTGCTGCTCAACCGCAGCGAGCTCGACGGCCTGGTCGGGGCGGTCGAGCGGCGCGGCTACACCCTGGTGCCGCTCGAGCTGTACTGGAAGCACGGCCGCGCCAAGCTCGCCGTGGGGCTCGCCAAGGGCAAGAAGCAGCACGACAAGCGCGCGACCGAAAAGGAGCGCGACTGGCAGCGCGACAAGGCGCGCCTGCTGCGCAGGGGCTGAGCCGTGCCCAGGGGACATGCAGCCCCTGCCGCACCACGGGCGCCGGCGCAGTCGCGGACATCTTCCCGGTGTGCAAGTCGTGACCCAGGTTCAGCGTCATCACCGCGCCGGTGTGACGCACCTCGCCGGGCGGCGGGCGGGTGTGTTGTCCGGCACCTCGACGCCGAGCGCGAGCGCGGCGCAACATGCCGCCCCGCTGCACAGTCGCATCAAGCCAATCTCTGAGAAGGCCCCACCGGCGCGTGGGCACGATCACGGTGAACCATACACAAGCGGGACGGCCTGCGGAACCGTTTCCATTTTTCGCCGCACCCGAAGGTGCGCGCCGCGACGCTCTCAGGTATGCTTGCCGCATCTCTTCTGGGGGGCGACCGGTTTCGACGCGGGTTGCGAACCTTCAGGGGCGTACCGAGGCGCAGTGCCCTCGTAAATCACGCTGCAAAACCATAGTTGCCAACGACGACAACTTCGCTCTCGCCGCCTAATCGCGGCTGACCTCCGACCGGTCCGTGCCTGTGCGGTCGACTCGGGGGACGCGTTCACAGGCTCGCGATCCGGCGTGCGACGGGCCGGGTCGTTAAGAGTCACCGTCCGCTGGCGCTTCGTCTTCCCTGCCCCTCGGGTAGCGCGGCGCGAGAACCAAAGAGCGGGCTACGTACGTAGAACCTGAAGTCTAGGGCTTGCGGACGGGGGTTCGATTCCCCCCGCCTCCACCACTCGATCCGCACGGTCCCGGCCGCGCGGCCGGGAGCTTGGCGTCCGCCGGCGGACCGACCGCTCGGCCGAACGGCAAACGCTCGTGCCACCGCCTCGGCTTGCAGCGCGCGAGCAAACGGGGCCAAAGGCACGGGCGGAAATGACACTCGTGAACAGCCCCGCACGACGCGTGTCGCATCAAACGCGCCTCATCACTCGCGAGCGGTAAGCCCGCTGCAACGACCGGAACGCGAGGCGTGCGAAAGCGGCGGTGGCTGTTTCTCAGCCGCGACAAAATGCGCTAAGCTGCATGCTCATCAGCGTGTTGGATGGAGTATGCAGCCTGTCGCCATCCGGCGACAGCGGGCTGATGAGATGCCGCTTTTCAAGCACGCAACCAAAGCCGCGGCATCGACGTTGAGGCCCTGCGAGGAATTGGTGGCAGTCAAGACTCGAATCTCACTCACCGCGCTCTTGACGCTCACGCCTCTCGCCTGCGCCCTCGCGGCGCCGCCGCCCGCCAAGCCCCCGGGGATGGTGCGGCGCTTCACCTTCGCTGCGGTCGAGCACCTTGCCGCGCTGCGCGCCGAGCACGGCTATCGCGCCGGCTCGACGCCCCTGCCGGGGGTCCTGCGAAGACTGAGCGACGCGCAGTATCACCAGATCCGCTTTCGCCCGGCCGATGCGCTGTGGCGCGGCCACTCGATGTTCGAGGTCGAGTTCTATCACCGCGGCTTCGCCTTCACGCGGCGGGTGAACATCTACACGGTATCGGCCGCGGCGGTGCGCGAGCTGCCCTACCGGCCCTCACTGTTCGAATTCCCCGCCGTGCTCGCGCACGCGCGGCTGCCGGCGAACCTCGGTTTCGCCGGCTTCTCGCTGCGCTACCCGCTCGACTCGCCCGCGCATCACCGCGCGGTCCTCGCCTTCCTCGGCGCCTCCTATTTCCGCGTGCTCGGACGCAATCAGGAGGAGGGCGTCACGGCGCGGGGCCTCGCCATAGACACCGCCACCACCGGCGGGGAGGAGATCCCCTACTTCACCGATTTCTGGCTGGTCAAGCCGGCGCCGGATGCGACCACGATGACCGTCTATGCGCTGCTCGACAGCCCGAGCCTCACCGGCGCCTATCGCTTCCTGGTGCGCCCCGGGGCCATCACCCAGGTGACCGTGAGCGCGGTCCTCTATCCGCGCCGGCGTATCGCCAAGCTCGGCATCGCCCCGCTCACCTCGATGTTTCTCTACGGCATGAACTCGGCGCGGCGGCGCTTCGACAACTGGCGCCCGCAGGTGCACGACAGCGACGGGCTCATGATGCATACCGGCAGCGGGCAGTGGCTGTGGCGCCCGCTGCGCAATCCGCTGCGCCTGCAGGTCAACCGTTTCATGGACGACAATCCGCGCGGCTTCGGGCTGATCCAGCGCGATCGGCGCTTCGCCGATTACGAGGACCCCGTGGCCCGCTACGAGAGCCGGCCGAGCTACTGGGTCGAGCCGCTCGGACGCTGGGGCCGGGGCGGCGTGGAGCTGGTGGAGATCCCGAGCGACGCGGATATCGACTACAACATCGACGCCTACTGGGTGCCGAGCGCGCCGGTGCGCGGCGGACAGCCGCTCGCCTTCTCCTACGTGCTGTCGGCCTATCTGCACTCCGGTGAGCGCTGGCCGCCCGGCGGCCGCGTGGCGGCCACGCACTTCGCGCCCGTGGTGCGCGACGGTCACCCGGTGGGCGGTCTGCGCCGCACGATCATCGATTTCACCGGCGGGGACCTGCGCGGGCTGCGCGCGAGCCAGCCGGTGCGCGCCGTCGTGACGGCGCTCGGCGCTCGCATCTCGGACGTCGACACGCAACGCCTGCCCGAGAACGGCCACTGGCGAGTGAGCTTCACGGTGCGTCCGACCTCAGGACGGCCGATCGACATGCACTGTTATCTCGAGCTCTACGGCGCGGCGCTGACCGAGACCTGGACGTACCAATGGACACCGCACTCGTGAGCCCGCGGACCGACTGGCTGCGGCGCCTCGCGAGGCGGCGACGGACGGTCTTCTTCGGACTGTCAGTGCTCACCGCGGCGGCGGCCACGACCATGATGTGGGACATCCTCGCGGCCAACGGCCTGAACAACCTCGACCGCGCCGGACTCGTGGTGTTCTTCGTTCTGTTCCTGTGGATCGCGGTCTCCTTCTGGACCGCCGTCGCGGGCTTCGTGGTCAGATGGCGCGGCGAGGACACGGCCCAGATCCACGAGCGCTGGCGCGCGGTGGCGCCGCTGCGCGGCCGCACCGCCGTGATCATGCCGATCTACAACGAGGACACCGCGCGCGTGGCGGCGGGGCTGGAGGTCGTCTGGTCCTCGCTCGAGCGTCTCCCGGAGCAGGCCGCGTTCGATCTGTTCATTCTCTCGGACACGCGCAAGCACGACATCGGGGCCGCCGAGGAGGTCGCCTGGCGCGAGCTCGTGACGCGCCACAACGCACGCGGGCGCATCTTCTACCGGCGCCGGCCGGAAAACACCGCCCGCAAAGCCGGCAACATCGCCGATTTCATCACCAACTGGGGCGGCGCGTACGACTACGCGATCGTGCTCGATGCCGACAGCGTCATGTCCGGCGAGACGCTGCTCGAGATGGCGCAGCTGATGGACGCCAATCCACGCGCCGGCATCATCCAGGCCCTGCCGCTGCCAACCGGCCGCGATACGCTCTTCGCCCGCCTCATCCAGTTCGCCGCGCGGTTGAGCAGTCCGATGCTCGCCAGCGGGCTGGCGTACTGGCAGCTCGGGGATTCCAACTACTGGGGCCACAACGCCATCCTGCGCCTGAAGGCGTTCGCGGCGTTCTGCGCCCTGCCCCATCTGCCCGGCGCGGCGCCGCTCGGCGGGGAGATTCTGAGCCACGACTTCGTCGAGGCGGCGTTCATGCGCCGCGCGGGCTACGAGGTGTGGCTGCTGCCGACCGATCGGGGCAGCTGGGAGGAGATTCCCTCGAACGTCATCGACTACGCGGCGCGCGACAAGCGCTGGGCGCAGGGCAACATCCAGCACCTGGGCCTGCTGCCGATGCGCGGCCTGTACTGGCTGAGCCGCGTGCACCTCATCACCGGCGTGCTCTCCTACCTGACCTCCCCGCTGTGGCTGATCATGCTGGCGCTGAGCTCGACCGTGGTCATTCTGCAGGCGCTGCACGGCCACCAGTACTTCCCGCCGGGGCACCACGGGCTGTTCCCGAACTGGCCGCACTACCGTGACGGGGAGATCGCCGCGCTCCTGTCGCTCACGGCCGTGGCCCTGTTCGGGCCGAAGGTGCTCGCCGCGCTGCTGGCGATCCGCGATCCGCGGCTGCGGCGCGGGTTCGGCGGCGCCTCGCGCATCGGCTTGAGCCTGCTGCTCGAGCAGATCTTCAGCATCCTGCTCGCCCCGGCGATGATGCTGTTTCACACCGCCTTCGTGCTGAGCACGCTCGCCGGCAAACCGGTCTCCTGGCACGCCCAGGAGCGCGGGGACCGCGGCATCGGCCTTACCGAGGCCCTGCGCCGGCACGCCGGACACGTGCTGATCGGTCTCATCTGGGGCGCGTTCATCCTCGAGTTCGCGCCGCGCTACACCGGATGGCTGCTGCCGGTGCTCGCCGGCATGGTGCTCTCGGTGCCGCTCACGATGTTCACCAGCCGCGTCGCGCCCGGGCAATGGCTGCGCCGCCACCGGCTGCTGCTGACGCCCGAGGAGAGCGATCCGCCCGCGGAGCTCGCCTCCCTGCAGCAGCACCTCGCGCACCCGGTCTTGGCCGGCCCGGGGGCGCCCGGGCCGCTCACGGATGCGGCCGCGGCACACGAGCTGCTGCGCGATCTGGAGCGTCGCGTTCCACCGCGCGCGCCGCTGCCGATGAAGCCGAGCGCGCCGCGCTACCTGTTCAGCCTGCGCGCGGCGCTGACACGCCGCAAGCACTTGCTATGAGGTCATGAAACGAGGAGCCGCAGAGATGCATCGACGCGGATTTTTGCGCGGCGGCGCGGCCAGTCTCGCCGCGATCGCCCCCTGGCCGATGGAGTTCAAGCACAAGAAATCGCTGCACGGACCGGCGCGCGGCGTCACGCGCTTCGGCGCGCCACGGCCGTTCACCTTCGCCTGGCTGAAGGCGCTCGCGCACTCGCTGTCCCTCACGGTGTACAGCGAGCCGGTGCCGCCGCTGCCGCCGGCGATCGGCACGCTCAGCTGGAGCCAGTGGGAATCGATCACCTACCGTCCCGAGCGGACCCTGTGGTACGAGCAGGACCTCTTCTTCCGCATCCGCTTCGATCACCTGGGCTTCACCATGAAGCGCCCGGTGCGCATGTATGCGCTCGAGCAGAGCATCGCCCGGCGCATCCTCTTCGACCCGAGCCTGTTCGACTACAGCCGCTCGGGGCTGAAGCCGCAGCAGATTCCCCCGCACCTCGGCTTCTCCGGCTTCAACGTGCTCTTTCACACCGACTGGACGGATGACCGCGCCGTGTTCCAGGGCGCCTCGTACTTCCGCGCCGTCGACGGCAGCGGCCAGTACGGCATGTCCCAGCGGGGCTTGGCGATCGACACCGGCATGCCGCAGCCGGAGGAGTTCCCGGACTTCGTCGCCTTCTATCTAGAGAAACCCGCGCGCGAGTCGACGCTGCTCACCATCTATGCGCTGCTCGATTCCCCGAGCGTCGCGGGCGCCTACCGCTTCATCATCGACGTCGCCAGCACGCTGGTGATGGACGTGGACTTCACGCTCTACCCTCGCCGCCAGATCGCGCGGCTCGGCATCGCGCCCGGGACCAGCATGTACCTGGTCGGACAGAACGATCACCGGGTCGCCGATGACTGGCGGCCGCAGATCCACGACTCGGACGGCCTGCAGATGCACACCGGGGAGGGCGAGTGGATCTGGCGGCCGCTCACCAATCCGAGCGTGCTGCGGGTCAACTCGTACCTCGACGACGATCCGCGCGGCTTCGGCCTGATGCAGCGCGACCACAAGTTCTCCGACTACCAGGACGACGGCGCCTGGTACAACCGCCGCCCCGGCTGCTGGGTGGCGCCGAAGGGCGCCTGGGGCAAGGGCGCGGTCATGCTGGTGGAGATCCCGACCATCGACGAGACGATGGACAACATCGTGGCGTTCTGGAACCCCTCCGAGGAGATCGTGCCCGGCCGCGAGTATGTCTACGGCTATCGCCTCTACTGGTGCCGGGACAATCCCTTCAAATCCCACCTGGCGCACGTCGAGGCCACTCGCGATGGCATCGGCGGGATCGTCGGGCAGAAGCGCACCGAGTTCTCCTGGCGCTTCGTGGTCGATTTCATCGGCGGCGATCTGCCGATGCTCGCGCCCGATGACAAGGTGCTCGCGGTGGTCAGCACCTCCGCCGGCAAGGTGCAGCTGGTCTCGGCCCGGCCACTGCTGCCGATCAAGGGCTGGCGCGCCATGTTCGATCTGGTGCCCGATGAGGCCGGCGAGCCGATCAATCTCAGGCTGTACCTGTCGCTCGACGGCCAGGCGCTCACCGAGACCTGGATGTACCAGTACACGCCCCCGCCGCTCGAGGTGCAGCGCCAGTACATCGAGGGGTGAGCGCGCCGGCGCCTCAGCGCAGTGCCCTGTACAGCGCGCCGGCGATCAGCGCCGCAGCGGCAGCGTAGAGCGCGACGGTCACATAGCACCGGCGGGTCAGATTGCGGATGCTCTGTTTGATCGCCGGGCGGCTGTTGAGGCCGGGAAAGGGCTCCGATGGCTCGGGCATGCCGAGGAACCGGCACAGCGGCGCCCACCCCTCGGTGACCTGAAACACGAGCAGGCGCTCGGGGGGGAACCGCAGCCTTGACCTCCTCGATGTAGGCTCGATAACGCGCCACCGCCCTGCTGCGATCGCCCATCACGCCCTTCAGCGCGCGCCCCCACACGAGCTTGTGCGACTGACAGCGAACTTGCGCGCAAAGGGCGTGAGCCACTTGAGCACCTTGAACTGCCAGAGCGTCTCGGTGAAATAAATGGTGTCGATCGTGCTGTCGTACCAGGCCTCGGCGCCGCCCGGGTGCACTGTCAGCAGCGCCTTCGCCTGCGGGTAATGCGCGAGCAGCTCCCGCCACACGCAGCGGCCCGGATTGTCGACCGTGGCGGTGTAATGGCCGAACAGCCTGTCCCAGTCGTGGCGCGATCCGGGCGGGGCGTTCGCCACGGTGTGCCAGAACTGCAGATGTGCCCTGTTCGCCTTGTCGTGCAGCACTTCCCGCATGTGACAGCACGGGAAACCGAGCCGATTGAGCGCGGTGTACGTCGACTCAGTGCCGCTGCGGCCGAAGCCGGCGCCGATGACCTCAAGGCCCATGCGATGCCCCTTCAAGCGTCAGACAGCGCGCCTGCCCGCTCAGATCGCCGTCGATCTCGCGGTACGCACGGGGGAATTTCAATGACCGGGGCGTGCGCAGCTCGCGCGCGCTCGCGTAAGATGTCGGCCCTCTCCTGCGGGAGCCCGATGACGCATGGCGAGTGAGGAACAGTCCCCCGCAACCGATGTCTGGTCGCAATGGCTGCTGCACCGGCGGCACGGCGGCGACGCCGAGTACGAGCAGGCGATGCGCGCGATGGTCGAGCGCTACGTCGAGCGCGTGCTCGACGGGGCGCGCCTCGAGGCCGGTCAGACCATCGCGGATGTCGGTGCCGGTGAAGGGCTGCTCGCGCTGCGGGCGATCGAGCGCGTCGGCGGCGCGCTGCGCGTGTGGCTCACCGATGTGTCCGAGCCGATGCTGCACCATGCCAGGGCGCAGGCGCTCGAGCACGGCGTCGCGGACCGGTGCACGTTCGTGCGCGCCGCGGCCGATCGCCTCGAGGGCATCGATGATGCCTCGCTCGATGTGGTGCTCACGCGGTCCGTGCTCGCGTACGTGCACGACAAGATCGGCGCGCTGCGCGAATTCCACCGCGTCTTGCGACCGGGCGGGCGCATCTCCCTTGCCGAGCCGGTGTTTCAGGACGAGGCGGTCGCGGCGCAGGCGATCAGAACCGTGATCGAATCCAAGCCGCCCGCCGCCGTGAGCCCGCTGATGCCGCTGCTGCACCGCTGGAAGGCCGCGCAATTTCCCGATACGGAGGAGAAGATCCGCGCCAGCGCGATCGCGAGCTACTCCGAGCGCGACCTGCTGCGCTTTGCCCAGAACGCGGGTTTCGCCGAGGTGCACCTGGAGCTGCACATCGACTCGTTCCCCTCGATCGTGCGCTCGTGGGAGGTGTTCGTGAACAGCTCCCCGCATCCGCTCGCCCCACCGCTGAGTGTCATCATGGCCGAGCAGTTCACGGCCGCGGAGCGCGCGCTGTTCGAGCGCAGCATGCGCCCGGTCATCGAGGATCCGCGCGCGGTGAGCACCGACCGCATGGCCTACCTGACCGCGCGCAAGCCGCTCGCCTGAGAGAGCCGCCCGCGTGCGCCACGCTCGTGTTGTGCGGCGCACGATGCTCCACTCGCGCTGCGCCGCAGGGCCGCCGCAGGCCGCTCGGCGCAATTGGACAAAGGGGTGGAAAGATCCGGCCGGTTCAAACATAATGATGGACCCCGGACGTCATAGGACGGTCTCGAGGGCCGCGACAAAGGAGCGATCGCGGTCCGCGTGCCGGCGCCAAGCGCTGCAACAGATGTCTTTGGCTCGCGACAAGCTGGCATACACGTACTCGCCGATCGAGTGCGGCGAGTGGTACGAGCGGGTACGCGGCCGCTCGCTTGCGCTGTGCGCCCCACTCGCGCCGGAGGACACCGTCGTGCAGTCGATGCCGGATGCGAGCCCCACCAAGTGGCATCTGGCGCACACCACATGGTTCTTCGAGCGCTTCGTGCTCGGACGCAGTGGCGAGGGACCGGCGCCGCTGCATCCCGAGTGGCACTTCCTCTTCAACTCGTACTATCAGAGCGCCGGACCCCTGCACACCCGCAGCGAGCGCGGGTTGCTCACCCGCCCGACGCTGGCTGAGATCTGCACCTATCGTGCCCGCATCGACGCCGAGGTGTTGGCGCGTCTCGATGCGCCGATCGATGCGCAGCTCTCCTTCCTGATCGCTCTCGGCCTGCATCACGAACAGCAGCATCAGGAGCTGATGCTTACCGACCTGAAGCATCTGTTCTCGCGCAATCCGCTGCAGCCGGCGTACCGGAACACGCCGCAGCCTGCCGGCGGGCGCGCCACGCCGCTGCGCTTCATCACCGGCCGCCCGGGCATCGTCGCCACCGGCTTCGCGGGAGACGGCTTCGCCTACGACAACGAGCTGCCGCGGCACAGCGAGCTGCTGCACCCGCACGCCATTGCGCAGCGGCCCGTGACCAACGCCGAGTACGCCGAATTCATCCGCGACGGCGGTTACCGCGAGCCGCTGCTGTGGATGTCCGAGGGCTGGGCCACGGTGCAGCGGGACGGCTGGTCGCGCCCCTTGTACTGGGGGGAGGACCTGGCGCACGCGTTCACGCTCGGCGGTCCGCGCGCGCTCGACCCGCACGCGCCCGTGTGTCATGTGAGCTTCTTCGAGGCCGACGCGTTCGCCCGGTGGGCGGGAGCGCGGCTGCCGCTCGAGGCCGAGTGGGAGACGCTTGCCGCGGCGCTTGATCCCGAGCGCGGCCATTTCGCGGATGACGGTGTGCTCGAGCCCCTCGCAGATGCCGCCCCAGAGCAGGATGGCCCGCGCCAGATGTTCGGCGACGTGTGGGAGTGGACCGCGAGCCCCTACGTCGGCTATCCGGGCTTCCGGCCGCTGCCCGGCGCGCTCGGGGAGTACAATGGCAAGTTCATGTGCGGCCAGTGGGTGCTGCGCGGGGGCTCGTGCGCGACCCCGCGCGGCCACGTGCGCGCCAGCTACCGGAATTTTTTCTATCCACGCGATCGCTGGCAGTTCAGCGGCATTCGCCTGGCGAAGGATCTGCCATGAGCACCGTACCGAGTGAGATCTTCCTGCACGATCTGCATCCGAGCGCGGCGGGCATCCGCGGCGAGGTGCTGGCCGGGCTCGCGCACCGGCCCAAGCGGCTGCCCTCGAAATACCTGTACGACGCGCGCGGCTCGGCGCTGTTCGAGCGCATCTGCGAGCTTCCGGAGTACTACCTGACGCGGGCCGAGCTGGCGCTGATGCACGCGCACGCCGAGGCGATCGCCGCCACCCTCGGACCGCGCACGCTGCTGGTCGAGTACGGCAGCGGCAGCGCGACGAAAACGCCGCTGCTGCTTGAGCGTCTCGCCGATGTCATCGCTTATGTGCCGGTTGAGATCTCGCGCAGCGCGCTCGGCGCGAGCGTCGAGCGCCTGAGCGCGCAGTTTCCGGGCACGCAGATGCTGCCGGTGTGGGCGGATTTCACTCAGCCGCTCACACTGCCCGAGCCGGCGCGCCCGCCCCGGCGCACCGTGATCTACTTTCCGGGCTCCACCATCGGCAATTTCGACACCGACTCGGCGGTGTGCCTGCTGAGTCAAATGCGCCGCGAGATGGGCGCCGACGGGATGGCGCTGATCGGAGTGGATCTGGTCAAGCCCGAGCCGCTCATCGAGGCCGCCTACAACGATGCGGCCGGCGTCACGGCCGAGTTCACCCTGAATCTGCTGCGCCGGCTCAACGAGGAGCTGCGCTCGAACTTCGACCTGCGCGCCTTCCGCCACCGCGCGCGCTACCATCCCGAGCGCGAGCGGATCGAGACGCATATCGTCAGCCGCGCCGAGCAGGAGGTGAGCGTCGACGGACACCGCTGCCACTTCGCCGCCGGTGAGGCGATGCAGGTCGAGATCAGCTGCAAGTACTCGTGCGAGTCCTTCGCACGCATCGCCAAGCGCGCCGGATTGCGCGTGACGCACGTATGGACCGATCCGCAGCAGCTCTTCAGCGTGCAGTGCCTGCGGCCGGCGGGCTCGATGCACGCGCACCCCCAGCCCGTGCGCGCCGATTGAGCCGGCGCGGCTCGGCCGCCGCGCAAGACTTGGCCCCGGCTCGTCTGCTCAGGTGAGATCGAACGCCAGCACCTCGGCGTCGGTATCCCCTTCGAGCGTAATGCCCCTGTCCCGCTCCACAGCGGCGCCGTCGCCGGCGCGCATCTCGACGCCGTTCAGCGCGCCGATGCCACGGCTCACCTGCGCCCAGACCCCGCGGCCGGAATCGATCGCGTGCACCGCCTGCTCGCCACGGCACAGCTCACCGATGTAATCGCACAGCGTGCGCCACTTCCGTGCGCAGCGAAGCTATGATCGATGCGCATGTCCGACGCCAAATCTTATTCGGAGGCCTGCGAGCGCAACCGCGAGCCGATCCTCGCGGTGCTGCGGCGGCATTTCGCCGATCGGCGCCGCGTCCTCGAGATCGGCAGCGGCACCGGGCAGCATGCGGTGCACTTCGCCGCCGCGCTGCCCCACATCATCTGGCAGACCTCCGATCTTGAGGCGCATCTCCCCGGGATCCGTCAGTGGACCGAAGAGGCGGCGCTTGCGAATCTGCCGCCGCCGCTGCCGCTCGATGTCACGGGCCCCTGGCCGGCGGCGCGCTTCGATGCGCTATTCACCGCCAACACGCTGCACATCATGAGCTGGGAGAGCGTGTGCGCGCTGTTCGCTGCGCTGCCCTCGGTCCTGACGGCGGATGGCCTGCTCGCCGTGTACGGACCGTTCAACTACAACGGCGCGTTCACGAGCCCGAGCAATGAGGCGTTCGATGCCCGGCTGAGGCGGCGCTCGCCCGAGAGCGGCATTCGCGACTTCACGGCCGTCGATGCGCTGGCGCGCTCGATCGGTCTTCGGCTCATCGAGGACTGCCCCATGCCCGCCAACAACCGCACACTCCTCTGGCGCGCGGCGGGCGCACCCTGACGGGCGAAGCGTGCCGTGCGGCCGGTCAGGGCACCTGCAGCGCCGCGGCGATGTGCTCGGCGAACCGCTCGGCCGCACCCTCGGCGTACGTCAGGAAAACCGACGGCTCGGCGAGCTCGAGCTCGAGCACCAACGGCGCGCCGTCCGCATCGCGCAGCAGATCGAGGCGCGCGTAGAGCGGCGGTCGCGGCGCGCGGCCCGAGGCGGTGAGCGCCCCCAACACCCGTCCGCCGACCGCAAGCTGCGCCGGCTCGGGCGTGCGCGCGGCGATTTGCTCGGGCGCGAACAGCGCCTCGGTGGGATCGGTGTCCGGCCGCAGCAGCGGCCCTTTGCGGACGGCGTGGCTGAACTCGCCGCCGAAATAAAGGAGAGCCGTCTCGCCATCGCGGTCGACAGCCTCGAGGTACGGTTGCAGCAACACGCTGCGCTCGGCGGCGAGGAGAGCGGCCGCATGGGCGGCGGCCGCCCCGAGCTGCGCGCGGCCGAGACGCCGCGCCCCGCGCGAGCCGGCGCCGACGGCCGGCTTCACCACGAATTCCGCGCAGAGCTGCTCGGCGAGGAAGCGCTCGATCACCGGCCGCGGCGGCTCGCCCGGCTCGATGAACGCGCTTGCGACCGCCGGCAGCCCCAGGGCGGCGAGGTCCCGCAGGTAGTGCTTGTCGGTACTCCACTCGATGAGCGAGCGCGGATTGTGCAGCCGTGTGAGCGCAGCGACACGCCGCAGCCAGTGCCGGAACTCCCCGAGCCGCTCGGTGTAGTCCCAGCTCGAGCGCAGCAGCGCCAGATCGTACTTCGCCCAGGGCACCTCGGGATCGTCCCAATCGACGATCTCGGGCGCGAGGCCGCGCGCCTCGAGCGCCGCCGCGAGCGGCGGCATGTCCTCATCGAGCCCCCGCGCCGCGCGGGCGCTGATCAGCGCGACGCGGCCCGGGCCGCGCCGCGACGCCGCCGGGTCGCTCATCGGGCGCGCCCGTCGAGGCTGACCAGCGCCCCGTAGAGCTCGGGGCGCCGATCGCGGAACACGAACCAGTTGTCGCGCAGACGCGCGGTCTCCTCGAGATCGAACTCGGCAGTGAGCACCGCATCGCCCGCCTCGGGGGCCTCGGCGATCTTGGCCCCGAGCGCATCGGTGATGAACGAGGAGCCGTAGAAGCGGATGTAGAGTCCCTCGGGATCCTGCAGCGAGTGCTCGAGCCCATAGCGGTTGGCGGCGATGAGCGGCGTCAGATTCGCCGCCGCATGCCCCTGCTGGGTGCGCTGCCAGTGCGCGCGCGAGTCGACCGGCAGCGCCGGCGGCGGCTCGGTGCCGATGGCGGTGGGATAGAAAAGGAGCTCGGCTCCACCGAGCACCATGGCGCGGGCCGCCTCGGGGAACCATTGATCCCAGCAGATGCCGACGCCGATGCGCGCATGGCGGGTGGCCCAGACCTTGAAGCCGGTATCCCCGGGGCTGAAGTAGTTCTTCTCCTGGTAGCCCGGGCCGTTCGGGATGTGTGATTTTCGGTACACCCCGAGCAGCGCGCCGTCGGCATCGAGCACGGCGACGGAGTTGAAATACGCCGGTCCCGCGCGCTCGAAGAAGCTGATGGGCAGCACGACGCCGAGTTCGCGCGCCACGACCGCGAAGTGCCGCACCGCGGGGTTGTCGTTCACGGAGGTGGCGAGGCGCAGATGCCGGGCATCCTGCTCAATGCAGAAATACGGCGTCTCGAACAGCTCCGGCAGGAGGATGATCTGCGCCCCGCGGGCAGCGGCCTGGCGGATGAGCGCCTCGGCGGCGGCCATGTTCGCCTGCGCATCCCAGCTGCAGGCCATCTGGATCGCCGCCACGCTGACGCGGCGCGGCTGTGCGCGCAGGTGCGCGGGCTGCTCAGCCATGCGAGCGGTCTCGCATCAGCTGGCGCGCCGCGAGCGACTCGTTCACCTGCTCGGTGATGCGCATCGCCGTCTCGAGCGCCATCAGGCCGTCCTCGCCGCTCACCACCGGGGGCTTGCCGGTGCGGATCGACTCGAGAAACGCATCGATCTCGGCCTTCAGCGCATCACCCTGCTCGAGGCACTGCTCCTCGATGCTCACCGGCAGGGCGCCGGCGCCGTCGGACGGGTCACGCTTGCGGATGAGCGTGATGATCTTCTGCTGCAGATCGAGCGAGAGGTACGCATCGTCCTCGAACAGTCGCATCTTGCGCTCGGTCTTGAGGCTCACGCGGCTCGCCGTCGCATTGACCACGCAGCCGTTGGCGAAGCGGATGCGGGCGTTGGCGATGTCGATGGCATCGGAGAACACCGGGGTGCCGACCGCATCGATGCTCGAGACCGGCGCCCCGACGATGGTCTGCACCAGATCGATGTCGTGGATCATCAGATCGAGCACCACGTTCACGTCGGTGCCGCGCTCCTTGTACGGCGCCAGCCGGTGGCACTCGACGAAGCGCGGGGAGCGCAGATAGGGCTCGGCGGCGAGAATGGCCGAATTGAACCGCTCGAGGTGCCCGACCTGCAGGATCAGGCCGCGCCGCTCGGCGAGCTCGATCAGCTCGCGCGCCTCGCGCGGCGTCTCGGTGATCGGCTTCTCCACCAACACGTGGGCGCCGGCGAGCAGGAAATCCCGCGCGATCGCAAAATGCGCCGGGGTGGGCGTGACCACGCTCACCGCATCGACCGTGCCGAGCAGCTCGCGGTGGTCCGCGAGCGCGCGGGTGCCGACCTCGGCGGCGACCCGCTCGCGCGCCTCGGCCCGGGCATCGACCACCGCCTCCAGGCGGCAGCGGGTGGACTCGGCGTACTTCTGGGCGTGGAAGCGTCCCAGATAGCCGACGCCGACGACGGCTACCTTGATTTTTGCCATGCGCGCCATTATGACCTGCACAAGCCCGCCGCGCGGGGCGGATCGGCCCCGCCCGGGGCAGTTCGAGCCGTCCGCCGGCGCAGGATGGGCTACACTCCCACTCAGGCAAGGCGGGGCGAGAGCGGCTGCGGCGTTTCCGATCACCGCGCGGCGGGATCTGTGCCGCCGGCAGCGCGGTGCGCCCTGTACTGGATCCGGATCGAGAAGCTGTGTATATTTACAGTCATGCAGGCTCCCGTCTCGCCGCAGGCACGCAACGCGCGGCGAGTCGAGCCAATACGAGAGACCGTCGGGCACCGCCAGCGCCCGGCCGCGACGTCAGTGACGAGGCGCGAGGCGCCCTCCCGGTCCGTCGGGAAACGGACGGCTGGCGTGCTGCCGGCAACGGCACTGCGCGCCATCGAGGGATGACTCTGGCATGACTGATCCGCGCACTGAGACATCGGCGGCCCGCTCCGCGGGGCCGCTGCACCTGCGGCGGGAGGCGGCGCTCCTCGGCGGAGCGCTCGCATTCGGCGTCTTCGTGATCCCGCTGCTGATCTGGCTCGCAGGCCACGCCACGCTCGGCCCGTACACGCACGGGGACAGCGGTCCGGGCTTCGGGCCGCTGACATTGTACGGAGACTATCTCTCCGGGTTGGGCCACGGCTGGATGATGTACTGGGCCGTCGCGCTGGGGCCGGTGGTCCTGCTGAGTGCCGTCAGGCTGTGGCTGGCGCTTGTCCGGCACCTGCCTCGGGCGTGACGAACTTGCCGGCCCGCGCCGCGCCCCCTAGCCTTAATCGTTCCGTGCCCGACTGTATGCTTCAAGGACTGCCGCGAGCTCCCTTACGATGACCCAATCTCAGCGCTTTCGTCTCGGATGGCTGACCGCCATTGCGCTCGTCCTCGCCCTCGGCACCGCCGCAGTGTTGCCGCTGCGCGCGCCCGCGAGCGCCTCCATCCTGCCCCCGGGAGCGGTGGCCCCGACGGCCACCCAGCGCGCCATCGCGCGCAAGGTGGCGCGCATCCTGAACAAGTATCAGTACAGCCATCCTGACATCGACGCGCACTTCTCGCACCTGGTGTTCGACCGCTACCTGCACTTCCTCGATCCAGAGCACGACTATTTCCTCGACAGCGACGTGCAGGGCTTCGCGGCGGCCTACCGCAACAATTTTGCGCAGCTGATCGAGACAGGCAAGCTCGATCCGGCGTTCCTCATCTTTCAGCGCTTCAAGCAGCAAAGCGAGGCGCATCTGCGCTATGCGCTGAGCCTGCTCGCCAAGGAGCCCGACTGGAACACCGACACGACCTACCACTTCGATCGCAAGCACGCCGCCTGGCCGGCGAGCGAGGCGCAGATGGACTCGCTGTGGCGCAAGCGCGTCATGAACGAGGAGCTCTCGCTGCTGCTGGCGCACAAGACCTGGCCCGAGGCCGCGGACATCCTGCGCAAGCGCTACCAGGCGGAGCTGCACCGCATCACGCAGATCGGCGCGGAGGATGTGTTCGAAGACGTGATGAACGCCTATGCGCTCACCTACGATCCGCACACGACGTATTTCTCGCCGATCAGCTCCGAGGAATACCGCATCGAGATGAGCCTCAACTACCAGGGCATCGGTGCAACGCTGCAGATGAACGGCAATTACGTCACGGTGGTCAACGTGATTCCCGGCGGTCCGGCGGCAGTGGCCGGCACGCTGAAGCCGAAGGACCGCATCACCGGCGTCGGTGAGGGCGAAAACGGCCCCATCACCGATGTGGTCGGCTGGCGCCTGAGCGATGTGGTGCAGCTGATCCGCGGCAAGGCCGGCACCACCGTGCGGCTGCAGATCCTGCCGGCCGGCGAGCACACCGGTGGCAAGGAGGAAGTGCTGCACTTCGTGCGCAACAAGGTCACGCTGAAGGCGCAGGAAGCGCAGAGCAAGCTCGCGACCGTGACCCGCAACGGCCGCACGTACAAGATCGGCATCATCACCGTGCCGAGCTTCTACGAGGACGTGCAGGCCGAGGACGAGGGCAAGACCAACTACCGCAGCACCACGCGTGATGTGCTGCGGCTGCTGCTGAAGCTCGAAACCGAGCACATCAACGGGCTCATCCTCGACCTGCGCGATGACGGGGGCGGCTATCTGCCCGAAGCGCTGGCGCTCACCGGACTGTTCATTCAGCACGGACCGGTGGTGCAGCTGCGCGACCGCAGCGGCCAGATCGAAGTGCTGGATGATCCGGAGAAGGCGCCCGTGTACAACGGACCGCTCGCGGTGCTGGTCAACCGCTACAGCGCCTCGGCGTCGGAGATCTTCGCCGGAGCCATCCAGGACTACCACCGCGGCGTGATCATCGGCCAGAACACCTTCGGCAAAGGCACGGTGCAGAACCTCATCCCGCTCGACCGCTGGAGCAGCAAGCCGATCGACGGGCAGCTCACCGTCACCATCGGCAAGTTCTACCGGGTGACCGGCCAGAGCACCCAGCACCGCGGCGTCGTCCCGGATGTCGCCCTGCCCTCGCCCATCGACCCGAAGCTCGTCGGCGAGAGCGCTCTGCCGCGCTCACTGCCCTGGGACACCATCGGCGCGGTGCCCTTCCCCGTGGCCACCGGCCTGCCGCAGGTGCCCTCGATCGCGAAGCTGCGCGCCGCTGAGCTCGCCCGTGAGCAGCACGATCCGAACTTCCAGTGGCTGGTCGGGGACATTCGCCTCATTGACGCCATGCGCGAGCAGAAGTCGGTGTCGCTCAACCTCGCGATGCGCCAGACCGAGCGGCACACGGAGGACGCGCAGCTGCTGGCGCTCGATAACCAGAGGCGCGAGGCGCTCGGGCTGCCGGTGCTGAAGAGTTCGCGCCAGATCGGCGGCAAGCACGACAAGATTCCGGATGTGATTCTGGATCAGGCCGAGCACATCATGGCCGACATGATCCACCTCGACGATGAGCGCGCGAACGACCTGCAGACCGCGCAGAGCGGTACGCGCGGCTGAGGGCTGCGCGCGGCCGCGCCGCTCAGCGCAGCAGGACGCTGTGGATGTTCCAGGTATCCTCGGCGAGAACGTTGGGGATGCCGTCGGGCACCGCCGCGGCGGGACCCTCAGGCGCGCCGCCGCTCAGGGACTCGGCGGTCGGGATCGCATCCTCGGTGTCGCGGTACTGAGCGACCCGGCGCAGGCTGTGCAGCCGCTCACGGATATCGCGGCTGAGTCCGCCAGGGGCATTGAGCAGCGCCTCGGCCCGTTGAATCTGGTTCATCAGCGCCACGCATTCGGCGCGTGTGCCGTACTCGTCGATGGTCTCGCGGCGCTGCGTCGCCTCGCGCGCACGCATCACCAGCAGCGGCACGATGTTCAGCCGCACGCACATCATCTCCGCGTAGGCCATGGTCGTGAGATTGATCAGGCGCCGAGCCTGCAGCGACAGGCCGGGGAACTCCGGCACCGGCTCGGCGGCGATGCCCGCGGCTGACTGGCTCGCCGTGCGGAACGACAGATCGGCCGCGGCCGCCTCGGCGCGGGCCCGCGAGAGGGCCTGCTCGAGCGCGCGGCGCTTGAAGAACTGCCAGAACCGGCGCAGCCGGGCGCGCTCGCCCTCGAGGTCCTCCACCCGCTGGCGGGCCTGAGCGGCGAGCTCGCGCACCACGTGCAGGTGCTGCGCGGCGTTCTGGCGGCGGGCGAACTGCCGGCGGTTGTGCTCGGCAAGATGCAGCCGCCGCTCACGCTCATCCTGCTGAGTGGTGAGTTCGGCGGCAAAGCGTACGAGCAGGTCGTGCCCGCTGCGCCACAGCCGGCGCAGCTGATAGAACACGAGCGCCGGGTAGGCGGTCTCGTCCACCCCCAGGCGCTGCTCGAGGGCCGCGAGCGTGTCCCGGACCCGCCGCGTCACCCCTTCCTGCTGCTTGATGCGATCCTTGAGGCGCTCGACTTCCTCCTTCAGATCCCCGAAAGCCTTCTTCAATTCGGCGCGGTTGCGAAACAGCGCAAGCACCCGATGGTCCTCGGGCGCCGCCTGCGCGCGCTGGAAGGAGAGCTTGAGAAACCCGAGTTGTCGAAATGCCTTCATGACGAGTGCGGCGCCCGCCGCGACAAGTCACACGGCGACCCCCGCGAAGCGATGACCGCGATCCGCGCAATACTCCAACCATTTGTTTAACATCATATTGCGCAGCCAGCGCTGATGGAGTTCACGCTCCGCACAGGCGCCGACCTTAACCGCAGCCTCTGCCGTCCACTGTGCGCAGTGATCGGCCTCGACCAGCCGCGCATCGTGATACACGCGCAACCGCAAGTCCGGGCAGCGCACCAGGCCGCGCGCCGCGGGCAGCTCGTAGGTGAGATCGAGGATGCTGGTGTAGGCGCACTGCTCGATCACCGTGAGCAGCAGGTCACAGTCTCCCTCGATGTGTGAGCGGTAGGCGCCCTTGAGCGCGCGCAGCTCGCCCGCCAGTGAGCCGAAGCGAATGTAATTGCTCTCGTACAGACTCATCAGCGCGACAAAGCTGCGCGGCCGCGCGCGCCAGGAAACTTGCGTCAGGGCATCGTTCAGCATCACCCCGACTATAGCGGAGGGGCGCGCCAGCGCAAGGGACTGCAGTGCACGCCGATGGGCGCGCGCCGCTGCAAATTTCGTGCTAAGCAACGCCCTCAGGCGCGCTTGCGGCGCTCGATGCCCGTGGTGTTGAGAATGCGGCTGGCGATCTCCTCGATCGAGCACTCGGTGGTATCGAGCGAGGGGATGCCCTGGCGCGCGAGGAGTGCCTCGGCGGCGCGCAACTCGTAGCGGACCTGCTGCGCCGAGGCATAGCGGCTCTGTGGACGCCGTTCGTTGCGAATCTGCTGCAGCCGCTCGGGCTTGATGGTCAGGGCGAAGAGCTTCGCGCGATACGGCTCGAGCCGCTCCGGCAGCCGGCCGGCCTCCAGATCCTCCTCGGTGAGCGGATAGTTGGCGGCGAAGATCCCGTACTGCAGCGCCAGATACAGACAGGTCGGGGTCTTGCCGCAGCGCGACACGCCGATCAGCACCACATCGGCATGCGTGTAATCCCCGCCCATGCCGTCGTCGTTGGCGAGGGCGAAGTTGGTGGCGTTGATGCGCGCGGAGTACAGCGCCGGATCGGCGATGCCGTGCGCCCTCCCGGCGCGATGCGTCGAGCGCGTGTCGAGCTCCTGCTCGAGCGGTCCGACGAATGCGGCGAAAAAATCCAGGCACAGGCCGTTGGAGCGGCGCACCACATCGCGCAACTCGTCCTGCACGAGCGTACTGAAAACAATCGGGCGCACGCCGTCCTCGAGCCCAGCCCGGTCGATGCGCCGTGCGGCTTCTACGGCCTTGTCAAGGGTCGACACAAATGGCAAAGTCACCGCGCGAAACTCGAGACCCTCGAACTGGGTCATGAGACTGTGGCCCAGAGTCTCGGCGGTCACTCCCGTCTGGTCGGAAACGAAGAAAACGGTTCGTCGGCCCACGGCGCGAGACTCGGCAGCGATGATCGGGGCAGCCAGTGTTCCACCGCGCGCGGCGCGGAGCAAGCGGCAGGCGGGGTTTCTTGTGGACGCATACGTCATTCCCTTCGAGCGGGTCGGGCAGCACGACATCGAGTCCGTGGGCGGCAAGAACGCCTCGCTCGGGGAGATGATCAGCGCGCTCGCGCGGCTCGGCGTCAGCGTGCCGGGCGGGTTCGCCACCACGGCGCTCGCCTACCGGGAATTCCTCAAACAGGGCGGTCTCGATGCGCGCATCCGCGCCGAGCTCGCCACCCTCGATGTGAACGACGTCGCGCGCCTGGCGATCGCCGGGGCGCGCATCCGGCAGTGGATTCTCGCCACGCCCTTGCCACCGGGCTTCGAGCAGGCCATGAAGGACGCGCTGCGGCAGATGAGTGGCGGCAAGGACATCGCCGTGGCCGTGCGCTCCTCGGCCACGGCCGAGGATCTTCCGGAGGCGTCCTTCGCCGGCCAGCAGGAGACGTACCTCAATGTTCGCGGCGAGGCGCAGGTCCTCGAGGCAGTGCATCAGGTGTTCGCCTCGCTGTTCAACGACCGCGCCATCGCGTATCGCGTCCACCAGGGCTTCGATCATGGAGCGGTAGCGTTATCAGCCGGCATCCAACACATGGTGCGCAGCGACCTCGGCTCGAGCGGAGTCATGTTCACGCTCGATACCGACTCGGGCTTTCGCGACGTCGTGTTCATCACAGCCTCCTACGGGCTCGGCGAGACCGTGGTGCAGGGTGCGGTCAATCCCGACGAGTTCTATGTCTACAAGCCCGCTCTGCGCGCCGGCAAGGAGGCGCTGGTGCGGCGCAACCTCGGCGCCAAGGCGATCAAGATGGTGTATGCGCCGGAGGGCTCCCCGGAGCGGGTGCGCACCGTCGAGGTGGCCCCCGAGGAGCGCTCGCGCTTCTGCCTGAGCGAGGCGGATATCCTCGCTCTGGCGCGCCAGGCGCTGCTGATCGAGGCGCACTACGGCAAGCCGATGGACATCGAGTGGGGCAAGGATGGCTCGACGGGCGCGATCTACATCCTTCAGGCGCGCCCCGAGACCGTGCAGAGCCGCGCTGGGCGCACCATCCAGCGCTATTCGCTCAAATCGGCGCACACGCAGGTGCTCGTGAGCGGCCGCAGCATCGGGCAGCGCATCGGCGCCGGCACCGCGCGCATCATCCGCGACGTCGCGGAGATGGCGCGCGTGCAGAGCGGCGATGTGCTGGTGGCCGACATGACCGATCCGGACTGGGAGCCGGTCATGAAGCGGGCCGCCGCCATCGTCACCAACCGCGGCGGGCGCACGTGCCACGCGGCCATCATCGCGCGCGAGCTCGGGATACCGGCTGTCGTCGGCTGCGGCGAGGCGACGCAGCGCATCACCGAGGGTCAGCCGGTCACGGTCTCGTGCGCCGAGGGCGACACCGGCTACGTCTACGACGGGCTGCTCGAGTTCGAGCGGCGGCAGATCGAGCTCGACTCGCTGCCGCAGCTGCCGGTCAAGATCATGATGAACGTCGGCAATCCGGACCGCGCCTTCGGCTTCGCGGGCATCCCCAACCACGGCGTGGGCTTGGCGCGGCTGGAGTTCATCATCAACCGCATGATCGGCGTGCATCCGCGCGCGCTGCTCGAGTACGAGCAGCTCGAGGCGGACCTGAAGGAGCAGATCAACGCGCAGATGGCCGGCTACGACGATCCGGTCGGCTTCTATGTGGCCAAGCTCGCCGAGGGCATCGCGCAGATCGCCGCCGCCTTCGCCCCGGAGCCGGTGATCGTGCGCCTCTCGGACTTCAAGTCCAACGAGTACGCCAACCTCATCGGCGGCAGCCGCTACGAGCCGCATGAGGAGAACCCGATGCTCGGCTTTCGCGGCGCCTCACGCTATGTCGATGAGCGCTTCCGGCCGTGCTTCGAGCTCGAATGCCGCGCGATCAAGCGGGTGCGCGCAGAGATGGGCCTGACCAACGTGCAGGTCATGGTGCCGTTCGTGCGCACCGTCGATGAAGGCCGGCGCGTGACCGAGCTGCTCGCCGCGAACGGCCTGCAGCGCGGCGTCGATGGTCTGAAGGTCGTGATGATGTGCGAGCTGCCCACCAACGCGCTGCTCGCCGAGCAGTACCTCGAGCACTTCGACGGCATGTCGATCGGCTCGAACGACCTGACCCAGCTCACCCTCGGGCTCGATCGCGACTCGGCCATCGTGGCGCGGCAGTTCGACGAGCGCGACGCGGCGGTGCGCCGCCTGATCTCGATGGCGATTGCCGCCTGCCGCAAGCAGGGCAAGTACATCGGCATCTGCGGCCAGGGACCCTCCGATCACCCCGACCTCGCCCGATGGCTGCTCGATCAGGGCATCGAGAGCCTCTCGCTCAATCCCGACAGCGTGGTCGAGACGTGGCTGTTCCTGGCCGGTGAGCGCGCTCGCTGAGCCGCCCGGGCGTCGCCCTCAGTACGCCTCGCCCCCAAAGGCCGGACGGAACAGTTTCGCGCGGTAGTGCTCGAGCTCATGGATGGACTCGCGGATGTCGGCGAGCGCGAGGTGCGCATCCTGTTTGGCGAGCCCATCGAGCACACCCGGCGCCCAGCGGCGCGCGAGCTCCTTCAGCGTGCTCACATCGAGATTGCGGTAATGAAAATAGCGCTCGAGCTGCGGCATGAGGCGCGCCAGGAAACGCCGGTCCTGGCAGATGCTGTTGCCGCACATCGGTGAGACGCCCGCCGGCACCAGCGGCATCAGGAAGGCCAGGGTGCGGGCCTCGGCCTCGGCGGTGTCCACGTAGCTGGCGCGCACGCGCGCGAGCAGCCCCGAGCCGCCATGCTGCTTCTGGTTCCACTCGTCCATCCCCGCCAGCACCCCCTCGTCCTGGCGGATGGCGACCACCGGACCCTCGGCGAGCACCTTCAGCTGCTTGTCGGTGACGATGGTGGCGATCTCGATGATCGCATCGCTCTCGGGCTTCAGGCCCGTCATTTCCAGATCGATCCAGATCAGGTTCTCGGCGCTCGGCATGTTGGGCTCGCAGTGGGGGATAATCGGCGGCCTATGAGTGTAGCAACCTTCGATGCGCGCGTGATCGGCGCCTTCGGCCGCCAGGTGCGCTTGCGCGGGCCGGATGGCACCGAGTACCCGGCGCGCCCCCTCGGGCGCGGGCTCGGCATCGTCTGCGGCGATGCGGTGCGCTGCCGGCGCGATGAGCGCCATGGCGAGGTGCACGTGCTCGAAGTGCTGCCGCGGCGCACGGCGCTGTACCGCACCAATGCGCGCGGCGGCTGCGAGGCGGTGCTCGCCAATCTCACCCGGCTGCTGGTGGTGATCGCACCGCTGCCCGTGCCGGACCTGTTCGTGGCCGACCGGTATCTGGCGGCCGCCGAATCGGCGCACATCGAGCCGCTGCTGGTGCTCAACAAGGCGGACCTCGAGGTCACTGCGCCGCTCGGGGATGCGCTGAGCGGCTATGCGCTCGCCGGCTACCCACGGCTCGAGGTATCGGCCGCGAGCGGCGCCGGCCTCGAGTCGCTGCGGGCGGCCTGCCGCGGCCACACCGCCGCGCTCGTGGGGCAATCGGGGGTCGGCAAGTCATCGCTCGCCGCGCAGCTGATCCCCACCGGGCGGATCGAGATCGGCGCGCTCGCCCGCGCCGAGGAGGGTCGCCACACGACCACCGCCTCGCGGCTGTTCGAGCTGCCGGACGGCGGGCAGCTCATCGACTCCCCGGGGGTGCGGGATTTCGCGCCCGCGCTCGAGCGGCTCGAGCCGCGCAGCCTGGGATTCGTGGAGGTGGCGCGCCTCTCGAGCGGCTGCCGCTTCCTCGACTGTCAGCACCTGCGCGAGCCGGACTGCGCGGTGCGCGCCGGGGTCGAGCTCGGACTGATGCATCCGCGCCGCTACGAGAGCTATCGGCGGCTGCGCCGGCTGCAGCACTCGCTCGGCCCGGCGCACGAGCGGGCGCCGCGCCGCGGCAGTTAGCGCCCACGGCCGCCGCCGATCAGACGCTCTGGCGGCCGCTCAGGGCGCGCGCCAGGGTCCCGCCGTCGACGTACTCGATCTCCCCGCCGATCGGCACGCCATGCGCGATGCGGCTCGCGGCGAGCCCCCGGCGCAGGGCCAGCTCAGCGAGGAAATGCGCAGTCGCCTCGCCCTCGACCGTGGGATTGGTGGCCAGGATGAGCTCGCGCACCGCGCCCTCATCGAGGATCGCCTCGAGCTCACGCACCCCGAGCTGCTCGGGCCCGACGCCATCGAGCGGCGAGAGGTGGCCCATCAGCACGAAATAACGGCCGCGAAAGCTCCCGGACTGTTCGATCGCCACGACGTCGGCGGGCGACTCGACCACGCACAGCAGGGCCGATTCGCGCTGCGGCGAGGCGCAGATGGCGCACAGCTCCTGCTCGGCGAACATGCGGCAGCGCCGGCAGCGCGTGACCGAGGCGAGCGCCGCCTCGAGCGTCCGCGCGAGCGTCTGCGCGCCGGCGCGCCCCTCCTGAAGCAGATGAAACGCCATGCGCTGGGCGCTCTTCGGACCGACCCCCGGCAGCGCGCGCAGCGCTTCGATGAGCTCGGCGAGTCGCGAGGGGTGCTTCACGGGTCGATCAGAACGGGAGCTTCATCCCGGGCGGCAGCTGCAATCCGGCGGTGACGGAGGCCATCTTCTCCTGCACGCGCGCCTCGACCTTGTGCACCGCGTCATTGATCGCAGCGGCCACGAGATCCTCGAGCATCTCGCGGTCCTCGCCGATCACCGCCGGCTCGATGGCCACGCCGCGCACCTCGTGCTTGCCGGTCATGGTGACCTTGACCATGCCGCCGCCGGCCTCGCCGACGACCTCGAGGCTCGCGATCTCGTCCTGAACCTTCTGCATGTTGGCCTGCATGGCCTGGGCCTGTCGCATCAGCTGGTTGATATTGCCTCGCATGAGCTCACTCCTCGATGGTGTCGCGTGGGTCGCCGGCCGAGCCGGGTCATTTCACGGGGCGCACGGTCTCGGGAATCACTTCGGCGCCGAACTGCTCACGAAACCCCCGCACGCCCGGATCAGCCTCGAACGCCTGGCGCGCCGCATCGGCCCGCTCGCGCTCGGCGCGCTGGCGCGCCTGCGCCGGGGTCTCTCCAGTGTCGGGCGCTACGGTGAACTCCAGGCGGACCGTCTCCCCGAAATGCCGCGAGAGCGCCTGCGCCAGTTTCTCCTCGAGCGAGGCGGTGCGCAGCGAGCGGCTGCGCGGGTCGAGCACCAGCTTCACCCGGGCGCCCTCGCGGCCGATGAGCGTGCAGTGGCTCGCAAGCTGGCGCGCCGCGCCCTGCAGGTCGAGCTGCGCAAGCAGCGCGGCCCACTCCCCGCTCGGGACCGGGGCTGCCGCGGCGTCGGCGGCCGGGCGCTCGGTGCGGCGCGGCGCACCCGTCGCGCCCGGCTGGCCGGATGCGCGGGGCGGGGCGACATCGCCGTACGGACGGAAGGCGATCATCCTGAGCAGCGTCATCTCGAAGCCGGTGCGCGGATCGGGCGCAAGCGGCAGGTCGCGCCGCCCGAGGATGGCGGTCTGGTAATAGAGCTGCACATCCTCGGCGCCGAGCGCACCGGCGAGCCGTCCGATCAGCTCGCCAGCGAAGATCTCATCGCCCTCGTAATCGCTCACCACCTGCTTGAGCGCGACGCGCGTCAGGAGCGAGGCGAGCTCATCGAGCAGCTGCGCGTAATCCGGCGCCCATTGCTCGAGCGAGCGGGCGAAGCGCACCAGCTCGGCCGGATCGCCTGCGGCGAGCCGCTCGGCGAGCTGCACCACATGATCACGCGCCACGGTGCCGAGCATGGCGCGCGCCTCGGCCTCGCCGGCCCGCCCGCCGCCGAAGGCGATCAGCTGATCGAGCAGCGAGAGCGCATCGCGCATGCTGCCGTCGGCGGCCTGCGCCAGGAGCACGACGCCGGCCGGCTCGAACTCGATGCCTTCCCGCTCGAGCACCTCGCGCAGGTGCGTGGCGATCTGCGCCGCCGGGATCCGCTTGAGATTGAACTGCAGGCAGCGCGAGAGCACCGTCACGGGGAGCTTCTGCGGATCGGTGGTGGCGAGGAGGAATTTCACGTGCGGCGGGGGTTCCTCGAGCGTCTTCAACAGCGCGTTGAAGGAGTGCGTCGAGAGCATGTGCACCTCGTCGATGAGATACACCTTGTAACGCCCGCGCGTGGGCGCGAACTGCACGTTGTCGAGGATCTCGCGGGTATCGTCGACCTTGGTGCGCGAGGCGGCGTCGACCTCGATCAGATCGACGAACCGGCCGGCATCGATCTCGCGACAGCTGGCGCACTCGCCGCAGGGCGCGGCGGTGACGCCGGTCTCGCAGTTGAGGCATTTGGCGAGGATGCGGGCGATCGTAGTCTTGCCGACGCCGCGGGTGCCGGTGAAGAGGAAAGCGTGATGCACGCGCCCGCTGGTGAGCGCGTTGACGAGCGCCTGGCGCACGTGGTCCTGCCCCACGAGCTCGGTGAACCCCTTGGGACGCCATTTGCGCGCCAGCGCGGTGTAGGTTTCAGTCATCGGTCCCCAAGCCGGAATAGGAGGCGGCCCGCACCAGCGGGTGCTCCGGCACCCGACATCGCCGCTGCCGCTGCTGCCTTCCGGCCCTGACGGGGTTCACGACTGGTCGTCGCGGAGTAGCCGATGCGGGCCACCACAGCCAAACTGAACTCCCCGCGTGCGCGGGCCCACCCGCCCCTGCGGGGGCCCTCGCGGACCCTCGCCCGGGATGAACGCCGGGACGTGCAATGATAGCAGCGGCGGGCGGCACGTGCCGGGCTTCGGCCGGGCGGGCGGCCGCCCTGAGCCGCGGCTGCTGCGCACCGGGACCGCAGGCGCGGCCCGCGCCGAACCGGTGTGCGCGGCTCAGGCGCCTACGGCATCACCGCAATCAGGCCATCCATGACGATCGGAAAGCTGGCGAAGGTCTTCAACGGCTCGAAGGTGTCGTCGGCCGGACGGTAACGCGCGTGCAGCGGGCAGTAATAATGGTACAGGCCCGGCCGCTCGAGCCGCAGCGTCCCGGTGCCCCCGTGCGCGGGCAACGGCAATCCGCCAAAGGGCGGGTGGGATCCCCGAGCGCCGGGCGCCGGCATGACCACATGGGGGTCCATGTCGTTGTTGGTGAAGCGCACCGGCGCTCCTGCCGCGCAAACCACCGCCCATGGCTGAAACGTCATGGTGGTGTCCGGGATACTGACCTGCGGGGCGGTGAGCGCGACGCCGCCGCCATCGCGATCGGTGACCAGCACTGCGGCGTAGGCCGGCATCGGAAAATTCGGTGAGCCGCTGCGCGCGGCCACCTGTCCGAAGCGCGGGTCGAACAGCGTGGTGAGCGCATCGTAGAAGAGGTACAGACCCGGCTCGGTGAGGCGCAGTGCGAGCGCCTGGCCCGGCCCGATGCCCCGGATGATGCTCCGCGGCGCAGTCGGCGCGCTCGCAAGACGCAGCGGGTGCGCCGCGGCGCACTCGATCCGCAGCGACTCGCCGCGCCGCACGACGGCAACCATCGGCGCAAAGCCCTTGCCGTGAAACACCATGCGCCGCACGCCGCCTGTCGCAGCGCCTGCCGCCAAGGCCGCCGGCACCCGCGTCGCGAGCGCGCCGGCGGCGAGCGCCGACCGCATCAGGAACACGCGTCGATTCACTGAGACATGGCTCATTAGACCCTCTTTACGCTCGCGGGGAGGCGACCTCGCGGCCCCGCTGCGAGGGCAAGACTACCGTGCGGACGGCACTCCCGAGTCAATACGCACAAACCGCAACCGGGGCGCAGCCGGTGCGGTGGCGGCGCCAAAAGTCTTGACCTTGGACCACGCTCCAGGATGTAAAATCGTTCTTTTCTTCGGAGGCGGCTCATGGAAACGCTCGGCATCGGCGCGCTCGCCAAGCGCGCCGGCGTTCGCATCGACACCGTCCGCTATTACGAGCGCAGCGGCCTGCTTGCACCCAAGACACGTCTGCAGTCAGGGTATCGCCGCTACAGCGGCGCCGAGCTCACGCGGCTGCGCTTCATCCGCCGCGCCCAGACGCTTGGATTCTCGCTGAAGGAAATCCGCGAGCTGCTCGCGCTGTCCAAGAGCCGCGACGTAGCCCGCGTCAAACGCGCCGCCCAGGCGAAGCTCGCCGACGTCGAGCAGCGCATCGCCGCCCTGCAGCGCATGCGCGACGGCCTCGCCACGCTGGTCGAGGCGTGTCCGGGGCACGGCGAGCCGACCGACTGCCCGATCCTGCGCGCACTCGGCGGCGAGGGCGCTGACCTGCTTGACCTGCCGCCAGCTGCCGCGCGCCGGCCCGGGCAAAACTGACCGGGGGCGCGGCCGGTCCACGCCGGGAACCGATCTGTGGAGGCTCAAAGCGCGCCGTGCGCGGCGCGCACCAGGAACAGGATGCCGAGACCGAGGAACAGCAGGCTCGCCACGATGCGGATGGCCCTGAGCGGCAGCCGCGCGGCGAGCACCTTGCCGATGAGCACCACCGGCGCGCAGGCGAGCACCATTCCGAGGGTACTCCCGGCCACCACGGCCAGGAAGTTGCCGTAGGCGGCGGCGAGCACGGCAGTGGCGATCTGCGTCTTGTCACCGATCTCGGCGACGGTAAACGTCACGAGCGTCACCCAGAAGAGCCCGCCCTTCGCCGGGCCGCCGGCCCCGTCGCGCACGCGCTCGGGCTTGAGCTCCCAGACCGCCATGGCCACGAGGCTGATGCCGACCAGGAGATTGACCACCCGGCCGCTGAGGGCATGACCGAGCCGCTCGCCAATGAAGGCCGCGAGCGCGGCACTGACGATCGTGCCGCAGAGCATGCCGGCCAGTATCGGCCACGGGCGGCGGTGCCGCGCCGCCAGCATCAGCAGCAGCAGTTGCGTGCGATCGCCCATTTCGGCGATCGCCACCGTGGAGAGGCTGGCGAGAAAGGCTTCCACTCAGGCGAACGCCGTGCGCGCACCGCAGCCCAAGCGGCCCGGCGGTCGACGGCACGGCCCGTCGATTCGTCCAGCCCGGCCCCGCATCACCGGACGATCAACTTGACGTCGATGTTGCCGCGGGTCGCGTTTGAATACGGACACACCTTGTGCGCCTCGCTCACGAGGCGCTCGGCAACCGCGCGTGCCACGCCCGGCAGCGACACCCTCAGTTCGACGTTGATCCCGAAGCCGGTGGGGATCGTCCCGATTCCGACGGACGACTCGATCGAAGTGTCGGACGGGACCGCGATCTGGTCGCGGCCACCGACGAATTTCACCGCGCCGATGAAACACGCGGCATAGCCGGCGGCAAACATCTGTTCAGGATTGGTCCCCTCGCCTCCGGGGCCGCCGAGTTCCTTCGGCACGGACAGCTTGACTTTGAGCCTGCCGTCGTCCGAAGCGGCGCTGCCGTCGCGTCCGCCCGTGGCCTTCGCGTGGGCAGTGTAAAGCGGGGTGATCGAGGTCATTTTGCCCTCCGGCGCGGCTGGGGGAAGGGAATGCCGCCCAAATGAATCCACCACGCGAGTATATTGTAGCCTTGCGCTCGTACGCGAACGCCGCCCGACTCGGGATGCAGGCATTGCACAACCGGCCGAGAAGACAAGAGCCGACCCGCCCCATGGGCACAGTGACCCGGTGCGCCCGTCGCGAGAGTTCATGCGACAGCCTGGATGGCCTATGAGCCGCTGGCGCATCATCCGACCGTTGGGACGCCGCTGGGTGATCGCACTGGCGGCAGCGGTGCTGCTGTTCCTGGGCTATCTGTGGGCCGGCTACGTTCTCGCACCGCGCCTGATCCGCTCCGAGGCGATGCGCTGGGCGCAGGCGCGGCCGGGCGTGGCGCTCACGCTGGGCCCGATCAAGGTCGATCCACTGCACATCACCGTCTCGGTCCGCGACATCCGACTGAGCGAGCACGGCCGTCCGCTCGCGAGCCTGCAGCGGCTGTTCGTCGGGCTCGCGCCCCTCGGGCTCCTCGGGGGCACCTATCACATCACCCAACTCGATCTCGATGCGCCGCAGCTGAATGTGCTGATCGGCGCCCATGGCACGCTGAATCTCGCCGCGCTGTCTGCGCCCGCCGGGCACAAAGCGAGCGGCCCCATGCCGCACATCCGCATCGATGCTCTGCGCATCGAGCAGGGACGGCTGTCCGTGACCGATCGCGGCCGCTCGCCTGCGGCGCGCGAGACGCTCGCGCCGATCACGTTGCGTCTGGTGCATTTCCGCTCCTGGGGGCATTCGGGCGGACGCTTCGCGGTTCAGGCTACGAGCGGCAACGGGGCGCGCATCGCCTGGTGGGGCCAGGTGTCGATGACTCCGTTCGCCTCTTCCGGCACGCTCTCGCTCACCGGCGCGCATCTCGCCGCGCTGGCGCAGTTTCTGCCGGCGCAGCTGCCCGTGAGGCCGCGCGCCGGGCGCATCAGCGTGAGCGCCGAGTACACGGCGGATGAAGGTGCGCACGGTTTCGGTCTGCGCGTGACGGATCTCGGCGCATCCGCCAGCGCGCTCGCACTTGAGGGAGGTCCGCATCTGCACGGCACCGTACGGATCGCCAAGATCCGCGCGACCGGCGGCAAGCTGCGGCTGGCGGCCGGCGGCGCCGCAGACGCCTCGCTCGCGACGCTGACCGTTCAACACGTCCTCCTGAGCGGCACTGGAGCGGCCCGGGGGCAGACCGTGAGCCTCGGCACGCTCTCCCTCGAGGGGATCCGGCTCGATATGGCCCCTCACCGCATTGCCGTCGGTACGCTCGCACTCGCGGGCCTGCACCTGCCCGTGCGGCGCGGCCCGGGCGGCCGGCTGGCGCTGCTGCGCTTTCTGGCCATCGCCAGGCGCCCGCAGTCGCGCCCGGCGAGGCCGCCCGCCGCCGCCCAATGGAGCATGCGGCTCGGCGAGCTCCAGGTGCGCAACGCGACGGTGCCGGTGACGGATCTGATGGTCGCACCGGCGGCCCACTTTCAGATCCGGCTGTACTCCCTGACGGCCCGCACGCTCAGTACCGACCTCGGGCGCCCCGTGCCCTTCTCGCTGCGCGCCGGCATCGCCCCGCGCGGGTATCTCTCCCTCAGCGGCCGGGTCACGCCGGGACGCGACAGCGCGGCGGTGTGGCTGTCGGTGGCGCATCTGCCGTTGCGGCCCTTCGTGCCGTATCTGCCGCTCGCGCGCACCGCCGAAGTGCATTCCGGCACCCTCGACGCGCGGGGGTTTGCCGACATCGTCGCAGCCCGGCTCCTGCGCGTGACCGGGCGCACCGACGTACGCAACCTGCAACTGCTCGATCGCGCCACCGGCACGGGGCTCTTTGGCTGGCAGGCGCTGAGTGTGAGCGGCATCTCCTATCAGCCCGAGCGGCTGGTGATCGCACGCGCGCGCCTCACAGCGCCCTCCGGAATGATCGTCATCCTGCCCAACCGCACGCTGAATCTCGCAGCGCTCGCGCCGCCCCGGCCGCAGGCGGCCGAAGCGCGCAAATCGGCACCACCGGCCCACGCGCCCGGGAAACCCCAGGCGCCGGCCCTCGCGGCGCTATTGAAGCGCCTCGACATCGTCAACGGCTCGATCACCTTCGCCGACGAATCGATTGAGCCGCATTTCCACGCGCCGGTCGAGGGACTGCACGGCACGATCATGAACGTGTCAACCTCGAAGCGCGCAATCGCCCACATCGCGCTCGCCGGACAGGTGATCAACCCGTACTCGCCCGTGGCGGTGAACGGCTCGTTCAACCCATACGGTCTCGGCAGCGACACCGACATCCGCGCGAGCTTCGACAACATCCAGCTGCCGATTTTCGATCCCTACTCCGACCGCTACGCCGGCTACGCCATTGCCAAGGGCATCCTCAGCGCGCATTTCCGCTACCGCATCAATGACCGCAGGCTCAACGCCGACCACCATATCGTGGTCGAGCAACTGCAGTGGGGCGGTCCCAGCCAGAGCAAGCAGACCGTGGGCTGGCCGATCCGCCTCGCCACTGCGCTGCTGAAGGACCGCAGCGGCGTCATCCGCATCAATCTGCCGGTCACCGGTTCGCTGAACGATCCGAACTTCCACATCGCCTCGATCGTCTGGATGATGCTGGTACACCTGCTCGAGAAGGCCGCGCTCGCGCCGTTCGACCTGATCGGCAGACTGTTCGCCGGCGCCGCTCAGGCGCAGTACATCTCGTTCCGGCCCGGCTCGGCGGCATTGCCGCATGGCGCGGCGGGGAGCCTCACCGCGCTCGCCCATGCCCTGGCGAAGCGCCCGGCGCTTGAGGTCGACATCCCAGCGGGGCCGGCCGGCCCCGAGGATGCCGTGGCGCTCGAAGACAACCGCATCGATGCGCTCGCCCTCGAGCGGATTCACGCCGCTCCCCCCGGCGGCTTCACTGCCTTGAGCCTGCGCGAGCAGCGGCGCGCGCTCACCTCGCTGTATCGCGCGCGGCTCGGCAAGCGTCCCGTCTTCCCGCCGCATCTGCCCTCTCCACCGGCACCAGCCGCAACGCCGGCGCCGCCCGCCGCGGCGGCGCCGGCCGAGAGCGCAGTGCGCATCGCACCACCCAGCAAGCGCCTCGCACGCGAGCGCGGCGAGATTCAGTGGCTGCGCGAACAGCTGCGCCCGACGGCCCGTCCGAGCCCTGAAGCGCTTGCCGCGCTCGGCTTGGCGCGCGCACAAAACGTGCAGGTCGCCCTGCTCGCGCACGGCGCGCTCGGCCCCAAGCGCGTCTTCATCACCACCAAGGAAGCCGGCGAGCCGTGGCACGGCCGCATCCGGCTGAAGCTGCGCCTGCAATAGGCCGCCGACCCGCCCCGCGCGGGTGTTACCCTTCGCGATCGGGTCGTGCTGCTGTGCCCCTCCCGCGTGCTCGTGAGGCGCGCGCCGCACAGCAGCCGCACGGGGGAACGCCGATGAGCCGTCCTTCGACCCCCAGCGCCGCCGCACTCTGCGTCGCAGCCACGCTGACCGTCGGCCCCGAGCGCGCGCCACCGCAGCGTTCAGTGTGCGGGACGGCGCGAGCGGTCGATGGCGGCAACGAGGTGATAGAACGCCTCGAGCAGTGGCACGGCGAGTTGCTTCTCGTGGGCCTTGCGCACTGCGTAACCGAAGGTCTCCTCGACCTCGAGCGCCCGACCGGCTTCCAGGTCCTGCAGCGCGGACATGCGATGCGCGGGCGCACCGGCAGCGAACTGTGCACCGGCCTCGCGCACCGACTCCACCGCCTGCTCCTCCGAGGCGCCGAGCACGGCCTGCAGTGGCAGGATCGCCCCTTCGCTCGTCAGCTGCATGCCCATCGCGCGCGCGAGCAGCGCGGCCTCGCGAACCATGCGCACCAGCACCAGCGCGCCACCCGGGTCGCTCAGATATCGCCAAGTGGGGGCACGCGTCGTCACCGCGAGGCTCATCAGCGGCAACCACGCGACAAATTTGCTCCACTCCCAGGTGAGAATCTGCGCGACTGCGCTCGCACGCACGCCTGATGCGTCGATGGCGGCCGCCAGAGTGCGGGCCCGCTCGCTCTCAGTGCCGTCGAGCTCGCCGAGCAACAGGTTCACGTTGCGCGTAAAAAGCGCCTCGCCCGAGGCGAGCAGCTCCCCGCTGGTGTTCGCCAGCGCACCGAGCACGCGCTCGGCGCCGAACGCCTCGGCAAGCAGTTCGTTCTTCATCAGCCCGTTCTGCACGGAAAAGGCCACCCCGACGGGAACGTGCCGCAGCCGCTCGAGCGCAGCCTCAGTACCCGGCGTCTTGGTCGCGACGATCAGGCAATTGGCCGCCGCAAGACGCGCCGGGTCGGTGAGGACCCGCACCGGAATGGTGATCTCGGTGAGCCCCGTGACTCGAAGTCCATCTCTCTCCAGGGTCCGCGCACGCTCGCCGCGCGCCAGCACGATCACTGAGTGTCCCGCTCGGGCCAAATGCGCCGCCAGAATCGAGCCGAGCGCACCCGGCCCGAGAATCACGAACTCCGCGCGCGCGACGACGCTGCGGTCTGTCATGCCGACACACTCAGCGCCGCGCGCACCGCCGCCAGGGCGTGCAGGCGCGCGGTGTCGAACAGCGGCATATCGATTTGATCCTGTCCGAACAGCATGCCGATCTCCGTGCAGCCGAAGATGACGCCCTCGGCCCCCGCGCGCTGCAGAGACCCGATGATGGCGCGCACGGCTTGGCGCGATGCCTCCGTCACTCGGCCGAGGCACAGTTCCTCGTAGATGATCCGGTGCAGAGCTTTGCGCTCGGCTTCCTGCGGAATCATCGTTCGCAGCCCCTTTTCCTCCAGCCGCCGGCGATAAAAATCCTGCTCCATGGTGTAGCGGGTTCCGAGCAGCCCCACCGAGGCCAGGTGATGACGGTGGATTGCCTCGGCCGTCGGATCGGCGATGTGAATGAACTGCGCCGTTGCCGCCGCCTGCGCAACCGCCGGGGCCACCTTGTGCATCGTATTCGTGCACAGCAGTACGATGCCGGCTCCCGCTTGCACGAGGGTGCGAGCGGCACCGGCGAGCAACGCCCCGGCATCCTCCCACCGGTCCTGTGCCTGACAGGCCTCGATGTCGGCGAAGTCCACGCTGTAAAGAATCGATCTCGCGTTGTGCTGCCCGCCAAGCAGTCGATGGGTCTCCTCGTTGATGACCCGGTAGTACATCACCGTGGATTGCCAGCTCATCCCGCCGATCAGCCCGATGGTGCGCATCGCTTCTTATCTCCCTGCGGACCCCGTATGGATGGTAACCCGCGCCAGCGCTGCTCGCGAGCGCGCGCCGCGCCATCTCACTAGAGCGGGCTCCACACCGGATCAGGCGCGCACGGAACATGCCGAGAATGCGACTGCCCCCCGCGACGGGTCCACCGCCGCCTGGGCCGCGCAGCCAGCCGCACGGCAATCCGCCGGACAGATTGTGCGCACGGCGGCCGGCGCGCCGCTTCGAATGACTCATCCGCGCAGCACGCCCTGGCGCGCGTCTGACACCATCAGCCGGTCAGTCGGGGCGCGGCGAGAGGCATTGAGGTCTGTTGCACGCCGGCTCACGCTTCGGCATATGCCTTCGGGTCGAACGATCAATACCAGGCACGAGACCGAGCGCCATGTACGACTGTTTCGCAACAGCAGAAACCGAACCCCGCGCAGTCCTCGCGAATTTGAATTGGCGGCCGATGAGGCCATCTTGCGCAAGGAGGGCGATCGCCTGGTGATCGAGCCGGTACGCAAGGAGCGGCTGCTCGCCCTGCCGGCCACTCTGGAGCCGACCGAGGCGCCGTTTCCGAACGTGGACGAGCATCCCGTCCCGCCGGACGACGTGGAGCTTTGCGGGTGACACTTCGTTACCTCGTCGACAGCAGCATCCTGTCCGACCTGATACGACAGTTGCAGGGTCAAGTCGCACGGCAGATTGCCTTGAACGGCGAGGACTCGGTGTGCACGACCACGATCGTGGCCTGTGAGCTGCGCCATGGTGCCAAAAAGACAGGATCGAACCACGGTCCGATCGAGTCGATCTCGATCCCTCTGCGCTGCAAGTCCTGCCGCTGGAACAGCCGGCGGATCGACGCCGCGGAATGTTCACCAGCAACTCGCGCGTCGGAGAACTCCAATGGGTGCAAATGGCCTGCTGATTGCCGCACACGCGCGAACTCTCGATCTCACCGCCGCAACTGACAGCGAGCGCGAGTTTTCCCCTGTGCCGGATCTGCGGGTTGAGAATGGGCTGGTACGGTAAGCGACGAGGCCGGTCCCCGGACTGGCGGAGAGGGTGGGATTCGAACCCACGAACACCCGTGAAGATGTTACTGGAATTCCAGTCCAGCGCCTTCGACCGCTCGGCCACCTCTCCGCATCCTTTCTTCCCCCGTTCATGCACCCTCAGG
>JAJYLP010000103.1 GCA_021787615.1 Pseudomonadota bacterium
ATCGTGTCCGGCTACGTGACCGGCGGGCTGGTGCGCGGCATCATGGTGGGTGTTCTGGTCAGCGCCGTCACGCTGTTCTTCACCCACCTGCCGGTGGCGCACCCGGTGATCGTGGTCGCGGCGGCCGCGCTCACCTCGGTGACCTTCGCCCTCGGCGGGTTCCTCAATGCCATGTTCGCCAAGAACTTCGACCAGATCAGCATCATCCCGACCTTCCTGCTGACGCCGCTGATCTATCTGGGCGGAGTGTTCTACTCGATCTCCCAGCTGCCGGACTGGGCACGCCAGCTCTCGCTGATCGATCCCATCCTGTACATGGTCAACGCGTTCCGCTTCGGGTTCCTCGGCCTGTCCGACGTGCCGGTGGCCGAGGCGTTCATCATCATGGCGGTCGCCATTACCGGGCTGTTCACGGCAGCCGTGCTGCTGCTGGACCGCAGCTCCGGCATCCGCGAGTAAAGGCGCGCCGAAGGCCGTCCCTGGCGGCGGGCCGCGCGCGGCCTATCGCGGCCGCGCGGTCGCTGCGGCGCGGCTCACCCTTTCACCCAGGTGCCGCTGCTGTCGCGGTAGTACCAGCCGTTCTGCTTGGCGTGCGCGATCCAGCGGCTCGCGAACGTGCTGCGGATGTTGCCGACCCACTGCGGGTGGCCGTTGGCGTCGGCGATCTGCGCATACAACTGCGACAGATCGCGGTTCTGCTGCGCCACGAGCTGCGCGAGCTGCGCGCGCTGCATCAGCGGCACGGTGCTCTGGTCGCGCACCGCGATGACACCCTCGCTGGTGACGCCGATGACGCCGGACTGGAAGTACGGCTTCAGCTGCGCGAAGCGCTGATGCATATCGGCGACGATGGCGCGGATCTGCGGCGTCGAGATGTCGAGATCCGCCTGGCCGGCGGCGTGTGCCACCGGCACCAGAGCCATCACTACACGCCCGGCGAGCCGCGCGAGCAGGGATTGGGCCTGAGCGGGCGCGTTGCGGGCGGCGGGCGGCGGCGACGCCGCGGGCTTCTGCGGACTCGCCGATTGCCCGGCCCCATTGCCGCCGCCGGTGACGGCGTTGATGATCTTGTCGGCCGCCTTCTGGGCCGCGGCGGCCGGGAAATACACATTGACTGTGACGCAGCCGGCGAGCAGCCCGAGGGCCGCAAGGATCGGCGCCATGCGGGCGGGACGGGGGGATGCGCCGGCGGGCGCGCGCTCGTGCGGGGCGGGACAGGTCGCGAATCTCATTGGCATTCTCCACTGGGACCTTGCGGATATTGTGGCACCGGACGCTGAATGTTGCCTGACCAAAGCGGCTGCGGCGCAGGATGCCCCGGCACCCGGCCGTCCGCGCGGCGCTCAGTTCACCTTCATGCCGCCGCTGCGGATGCCCTGCTTGATCTGCCAGAGCATCTGCGGCCAGTTGACCCACCGGACGTTACCGATGATGTCCAGGCGCGGCAGCCAGCTGCCCTCGACGAGATAATAGCCGCCGTCGTCGCTCGGCCTCACTCCCGACATGTGGCAGACCTCGTTGTGCAGCCGGCAGCCGATGGCGAGGCGCCGGTAGTGAAAGGTCTTGAAGAACTGCAGCACGCCGGACTCGAGCGCCGCGGCGACTTCGCCGCCGCCACCGCCGAAGGCGGCGATGCGCGTGACCGCTTTCTGACTGATGAGGTGCGGCGAGCGGTCGCCCGGCATGGTGTAGATGCGCGCGTCGAACGCCACCGGCGACCAGTCGAACAGCTTCAGCCCATTGATGTCCGCGTCGATCCGTCCGCTCATCGAACCGAAGGCGAAGGTGCGCGTGACCATGCCCAGGTCCAGTCCCCGCGCCTTGACGTCGGCGTGCATCTGCGGCCACTGGCCGAGCGGATCGTCGAGCTCGATATGACTGCCGGTGATGACCCCGCCGAACACGTGCGCCACCAGGTCGCCGTCGAATTTCAGTACGTGCTGGCGGTACTGCACCAACGGGATGTGTCCGTAGAGCTGCCCGTTCATGACCGGCCAGCCGAATGCCCGGCACAGCACCGGCATGCTGATTGGGGTCAGATCCGCGTTGAAGTCGAGTCGCGCGTGCGGCGTGCCGAGATTGCGCCCCACCAGCGTGTGCACCAGGATCGCGCCGTTGAAGACCGGCAGGCGCACGTTGCCGCCGAGCAGCGCAAAGTTGCGGTCCCAGGCGAGGAAGCTCAGGTGCGCCGGGCCGCCCGTCAGGCCGTAGAGGCCGATCTTGCGCCAGCTCAGATGCGAGCGCGCGACCGCGACGCCCGAGGCCGCGGTCCAGTGAACGGCGCCGTTCGCGTCCGCGACCGACAGTCCGGCGACCTGGTCCGCGAAGAGGAGACTGTGCAGCGAGGCGTTGATGCGCTCGAGGCGCCCGCCGCGCAGCGTCAGTGACCCGCTCGCCCAGCCGCTGCTCTTGAGTGAGCCGAGCGCGGTCGAGGCCAGCGACATCTGCAGGAAACTGGTGTACGCGCCGGGGAAGGCGAGCCGCCTCAGGCTGACCTGGGCGGACTGGACCCGAGGCCGGGCGCCCAACGTCATCAAAGCGGAGGCGTCGGCGTCGATGACACCGCGCTCGCGCAGATCGAGTCGGGAGACCTCGAGGACGCCCGCACCCCGCCGGACGGCGGCGAGGCGCAGCCGCAGAGGATGGGCCGCCAAATCAAGGTAGACCGGTCCGGCCAGCGCCTGTCCGCGGTCGCCGACGACGGTCAGCGCGCCGGCGAGGCCGCCGCTGCCTTCCGAGAGCCTGCCCTCGACCGTCGCCGCCACATGTTGGGACACGACCGTGCCGGCGCCGTTGCTGAAGTTCAGGTCTGCGCTGCTCACGGCGAAGCTCAGCGTGAGGGCGGGCTGGTCGGTTGCGCTCACCCGCAGGGTGACGGGGCCGCCTAGGGTGTCGCCCGGCGGCAGCGTGAACCATGGCCGCACGAGCGCCGCGGCCTGGGCGAGCTGCACGCTGGTGGCGTTCGCCGCGACGCGCCAGCGTCCCGAGTGCACCGCGCCGGCGAGCCGGACGCGCCCGCCCGCCACCGCCATGTCGCCTGCGCGCACCCGCATCGAGCCGGTCCGCGAGTCGTAACTCCCCGACACGGTGCCGCGCAGCGGACCGGCCGGCCCGGCGAGCGCCGCGAAGCGCCCGCCGCGGCAGGCGAGCCGACTACCGATGAGCAGCCGTGCGCAGGCGAGCTCCACTTTGCCGAGCGGCGGGATGCGCGAACTCTGGAGGCGCACCGCGGCGGCGCGCGCCCGAAGCGAGAGGCCTGCCGCGCCGAGCCGCACGACAACCTTGCCGTCGCTGATGCGGGCCTGGGCCGCACGCAGCTGTCCGACGGTGAGGGTCACACGACCGATGGCATGCGCCGGGACCGCCGCGGTGACCAGCAGCGCCCACAGCGCCCAGCGTGTCTCTTGTAACAAAAGCTTCACAAAACTGTCATCTCGCGGACTTCCTGGCCGGCGATGCTGGCGTGGCGAGAAATCTCGCACCCATCAGTGTGCACGCCCGGAAGCCCCAATGAAAGCGACCGCCCTGTCCGCGTGGATCGCGAGAGCGGACGCCGTCGAGTATGCGCTGTGCCGCCGGCTGAACCGCGGCGCGGCCTTCGCCATACCGCGGCGGATCTTCCGGCTCGCGAGCCGTCTCGGCGACGGGGTGATCTGGTACGCGGTGATCGTAGCGCTGCCGCTGCTCTACGGCCGCGCGGCGCTGCGCCCGGCGGCGGTCATGGCACTGACCGGCCTCGCCGGGCTCGTCCTGTACAAGCTGCTCAAGCACACCCTGGTGCGCGAGCGGCCGTTCATGACTCACGCGAACATTGATAGGGCCATGGCGCCGCTCGATCGGTACAGTTTCCCCTCCGGACACACCCTGCACGCGGTGTCCTTCACAGTCCAGGCCGTCGCGCACTACCCGGCGCTCGGCTGGGTCCTGATTCCCCTCACGCTGCTCATCGCCGGATCGCGCACCGTGCTCGGGCTGCATTACCCGACGGATGTGCTCGCCGGCGCGCTGATCGGACTGGCGCTGGCCGTGCTCGGCCTGTCACTCGCCTGATGCGCGTCCTGTACGTTTCCGACGTCTATTTCCCGCGGGTCAACGGCGTGTCGACCTCGATTGGCACCTTTCGCGCCGACCTCGACCGTCTCGGCATTCAGACGCTGTTGGTTGCCCCGCGCTACCCGGGGCAGGCTCCGGACCTCGAGCGCGCCGTGGTTCGCGTGGCCGGCGGCCGCGTCCCCGGCGACCCGGAGGACCGCCGCATGCGCTGGGGTGCGCTGACGCAGGCGCTCAACGCTCTCGAGCGTGAGCCGTTCGACCTGGTGCACATCCAGACACCCTTCGTGGCGCACTATGCTGGCGTGCGCTACGCGCGGCGGCGGGGCCTTCCGTGCGTCGCGTCGTACCACACTTTCTTCGAGGAGTATCTGCACCATTACGTGCCTGCGCTGCCGCGGCAGATCGGACGCGGCATCGCGCGGGCCTTCACCCGCTCGCAGTGCGCGGACGTCGGGGCGCTCGTCGCGCCATCGGAGCCGCTGCGGCAGATGCTGCATGACTACGGCGTCGAGACGCCCATACACGTCATTCCAACCGGGTTGCCCGCCGACCGCTTCCAGCCGGGCGACGGCGAGCGCTTCCGTGCCCTCGCGGGACTGCCGCCGAGACGGCCTCTCGTCACCTACGTGGGACGGGTCGCGCACGAGAAGAACATCGACTTTCTGGTGCGCGCCTTCGCCCGCGTCCGGCATGCTGTTCCCGACGCTCTGCTGGTGATCGCCGGCGAGGGTCCGGCGCGCGAGTCGCTGCGCAGGCTGGTCCAGGCGCAGGGCCTGACCGCCGACGTGCGCTTCGTCGGCTACCTCGATCGCAACAGCGCGCTGCTCGACTGTTATGCGGCCGCCTCGGTATTCGTGTTCGCATCGCGCACCGAGACGCAGGGACTGGTGCTGCTCGAGGCATTCGCCCAGGGCACTCCGGTGGTGTCCACGGCCGAGCTCGGCACCAAATCCATTCTCGCGCCCGCCTGCGGCGCGCTCATCTGCGAGGAACTCACCGAGCCCTTTGCGGCCGCGGTGGTCCGCGTCCTCACCGACACGGGCCTGCGCCGCGCGCTCGCCGATCAGGCCCGCACCTACGCCCGCGGCTGGTCATCACTCACGATGGCCGGGCGCCTCGGCGAGCTGTATCACGCGTTGTCCGCAACCGGCAGCGCGCGCGGCCCTGACGCTGCCGTGACGGACTTGCACGGTGCGTACGCCGCGCGCTAAGGCATCTTCGGCGACTGCACCGTCACGTTCCGCGCCTCGAGTGTGCCGATGTCGCGCCAGGAGCCGGCATCGAACGTGAATTCGGCGACCGCGCAGGTCGGCAGATCGGCGATCGCGCTCGCGAAACGGTGCGCGAGCTCGCTCAAGCCTGGATTGTGACCGACGAGCATCACGCGCCCGAGGCTCTCATCGAGCCCGCCTATCACATCGAGAAGCTCGCGCGCAGCGCCGGGATAGAGCCGATCGTCCACCGCGATGCGCTTGCGCTTGTAGTGCAGTTGCCGGGCGATGATCCTCGCTGTCGCGAGCGCGCGCAGCGCCGGACTCGACACCATCAAGTCCAGCTCGACGCCGCGCTCGTGCAGACGCCTGCCCATCCGGGGCGCATCGCGCCTGCCGCGCGCGGACAAAGGCCGCTGCGTGTCGGGAAGCGAAGGCGCGTCCCGGCTGGATTTCGCGTGGCGCACGAGAAACAGGGTTTTCATACACGATCCGATGAATGCGCGGGGCCGGCGGCCCGCCAGCATTCTCAACAGCGGACGGCGCGCGTCAAGCGCGCCCGGTGCCGGGCTGCCACGCCTTCGCGGCGCTGCGCCTCGCGCGCAGTGGACGCCCCTCGGCGCATCTGGAAGAATCGGCCTGAACCGTGATCGACGCCCACCGGAGCCTTGGCAATGCCCGAACCGAACAGGACTGATTTCGACGCCCGCGCAGAAACGTGGGACGACGCCCAGAAAGTCAGCCGCGCCGAGGACGTTGCGGCGGCGATGCGCCGGGCGGTGCCGATGAGTCCGACAATGCGGGCGCTGGAGTACGGCGCCGGCACGGGCCTGCTCTCGTTCGGTCTGCGTGATGCGCTCGGGCCGATCACGCTGGCGGACAGCTCCGCCGGCATGCGCGCGGTCGCCGAGCGCAAGATCGCTGCCGCCCGTGCGCGCGGGCTGCGCGTGATCGACCTCGATCTGATGCGTGATCCCGTGCCGGCCGAGCGCTACGACCTGATCTTCAGCATGATGACGCTGCACCACGTTCCGGACGTGCCGCGCGTGTTCGCCGCGTTCCACTCCATGCTCGATCCGGGCGGCCGGGTGTGCCTGGCGGACCTCGATGCCGAAGACGGATCGTTTCACGGGCCGGAAGTCGAGGTGCATCACGGCTTCGAGCGCGCAACGGTGCGCGCCTGGCTCGCCGCGGCGGGCTTCGCCGAGATCGTGGTGGCTGACTGCTGCCGCATCGAGCAGCACGGGCAGCGCTATTCGGTCTTTCTCGCCGTCGCTCGAAAAGCCTAGCGGGTCCGGACGGGCCTGCAGCCGGGACGGGGCCGGGGCGGACGAATCGCCGTCGCGGCCGCTGAGGGCGCCGCGAGCGCAGCTTCGGCCGAGTGCGCTACACTGCCACCGATCATTCGCGGGCCGGCAGAGGCGGCAGGTGGCACAGACAAGGGCGCGAGGCGCCGAGAAATTCGACGCGGTCGTGCCGGCGCGGGCGCAGCCCAGGGCGCCGGATCAGGACTTTCAGCCGCCGTGGTGGCTGCGCAACCGCCACCTGCAGTCGATGTTGGCGAGCGTAGCGGTGCGCCGCGGCCCCATCGTGCGCCGCGCGCACGCGCTGCTGCGCGCCCAGCAGGAACTGCTGCTGGAGTGCGGCGAGGGCGTTCGTCTGCAGTGCTGGCGCTCGAGCGGCGCCGCCGGCGGGCCGCCCGTCGTCGTGCTGCACGGGTGGGAGGGTAGCGCCGAGTCGCTCTACGTCCTGTCGCTCTCGCAGCAGCTCTTCGAGCGCGGCTTCGACGTGTTCCGGCTCAATCTGCGCGATCACGGCGAAACTCATCACCTGAACCGCGGGCTGTTTCATTCCTGCCGGCTCGCGGAGGTCTGTGGCGCGCTGCGCGCGGTGCAGCGGCTGACCGGCCAGCCGCTGCGGCTCGTCGGCTTTTCCCTCGGCGGCAATTTTCTGCTGCGCGCCGCGGCGCAGGCGCGCACCGACCGCCTGGATCTGGCGCAGGTGGTGGCGGTCTCGCCGGTGCTTGAGCCGCACGAGACCTTGCGGGCGCTGGAGAACGGGTTCCCCGGCTACGCGCGGTACTTCGCGCGCAAGTGGTGGCGATCGCTGCGCAAGAAGGAGTCGCTATGGCGGCAGGAATACGACCTGCGCGAATTGCGCGGCACCCACGACCTCAGGCGCCTGACCGCGGAGCTGGTCCGTCGCTACGCCGGCTTCGCGAGCCTGGATGAGTATCTGCACGGCTACGCGATCACCGGACCGCGGCTTGCAACCCTCGAGGTGCCCTCGCTCGTGATCAGCTCGCTCGACGATCCGATCATTCCGGCAAGGGACATGGAGCGTCTCGCCCGGCCCGCGTCGCTGCGCATCCTGACGACGCGGCGCGGCGGGCATTGTGGGTTTCTCGATCGCCTCACGGGTCCGACCTGGGCCGAGCGCCTGATCATTGCAGAGCTCACACTCACGGTTGACCCGCCTCAACACTGCGCCATGGCCGCTGAAGGGCTGACTTGAGCGTGAACTCAGCAGTGTCCTCCTGAGCGGATCCCCCAACCGGCAGACAGGCCGGTCTTCCTGAGGGCATAGCGGACTTGCGCGGCGCTGCGTCCCGTGGCCTGGGGCGTACACTGGGTCCATGAGACGCACCGCCCTCGCAACGACTCCCGCGTTCCGCGCCCCGGCGCCGGCTGGACGCGACGGCGTGCACGCGCAGACGCTCGCCAACGGGATGCAGGTGATCGTCTGGCCGGTGCATCACATCCCCAATGTCGCCCTGAACCTGTGGGTGCGCGCCGGCAGCCGCAACGAGCAGCCCGGGATCACCGGACTCGCGCACTTCTTCGAGCACATGATGTTCAACGGCACGCGCACCCGCGCGCCCGGGGAGTTCGACCGCCTGATGGAGGCGCAGGGCGGCGCGAACAACGCCTTCACCAGCGACGATGTCACCGTGTACGAGGATTGGTTCCCCGCAGGTGCGCTCGAACTGGTGTTGCAGCTCGAGGCGGACCGGGTGGCGAACTTGGCGTTCGCGCCGCAGCTGATCGAAAGCGAGCGCGGCGTCGTCGCTTCCGAGCGGCGGCTGCGCGTCGAGGACAACAACCACGGCCTGCTCGCCGAACGGGTCCAGTCGGCCGCCTTCACCGCGCATCCTTACCGGTTCCCGACCATCGGCTGGCCGGAGGACATCCGGGCCTGGCGGCTGGAGGATCTGCAGGCCTTCTACACGACCTATTACGCGCCGAACAATCTCACGCTGACGCTCGCCGGGGATCTCGATCCGCGCGCCGCCGTGCGCCTGGCGCGACGCTGCTTCGAGCCGATCGCAGCGCAGGCGCCGCCCGCACCGGTGCGCGTGCGCGAACCGCCGCAGCTCGGGGAGCGGCGCGTGACGATCCGGCGCAAGGTGCAGACGCCCGTGCTGCAGTGCGCCTACAAGGCGCCTGGCGCCACCGACGAGCGCGCCAGCGCGATTCATCTGCTGATGTCGGTGCTGATGGAGGGGGATGCCTCGCGTCTGCATCGCGCGCTCGTCGAGGAGCGGCGCGTGGCGATCGAAGTCGGCGGCCACTGGCAGGAAGGCTTCGATCCCGGGCTGCTGTGGCTGTCGCTGACGCTGCCGCAGGATACCGACCCGGCGCACGCCCTGGCCACGCTCGATGCGGAACTGGCGCGGGTGATCGATGAGGGCGTGACGCAGGCCGAACTCGAGCGAGCGCGCAATCTCGCGATCGTCGGCTTCTGGAAGCGGCTCGCAACCATCGACGGCAAGGCGCACCTGCTCGGCGAATACGCGGTGTTCCATGGGCGCTGGTCGGACCTGTTCGAAGCGCCGCGGCGCCTCACGGCGGTCACGCGCGAGCAGCTGCGTGCGGTCGCCGAGGACATCCTCGCAACCAGCCGTCGTACCGTCGGCATCCTCGCTCGCGGCGGGCGGCGCGCGCGAGCCCAACGTTGATGGTTCGAGTGCCGGAGCACGAACGCCTGGTTCTCGACAACGGGACGACGCTGATCCTGCTGCCGCGCCGGGAGGTGCCGCTGCTCGCCTGCCAGGTGCTGTTGCGCGGCGGCAGCGCCGTGGACCCGCCGGCGCCCCCCGGGGCCGCCTCGCTGGTGGCGGCGCTGCTGGAGAAGGGCGCGGGCGCGCGGGACGCATATGCCTTCGCGGAAACCGTGGAAGGCGCCGGCGGCAGTTTCGGCGCTGCCGCCGGTCCGGAGGCAATCGCGGTGCGCAGCCAGTTCCTGGCGCGCGACCAGGGACTGATGCTCGAGCTGCTCAGCGACACGCTGCGCGCGCCGCGCCTGGAGGAGCGCGAGTTCGAGCATCTGCGCGAGCGGCAGATCGAATTCATCAAGGCGGTGAAGGACTCCGAGCCCGCCGAGCTGATCGATGCCTACGGCCGGGCGATGCTCTTCGCCGGTCATCCTTACGCGCGGCCGGTGCATGGCAGCGAATCCTCCCTGACACAAGTCACCCACGCCCACGCGCGCCACTACTATCGCGCGCACTTTGGCGCGGACCGGCTGATTCTGGTGCTGGCCGGGGATGTCGATATCGATCGGGCCGAGCGGGCCGTGCGCGGTGCGTTCGCATCCTGGCCGCGGGCCGTCTGTCGCGCGCCGCTGGCGCGGCCGGTGCCGAGCACCGGGCGGCGCGTGCTGCTCGTGGATGCACCCGGTGCGGCGCAGTCTCACTTCTGGATCGGCACGGGCGGCGTCGACCGCAAGTATCCCCGCCGCGCCGCGCTCGATTTGGTCAACACGCTGTTCGGCGGCCGGTTCACCTCGCTCCTCAATGCCGAGCTGCGCATCAAGTCGGGCCTCTCCTACGGGGCACGCTCGGGTTTCGCGCGCGGCAGCGTTGCCGGGGAATTCTCCATCCGCTCCTTCGTCGAGACTGCCAGCACCGCCCGGGCGATCCGGCTCGCGCTGCAGGCCCTCGAGCGCCTGCACAGTGAGGGTGTGAGCGCCGAGATGCTGGCCTCGGCGCGCGCCTACACCCTCGGCCAATATGCGCTCGGACTGGAGACGGCCGCCGATTGGGCCGCGGCGCTCGCCGACATTGAGTTCTTCGGGCTCGGCACGGGTTATATCGACGACTATCCGGCGGCGCTCGCCGAGGTCGACCCGCACGCCGCGCGCGCCGTGATCGCCGAGGCGTTTCCGATGCCGGACCAGATGACCCTGGTGGTGATCGGCGACGCCGCGCGTATCGGCGGCCAGCTTGCCGAGTTCGGGCCGATCGTCCCGATGCGGCTCACCGACCCGGACTTCGTTCCGGGGGCGGCGGGAGACGAAGCGCCGCCGTGAGGGGGGATGGGTGCTTCGTCTCCCGGGCCCGCGTGCTTCCTCGCTTCCGGACTCCCTGTTGTGTGTCTCCCAGCCGGTGTGGATTCCGGGAGACGGATCGCGCTCGTGAAGGGGTACGAGCCATCGTTCCGTCTCCCGGACCCGTTCGGATGGGCGCAAGTGCAGTGGATTCCGGGAGACGGGCCGCGCTCGTGAGGGGGCACGAGCCCGCCCCGTCTCCCGGATCCGTCAACTGCCGTGCGCCTGCAGCGGATGTGATTTCAAGGCGGCGACGTTCCGCCGGACGAATCCGGCCTGGGGCGCGAGCGCTTGCGCCTTGGCCAGATCCGCACGCGCACCGCGCCGCTCGCCGCGCAGCCAGCCCAACACCGCACGGTCGGCGCACGCCGCCGCCAGGGCACGGTTGGCGCTGATCCTCGATGAGCCGCTCCAGGGCGCGGCATCGAGGCGCGCGCTCTCGGCGGCGAGGACCGCGGCGTCGCATGCGGATTGCGCGGCGCGCAAATGTT
>JAJYLP010000104.1 GCA_021787615.1 Pseudomonadota bacterium
GGGGAATTCTTTTTGGCCTGGACTACGCTCTTGTGGGAACCGGCAGGGACCGACGCTCTGCCGTCACTCGGCGCGAGAGAAACTAAACGTCTGCTACGCTGGTGACCAGGGCATTCGAGCAGCCACCATGGTAGGAAGCAGTCAAATCAGGAGGGGTCGCCATGGCCCCTGTTGATGCGGCGCCATATGACGTAGGAATACGCGACCGATACGGCTACGGCGGCGCCAATCGCAATCAGCCCAGGAGCCATTCCAAATCCACCAAAGCCCGTGGCGGCCATCACCACTCCCGCCATAACGACCAGCCACCCACCGACCCGGTGCGTACGGGACCCAACTTCCTTGTCCGACAGGGTCCACGGCGTGCGAATACCGACCACTCCGTTCTGAGGGAACTTGCTAAGACTATTGCCAAGCACAACGAGCAAGAGACCAACTCCGATGGACAGATCCGAAGACATGGAGTGGTGCCACCCCATGCCGTACGTGAGTACCGAAAGGTTAGCAAAGAACCATAGTGCTGCGACACCGGCAACGATACTCGGATAATAGCGGGTCTTCAGGTCGTCGGCGTCCTCCTGAACTTGGATCGGCGCGAAGAGGATCAGGAAGGCGACAGTCACCAGCGCCCCCACAGGGGCAAGAAACGCGCCGCGCGATTTCGGCATCCAACTGTTGATCACGCCAGCGGCATTCCAATGTGTAGGAATGATTGCCGGAAGTCTCGGATAGGGCACTGCAGAGGTCGCGAATGCGGCGGCCACTAGAGTCATTGCGAGCCAATAGCGACCGAAGCTATTCATGCTTTCCGCGTGAGCGACCGAGGCGCCGGAAACAATTCAAGAAGCATAGCCGCGATTTCCTCGAATACCGAGGTATTGAGGGAATAGACCTGCTCCTGGGCGTGGCGCTCGCAGCGAATCAGCCCCGCCCCCTTGAGGATGTTGAAATGGTAGGACAGGGAGCCTTTGGTGATGTCGAACTGCGCAGCGATCTGTCCAGCGGACATCGAGCCTTTCTGCAGGAGCTTCAGTATCTTGCGTCGCTGGGGGTCTGCGATTGCTCGGAATACGTCGTCTCTCATAGCCACCTAGTACTTTGAGGAACATCAAAATACCAAGCTTCAACTTGTGTGTCAAGGAGCGACAGCAGCCAGAGACTGGTCGTGCTATCTGACTTCAACGGCTGACCTCAGAGTGACGTGGTCGTTCAAACGACTGCTCTCTAGGATCTGTGGATGACGGATCCTGGCCGAGAGGCGCTTGTCACTGCTAAGGTTTCGATCTGGATTTATCGGAAGTTAAGCAGCGCCTGCGGCTTCTGCAGACTCTTTGCGAGCCCGATCCGCATGGAGGGGGTCTTGCCGTCCTTTCCGGCAAGACAGTAGTTGTAATACGCCCGGTAAATCTCGAGATACCGTTGCAGGACCGCGGGTTGTACGCGCCATAGCCGTTCCACATACGGCGCTGTTGCCGGACACTGACCACAGCACGCTCCGCCCGGCTCACTCGCCTTCGCGTCTGCATGAAGAAGCGGTCTATCGGATGTAGCGTTGCGAGCAGATGCAGCCGCGCCACATGATCTTCATCGTAGTCGCCGTCATCAGTCAACCAGCACACATACTTCGAAGGTTCCGCGGCGATGGGCCATGGGCGGAGCACCCAGCGATCGTTCCAACGCGTGATCTTCACCGCCTTCTTGAGCTGCTGTTTCATGATCTGAACCGCGGCAGCCCGCTCGTCCGGCAAACCGTACTTGGTCATCACGTGAAGACGCGCCTTCTGAGCCGCGGCGACCGCGTTGCGCTTTTGGTACGCATTGGCGTCCTTGGCGACGCGTACGAAAAAGACATCGGCGGCCCGTGCCTTGACTCGCTCGCCGAACGCACTGATTGCCGCAGTGCGCATGCCCGGGTCCTGATCCATGAACAGTCGTACCTTCGGTGCGGATTTCGTGAGCTGCGCGAGCAGCAGCAAGTGACTGTACATCGTGTACTGCTCGTGCACGAGCATGCCGTATTTCGGGAGAGCGACGTCTCGGTTCTTGTAGTCGGACTGCTCAATGTCATCCCGAACGAAGGCATCCGCGTAGCGTAAGCCGACGAGCTTAAGGAGCGGGTCCATCTCCTCGGAGTCAAGCCGCGCTTTCACTTTTTTTCCGTTTCATCTCGAAGCTTGGCGTTTTGCACCGCCTCGGCATAGTCCTGCCGCAGCCAGAGGCGCGCGTACTTCCGATCGGGAGCGCTGAGTACGGTATCTCGGATCGCCGTGGCATCGACCTCGATCTTTTCCTCTTGCACGCGCTCGTCAAAATTGAGCTGCATCCCAAAAACATAGCCTGTCTGCAGATCCGCCGTGCCGATGGCGTTCATCTGCACCGTCCGTCGATCACGCCTTCCGCTCCAATTGACGATGTAGGACTGCCGGTCCGTGCACAGGTACATCTTGGGCAGATCGAGGCGTCCCTCGAGCAAGCGCCGCTCTCGGCTGCCAGCGAATGCCTGGCACTGCCGATGGATGAAATGAAGTTTCCGATAGAACGTGTCAAATCCGATACCGGTTGTCTCGAGAATGCGAGAAATCGGCACCTTGTTGACTATGAGCAGAAAAACGTCACGGTTCTTCAGAGGCTTTCGTTGCCAGGCACCGGGTGGCGCCTTACCTGTGAATGTGCCACCGCACTTCTTGCAACGGAATCTCTGAGTCCCGGCCGGAGTCTGACCAAATCTCACATCCGCGCCCCTGCCTTTCGAGAGCGGCACGCTGTGCAACTCACACGTCGGGTTCGGGCACGATGGATCATCCTTTGGGTCTGACCATAGATATCGGGACTGGCGCGCGAGTTCTTCCACGACCGCGAGGTTGCTTCGAACTGGTGAATGCTCGCCGCAGAATTCGCACTCAAGCTTTGCAATCCGATCCCCCGACGAGCCCATCGTGTAATCCCCAGGCTGCCGCGGCGCACCACTCTTGCGGTACGGTCGGACCGGATTCGGTGGAACAAGGGAGTTCTCGCACCGAACCGTCTTGCAAAAGTTGACCTTCATACCGGCGTGGGGCGGAGGTACACGCAAACCACCCCTGGAGAGGCGTTTGCGCCGCGGCGCCGCTGGGACTAGGGCTTTCCCCGCCTCGCTCACATTCTCCGCCACAAGAAATCCCCGTAAGTACATGACTTATAGGGGGTAATAGCTTACTTTATGTGCCAAAATCAACACGCTAACCGAGGGCCTGGCGCTCGTTCCGGGTGGTTCCAATCCCGCGCGTTGATCGGCGCCGGCTGCACACGGATCCCGGTCTCCATCAAGACGTCGAACGCCACTGCAGCCAATGGGTCGAGAGCTGTCCACTCATGTCTGTGCGCGAAGATCAGCGCCAAATCGACATCGCTACCGGCCCGATTGTCGCCCCGCGCGCGAACCAAACATGAGGGCGCTGCACCTTGAGCCCTGGTGGAATCCGCGTCATAAATGTGCGCTCTGCGCTGCGAGTCTGGGGGTCCAACTCCCGCATATGACGCATCGTGTATGGGGACGGACGTGCGAACGGGACCCCTGCTCGCGGTCGATCTCAGATGTCTTCCGGTCCCGTCCCCAGCACGCTTTCTGCGCCGTCCTCGACCACCTGGGCCAGCCCGAGCGCCTGCGGCAGGATCTGCTTGGCGTAAAAGTGCGTGCTGCGGATCTTCGACCGATAGAACGCCTCGTCCGCTGCGCCGAGGCCCGCGGCCGCGAGCGCCGCGGACTTGGCGAGCAGCCAGCCTCCGATCACCACACCGCACATCTTCAGGTAGGGAACCGACACCGCGAGACTGCCCGCGGGGTTCGCGGCCATGCCCCCGAGCAGCGAACGCGTCGCATGTTCGAGCACCGTCACCGCCTGCGCCGCCGCATCGCGAGTCTGGGCCACGGTGCCGTCCGTCGTCTCAAGCGCGCGCAGCTCCCGACTCATGTCGGTGAGTAGCGCGATCATTGCCGCGCCGCGGTCCCGGGCGAGCTTGCGCCCGATCAGGTCGTTCGACTGGATGCCGGTCGTTCCCTCGTAGATCGTCGTGATGCGCACATCGCGCACGTACTGCGCCGCGCCGGTTTCCTCCACGTAGCCCATGCCGCCGTGCACCTGCATGCCGATCGCCGCCGTCTCGTTGCCGGTCTCGGTGCACCACGCCTTGACGATCGGGATGAGCAGCTCCCCGCGGGCCTGGGCGGCACGGCGCACCGTCTCGTCGACATGGTGCGCGCCGAGATCGAGCTGGGATCCGGCATACAGGGCCAGCGCCCGCGAGGCCTCGGTGCAGCTTTTCATGGTGAGCAGCATCCGCCGCACGTCCGGATGCTGGATGATGGGCGCGGGTGAGTGGCCTTCGGCGCCCGGCGGCTTGCCCTGCAGCCGCGTGCGCGCGTATTCAGCCGCCTGCTGGAACGCACGCTCGCCCACGGCGTAGCCTTCGATGCCGACGGCGAGCCGCGCTGTGTTCATCATCACGAACATGTATTCCAGGCCGTGGTTCACCTCGCCCACCAGGTAGCCGACCGCGCCCTTGTCCCGGCCGTATTCCATCACGCAGGTCGGGCTGGCATGAATGCCGAGCTTGTGCTCGATGGACACACAGCGCACCTCGTTGCGCTCGCCGAGCGTGCCGTCGGCGCCCACCAGCACCTTCGGCACGATGAACAGCGAGATGCCCCTGACGCCCGCCGCAGCCCCTTCGATGCGCGCGAGCACCATGTGGATCGTGTTCTCGGTGAAGTCCTGCTCGCCCCAGGTGATGAAAATCTTCTGCCCGAAGATCCGGTAGTGATCGCCCTCGGGCAGTGCGCGGGTGCGGATCTGCCCCAGATCCGAGCCGGCCTGCGGCTCGGTGAGGACCATCGTGCCGGTCCACTCGCCGCTCACCATCCTGGGCAGGTAGAGCTGCTGCTGCGCCTCGGAGGCGCTCAGCGTCAGCGCGTGCACCGCCCCGTGGGTCAGCATGGGGCAGAGCTTGAACGCGAGGTTTGCCGACGCCAGAATCTCCTGCACGGCGCCATTGAGGGCCTGCGGCACCCGCTGCCCGCCGAAGCGCGGATCGGCGCCGAGCTGCGGCCAGCCGCCCTCTGCGAACTGCCGGTAGGCCTCCTTGAAGCCCTTGGGCGTGCGCACCCCCTCAGGGCTCCAGCGCGCCCCTTCGCGGTCGCCCGGGCGGTTCAGCGGCTCGAGCACCGATTCGGCGAAGCGACCGGCTTCCTCGAGAATCGAGGCGCCCAGTTCGTCGGAATAATCGGCATAGGCCGGACAGGCGCTGAGCGCGCCGGTCCCCAGCAGCTCCTCGAGCACGAAACGCAGCTCTCTCAGCGGCGCGCGATACATGGTCGATCTCCGCGGATGGCGATTGATCCAGGTAGTTTAACCGTTTTCCCGCCTTATCCTACTCAGGAGTAACGTTCCTTCCCGCCGGTAGGATGCGGCGGCCCGCACCGTGCACGGCGCGCCTTCCCGGGCGAGCCGCGGGGCGTCGGGTGAGCCGCGGATGCCCCCCGCGGCGCGCAGTGCGCGAGCCGGCGCCACGCTGGCGCGCAGCGCGCGGCGCAGCAGCGCATATGTCAAACCTTCCGCTTCCGCCGCGTGCGCCGCGCCTGAATATGACAAGCCGTTATGAAAAACTTCATGCCAAGTGCATTCGCCGGACCGAAACGTCCGGCGGAACGCGAGGGAGTTCACGGCGCAGCGCGTCACATGCTGTCACTCTTTGACTACGTCGAATACACAAAGTCTCGTTTTCGCTCTGCCATGGGAAAAGTCATGCACTCGGCGGCGCTGCACACCGCCCGCTCCGGGGACATCAGCTCCGCCGATACCGATCTGCCGCAGAGCGTCGAATCGATCGGACGGCGTCTGTGCGATGCGCTGCCGCCGCTGCGCCTGCACTCGGTTTCGATCTACGACAATCAATGCAACGTGCTGTGGCTGAGCGAAGGCGCGCTCGGCCCCGACGAGCATGCACTAGTGGTCGATGCCCTGGACCAGTTCGGTGCCGGGCAGATGAGCGAGAGCTTCGAGCAGCGCGTGGAAGACGGGCGCGTCGCGGTGTTCCTCGCAGTGCGGCCTCCGCAGGCGGCATTGACCGGCCTGGTGATGGTGCTCGCCGATACCAAGGCGACGGGCGAGGGCTTGCTGTCCCGGATCGCCAATGCGGCGGTGCACGCGCTGGTGCGCGAACTCACCGCCGTGGTTCGGCCGGCCGCGCTGCGGCGCATCGATCACGACCCTACGAGCCTGGTGCTCACTCTCGCGGATGACGGCCCGCCGCCTGAAGGGGCGGGCCGGCCGGCGCGCCGCGAGGGCGGGCGCGATCTGGCGCCGGCGGCGGTCAATGAGATTCTCGAGCGCGGCGAGCTGTCGCTCGAGCTCGAGTCCACCACCGGAGCGAGCGCGCCGGCGGCTCCGGCGGCCAGCACGGTGCCGCCCATCCCCGCGCCGCCGGTGCTGCAGCCGCCACCGCCGGCGGTGCAGCCGCCACCACCGGCGGTGCAGCCCGCCGAGGCCACTGCGGCGAGCGCCGCCGACACCGTGACGCTCGAGGTGCTGCCCTTCGTCAAACTGCGCAGCGGCGGCCGGATGCGCCGCTTCGAAGTGCTGCCCCGTGGGACTGCGCGCCAGAACCGTGACCCGGCCGTGCTCGACTCCTTGGCGATGGAGGGGCTGCTCGCGTGGATGGCCGGTCACCGGCCGGACTGGACGCTGGAACCCACCTGTTTCACGCTGAATCTGTCCATTGCGACGCTCGAGGACGAGCAGTTCCTGCGCCAGCTCGCCGCTGCCTTCAGCCGCGGCGGTATCTCACCGGACAGCGTCGGCTTCGAGATCGCCGAGCCGCTGTGCACCCAGCGGCGCGCGTCTGTGGAGCGGTTCATCAGCGGCTGCGAGCGCCTCGGCTGCTTCGTGGTGATCGACGGATTCTCATTCGACTCGGCGGTGGTGCCGCTGCTGCGCTCCAAGGCGGTACGGCTGGTGAAGATCGATGCGCGCCTGAGCACCGCCGCGCTGCGCGACAAGCTCGCGCAGGCCACGGTGGTGGCGATCGTTCAGGCGGTCAAGGTGCTCGGCATCCATTGCGCTGCGCAGGGGATCGAAACGCAGCAGGTGCTGCGCTGGCTCACGGCCGTCGGGTGCGATTTCGGGCAGGGATCGATTCTGGCGCGGCCGCTGCCGATCGCGCGCCTGCAGGCCACGACGGCCGATTGACGCGCAGCGCCTGCAAGCGCCCGGATAGGGTAAGCTTGCCGGCGTGCCGGCGCCTCTGAAGCGGCGCGCGGTGCAAACGACTCATGAAGATCAAGACCGTCATCGTCGACGACGAGGCGCTCTCGAGGCGTGGCATCGAGCGGTTGCTGCGCAACACGCCGGATTTCGAAGTGATCGCCGAGTGCGGTAACGGCCGCGATGCGGTCGCCTTGATCCAGCGGGAGCGGCCTGATGTGGTGTTTCTGGACATCCAGATGCCCATGCTGTCCGGATTCGAAGTGCTCGCGCGCCTGCCGAAGGAGAGCACGCCGCTGGTGGTCTTCGTCACGGCCTTCGATCAGTACGCGCTGCGCGCATTCGAGGCGCACGCCGTGGACTACCTGCTTAAGCCCCTGGATGAGCGCCGCGTCGAGATGGCCCTCGAGCGGGTTCGGCAGAATCTGCAGGCGCGCCACGCGGTCGATCAGCGCGACAAGCTGATGGAGGTCGTGGCCGAGATCACCGGCTCGGGTGAGCTTGAGCTCGAGACGATCCTCGAGCACGGCAGCAATGCCATCGGGTCCGGTCATCCGCACATCCTGCCGATCCGCCAGGGAAGGCACACCGCGCGCGTGCCGGTCGCCTCGATTCAGTGGATCGATGCGGCGGGCGATTACATGTGCGTGCACGCGGAAGGCGATACGCACATCCTGCGCGGCACGATGAAGGAGCTGGAGGAAGTGCTCGATCCGCGGATGTTTCAGCGGGTGCACCGCTCCACCATCGTCAATCTGCGCTACGTCAAGAGTCTGCGCGCGCACATGAACGGCGAGTACTTTCTGACCCTCGATGGCGGGCAGGAGCTGAAGCTCTCGCGCACCTATCGGGACAAGATCGAGATTTTCCTCGGCAACGGCCCCCTGCAGCGCAGCGCGGCGGAATAAGGGCCAGCTGCGGCCGGGTCAGCCGGGACGGTTGCGCCGGTTCCGCCACGACGGGCCGAGCGCCGCCTGCAGGCGGCGCCCGAGAGGGCCGCCCGCCGGGGGGCGCAGCCGGAACACCACTGTCCGCACATAGTCGGGCACCGTCCAGCGGAAGCGCGAGCCGGCTGGAAACACGTGGGTTTCGCCGGCCTGCAGGCGCTTGCTCACACCGGCGATCTCGATGATCGCGCACCCCTGCAGCACGTGAACGATCTCTTCCGCAAGGTATTCCCATTGGAAGCGCCCGCTGGTGCAGTCCCACATGTGCACCGAGGCCGCGCCATCGGTGCTCTGTGCCAGCGATTTCTCGCGGGCGCGCGGATCGCCCTCAACGATCCAGGCCTCAGGAATGGGAGTCGGATCGAGGCCATAGGACTCGCGGCGGCCGGGCACCGGACCGTCAAGCGAGACAGTCTGCTCCAGCATGTCGCGGTCGGTCGGCTCATGCCCCGGCATGCCGGATGAGGTGGATTGTGGCGATTTTCCCAAAAGACGCTCTCCACGGCGAGGCGGACCGGTGGGTGGTCCGCTCGATTGCAGCGCTCGTGTTCGCCCTGCGCACGGGCGGGCCCGTCGGTCATCGCGCGCAGCATACGGGTCGTGGGTCCGGGTTTCCGTGAGTTGCCGCACAGGGAAACCCGCGCCCAGCGTGCCGTCCGCGGCCGATTCCGCAGGCCGGTGCCGCACGTTACACTGCCCCGCTCACGGGCGCGCAACCGCCCTGCAGAGGCGGCGAGACCGCCTGAGACAGATGAGAAGGGGCGTCGCGATGAACCGAATCTGGCTGAAGTCCTATCCTCCGGGGGTGCCGGCCGAGATCGATCCGAAGCGGCTGAGTTCGCTCGGGGAACTCCTGGATCACGCCTGCACCGCCTATCGCGAGCTGCCGGCCTATGAGCAGTTCCGGACCACGATTCGCTACGGGGAGCTCGATGAGCTGACCCGTGCATTCGCGGCCTGGCTGCAGTCCGTGGGCCTCGGCAAGGGTGATCGCATCGCCATCATGCTGCCGAACTGTCTGCAGTATCCGGTCGTCCTGTTCGGGGCGCTGCGCGCCGGGCTCGTGGTCGTCAACACCAATCCGCTCTATACGGCGCGCGAGCTGGCGCATCAGCTCGAGGACTCCGGCGCGCTGGCGATCGTGGTGCTGGAAAACTTCGCTCACGTCGTGCAGGAAGTCGCGCCGCACAGCCGGCTCAAGCACGTTCTGGTCACCGCGGTCGGGGATTTACTGCCGGCGCCAAAGTCCTGGATCGTCAACTATGTCGTCCGGCATCGCCGCAAGCAGGTGCCGCCGTGGCACATACCGCAGGCGATGTCGCTGCGCGCCGCGCTGCGCGCCGGCCGCGACCTGCGCTGGCGCCCCGAGCCGCTGAGCGGCGACGATCTGGCCTTTCTGCAGTACACCGGCGGCACGACCGGTGTCGCCAAAGGCGCCATGCTCAGCCACGGCAATCTCTGCGCCAATCTCCTGCAGGCGCTGGCCTGGATCGACGGGCAGTTCACGGGCGAGCCCGGCACGCTGATCACCGCCATCCCGCTCTATCACGTGTTCGCGCTGACGGCGAACTGCCTGCTGTTCGCCTACCTGGGATGGAAGAACGTCCTCATCATCAATGCGCGCGACTTCCCATCGCTGGTGGCGGAAATGAAGCGCCATCCGTTCGAATTCTTCAGCGGCGTCAACACGCTGTTCAACGCCCTGCTGCACACACCCGGCTTCGCCGAGGTCGACTTCAGCCACCTGAAAATCACCTTGGGTGGCGGCATGGCGGTGCAGGCCGCCGTCGCCCAGCGCTGGAAGGAAGTCACCGGCAAGACACTGAGTCAGGCCTGGGGGCTCACCGAGACATCCCCTGCGGTGTCCATCAACCCCATCAATGACGACTTCAACGGCTCGGTGGGTCTACCGATTCCCTCGACAGAGGTGACCGTCAAGGACGACGCGGGCAAGGACCTGCCGGTCGGCGAGTCCGGCGAGGTGTGCGTGCGCGGGCCGCAGGTGATGCGCGGCTACTGGAACCGGCCGGACGAAACCGCCAAGGTGCTTTTGCCGGACGGATGGCTGCGCACCGGTGACATCGGTTACATCGATCAGAAGGGATTCGTGTACCTGCAGGACCGCAAGAAAGACATGATCCTGGTGTCAGGATTCAACGTTTACCCCAACGAGGTCGAGGAAATCGTCGCCACGCACCCCGGAGTCCTCGAGGCCGCTGCAATTGCTCAGCCCGATGAGCATTCCGGCGAGGTTGTCGCGCTGTTCGTCGTGTTGAAGGATGCCTCGGTCACCGCCGAAGACATCATCGGGTACTGCCGCAAGTCCCTCGCAGCCTACAAAGTGCCGAGGCACGTCTATTTCCGCAAGGAGCTGCCGAAGAGCAACGTGGGGAAGATATTGCGCAAGGCGCTGCGGGACGAAATCACCCGCTGACTTGACTCAAGATGCAAGAACGCCGGGATTTCCGGAAAGGAAATGCCGGCGTTGGTTATTCTACAGCTAGCCAGTTCCAACGATACCCGAGGCGGGGCTCATTTCTTCCCACCGCCCTGGATGCCCATGGTCTTGATGGAAGCACTACCACCGCCTTGGATGCCGAGACTCGATGCGGCGCCACCGCCCTGGATGCCGAAGCTCGACGCGTGACCGCCACCCTGGATACCTAAGCTCGACGCGTGACCGCCGCCCTGGATGCCCATGGTCTTGATGGAAGCACTACCGCCGCCTTGGATGCCGAGACTCGATGCGGCGCCACCGCCCTGGATTCCAAAACTGGAGACACTTCCGCCACCTTGAATGCCTGCAATGGTGGCGATGTTT
>JAJYLP010000105.1 GCA_021787615.1 Pseudomonadota bacterium
TGACGCCCTTGTGGCGCTCTACATGTGGCTCGGCGCACGAAAGTGCGCAACCCACGGTACTGCGGGAGGCAGACCTCTTGAAAATCTTATTGCTAACCCGCCCTCTCATGGCGGGCCATGATGTCTAAATTTGCACTGGCGCTTGCGGAGCCGATGTGCGGGTTCCAAACCGCAAGCGTCACCGCCACCGTCCGATCGGATTCGAAACCCATCCTGAGCCGGCGGCGTCTCTTGATCGCCCAATGCCCCGGCGGCCACCGCAACTTCCCCCACCCGTGGCCGGGTCAAAATCCTCCACCTGACGGCGGCGGACGAGTGATGATCACGCGGTAGCGGCCCGCTTGGCAAGACGCTCGGCGGCCTCCCGCAGGCGCCAGCTCTTGCCTTCGAACCTCAGCATATGACCGTGGTGCATGATGCGATCGAGCAGCGGCGCCGCCACGACGACGTCGCCGAGGAGCTTTCCCCAGTCGTCCACCGATCGGTTCGAGGTGAGGACCACGGAGGATTTCTCGTAGCGGCTCATGAGCACCTCGGCGAGCTCGTCGCCAGCGGTGGCGGGGAGTTTCCGCAAGAAGAGGTCGTCGATGACCATCAGGTCCGCGGCGTTGATCTGCGTGCGGTATTTGCGCAGCTCGCCGAACTCGCGGGCTTCGTGGATCTCCTGGACCAGCACGTGCGCCTCGCGGTAGAAGACCTTGTAGCCGCGCTGCACGGCCAACTGCGCGATGGCCTTGGCGCAGTGGCTTTTGCCGGTGCCGGGCTGGCCGATCATCAGGGCTCCCTCCTTGGCCTCGATGAACTTCAGGGTCGCAAGGTCGAGGACCTCGCGCTTGGGCACCTTGGGGTTATACGCCCAGTCGAAGGCGTTCAGATCCTTGCGCTCCGGCAGTCCGGAGGTGCTGAAGCGCCGATCCAGCAGCCGCGAACGGCGCCGATCGAGCTCGTCCTGCACGAGCCAGGAGAGGCCCTCGAGGAAGTTCATCTCGTGTTGGGAGACTTGCATGGCACGCGCATCGAGGGTGGCGATCATCCCTGAGAGACGAAGGCTGCGCAGCGCGCGGTGCAGTTCCGGGATCGACATGCTCATCGTGGTGGTTCCTGTGGTTGTGGGACAGAAGGATCGGGTGGCAGGAGCGACAGCTGCCCGGTGTGCTGATCGAAGAAGCGCTGGTAGTCCTCGACCTGGCGGATGTGCTCGCCTTCCTGGCGGAGCTTCTCCTTGTCGGCGGCAGCGCCCGCCTCTTTGGCCGCGGCGCTCACCGCGAGGATGCGCTTGAGGGCTTGGTAGGAGGGCTGGGGGAGCGAGAGCACCTTCTCGCACGCCTTCTCGATGTCGGCGACGTCGTGATGGCGGGCGAGGTTGGACAGGGCGTAAATCGCCTTCTGCCCGGGGCGGCCGAGGCGGGAGAAGATCTCCCGCGCCAGCTGCGCGCAGTGCGGACCGATCTTGTGTACCTTGCCGATCAGGCAGGCGGTCTCTCGCGAGGGATTGAAGATCCGGTCTTCCGGAAGGAGCTTGTAGGCGCCCTTGGTCTCGCTTTTGTCGTGGCGGCGCAGCAGCTGGCCCTCGAGGTCGAAGATCTCGATCTCGCGCTCGTAGATGCGCACCATGACCTCGCAGTGCGGCGCGGCGGGCAGCGCCGCATAGTGCGAGGCGTCCACCGGGATCAGCCCGGAGTCGTCCACGGTGCGCTTCTCCTGGCGGAAGCAGCGGAACGGCTCGAGCGGCATGGGTTTGAGGAAGGGCTTCTCTTCCAGGTACATCGCGAGCACCTGGCGCTTCTTGCGGCCGTGGATGCGCGGGGCCGCCCAGCGCTCCTCCCAGTGCGAGAGCCACGCGTTCTGCTCCTCGATCGATTCGAAGCGCCTGCCTTTGAGCGCGGTGTCCTGGGTGTGTTGGATTGCTTTTTCGACCGCACCCTTTCGATCGGGGTCCTCGATCCGCGCCACGTCGGCCACGGCCCCGTGGTGGGCGAGCATCGCGGCGTACACCGGGTTCAACTGCGGCTCGTACAGGTCGGGCTTGATCACGCCCTGCTTGAGATTGTCCAGGACGACATACGTGGTCACCCCGCTGAGGGCCCGGAACGCCTCCTCGTGCAGTCGCGCCCACATCTGCTGGTCGCACTTCCACACGACTTTCCGGAACGCCTTGCCGGAGTACTTCAGTGTCAGCACGAACAGCAGTGGCCGGCGGTACTTGCCGGTGCGATACCGCGTCGGGGCACCGAGCCCGAGATCGACCTGAGCCTCCTCCCCGGGGTCGCTCTCCAGAACATCGAAGCGCTCCGGGTCACGGCGCCGCAGCGTGCGCACGAAGCGCTTGACCGAGTTGTACCGATGGGTGAACCCGAACCGCTCCACCAGGTCCTGGTAGATCGCCTGGGCGTTGCGCCCGAGCTGGACTTGCACCTCGATCCAGGCGCGGTGCACCTCGCAGGCCGAGCGGGCGAGCTTCGGCACCCGAGCCGGTGGCCGGGGTGGTGGGGGATTTTGATCCCCGAAAATCCCGCTCTCGCGGCCGTCCGAGCCGGTGGCCACCCCGGGGGAATTTGCCCCGGTGCCGGCCAGTTCGCGGCCGATCCGGCGGATCGTCTTGCGATCCACCCCGGTCATGCGCTCGATCTCGCGCTGGCCGGTCCCGCGGCCGAGCAGCGTCTGCACCGTAATCCGTAAATGCGGCTTCAAGACGTTCACTCCCGCCCCCCGTGCAAAAGGGAGCAGCGTAACGTCCGCCGCCGTCGAGCCCCGGGCGCCGACCGGCGCCCCCCTCAGTTCAGGGGTGGGGGATTTTCAAGCGGCCCCGACTGGGGGAAGTTGGGCGCCCGCCAGGGCCCAATGGTCCTATTCAACGATATTGTTCAGGCACTGGCTCCGGCGACCCAGGGCGGAACACAAAGTCCGAGCGCGTTCAGATCCGGATGCGGCAGATGTGCTCGATCCTGATACCACAGAGTCTCGTTGGGCCGCTCAGACTCCTCATGCTGAGGAGTGGTGAACCACAGCAGTCCTCCCGCAAGCGACGTGCTATCGATCTGCTGTTGATGGCCGCGCACGAACTCCCCGAAGAATGCGCACTTCGGCCGTGCGTTCGTTACTCGCAGATCGCCGGGGTCGTGACCGGTCACGACGTGCCGGCACGTGTCCAGAAATGAAACACCGTCTTCGATGCGGACGAGGCCCTCTGCACTTGCGTGCTTCAGCGGCCTTCTCCTTCGTCGAGACAACGAAGCGGCACGGATCGGAACGAGAATTCCGACCGCGCTTGCAAGGCGGTTCCACCAGAGGTCACGCGGCCGGATCTGCCGCCCTCAGGCGTTCGCGGCTGCCTTCGTCTCAGTGACTGCGGCGATCACATCGTCCGCCACATTCTTCGGCACCGGCTCGTAGTGCGAGAACTCCATGGTGTACGAGGCGCGGCCGCTGGTCATCGAGCGTAGCTGGCCGATGTATCCGAACATTTCCGACAGCGGCACGATGGCCACTACTGCGATGTTGGCGCCGCGCTCGAGCTGGTCCTGAATCATGCCGCGGCGGCGGTTCAGATCACCGATGACATCGCCCAGATACTCGCCCGGCGTCACCGTCTCGACCTTCATCACTGGCTCGAGCAGGATGGGGGCAGCCTTGCGCATGGCTTCGCGGAAGCATGCCTTGGCCGCGATTTCGAATGTCAGCGCATTCGAGTCGACATCATGGTAGCTCCCGTCCGTCAACGTGGCACGGAAATCCACAGTCGGGAAGTGTGCCAGTACGCCATCTTCCTTCTGGAGCTTGAGCCCCTTCTCCACCGACGGCACGTACTCGCGCGGCACCGAGCCGCCCGAGGTCGCGTCGACGAATTCGAAACCCTTGCTGCGCTCGAGCGGCTCGAACGTGATCCATACTTCGGCGAACTGACCGGAGCCGCCAGTCTGCTTCTTATGCACGTACTGCTCGTCGACCTTGCGCGTAATGGTCTCGCGGTAGGCGACCTGAGGCTCGCCCATGGTGCCTTCGACGTTAAATTCCGTTCGCATGCGGTCGAGCGTCACTTCGAGGTGCAGCTCGCCCATGCCGCGCAGGATCGTCTGACCTGTTTCTCGATCCGTCTCCAGATGGAGCGAAGGATCGGCGCGCACCATCTTCGCGAGCGCTGCGCTGAACTTCTCCTGGTCGCCCTTGACCTTCGGTTGCACGGACACGCTGATCACAGGATCCGGGAAGCGCATGCGCTCGAGGATCACCGGCTTGGCGGCATCACAGAGCGTGTCGCCGGTTTCCGTTTCCTGCATGGAGACGAGCGCGATGATGTCGCCGGCCCGCGCCTCTTCGATCGCATTCGCTTCCTTGGCGAACATCTCGACCATGCGGCCGATCTTTTCGCGCTTGCCGCGCGTCGTGTTCTGAATGGAGGCACCCCTGGTCAGCACGCCAGAGTACACGCGCACGAACGTCAGAGCGCCGTACGCATCGTTGATCACCTTGAACGCCAGGCCGCTGAACGGCTCGTCATCCGAGCACTTGCGTTCGCCGATGACGTTGCCATCTTCGTCCAGCGTCTTGATGGCCGGGACGTCCGTGGGCGCCGGCATGTAGTCAACAACGGCATCCAGCACCTGCTGCACACCCTTGTTCTTGTATGAAGAGCCGCACAACACGGGGGTGAACGCACCCGTCACAGTGCCTTTACGCAGACACTTGCGCAGCAGGTCCGCCGAAGGCGCGTGACCGTCCTCGAGGTACTTGTGCATGGCGTCGTCGTCCATCTCAAGACACGTGTCGACGAGCTCCGTACGGTACCTCTCCACATCCGCCAGAATCTTGCGATCCGTCGGGACGTGGATGTCGAGTTTGTCGGCGAGATCCGGCGTCACTTCGAGCGTTTTCCACTCGGCATCCTTGTCGTCCGACTCCCAAACCAGCGCCTTCATCTCGACGAGGTCGACCATGCCCTTGAAGTTGTCTTCAGAGCCGATCGGGATCTGCACCGGCAGCGGGCGCGCGCCGAGGCGTTTCCTGATCATGTCCACACATCGCGTGAAGCTGGCGCCGCTGCGGTCCATTTTGTTGACGTAGCAAACGCGCGGCACATCATAGTTGTCCGCAAGACGCCAGTTTGTTTCAGACTGCGGCTCTACACCGGCGACACCGTCGAACACCACCACGGCGCCGTCCAGCACGCGCAGCGAGCGATTCACCTCGATGGTGAAGTCGACGTGCCCGGGGGTATCGATCAGGTTGATCTTTTTCCCGCGCCAGAAGCAGGAGACCGCGGCGCTCTGAATCGTAATGCCGCGTTTCTGTTCCTGCTCGAGGTAATCCGTCGTCGTCGACGTCTTCAGATCCTTGGTGTCATGGATGTCGATGATCGTGTGCTTGCGCCCGGTGTAATACAGGATGCGCTCGGTCGTCGTCGTTTTGCCGGCATCGACATGCGCGATGATGCCGATGTTGCGGATATCAGAAAGAGCGGTCGTGCGGGCCATGGCAAGTTTCCGTTACGAATCTTCGGTTCACACTGTCGAACAGCCGGGCGTGCGGGCCCGGCTCATGTATCCAAAATGATCTGCGCTGAAGAGAGCAGCGCCCTCCTCGATCCCATGCCCAATGCGGGTAGATCCGGGACTCGAGGGCAGAAGGGGCCGGGATGGTATAGATATCGCTTCAGAAATTCAATCGTGTCGTGTCCGCGTTGTGAGGCGTGGAGGCCGAAAACAGAAGGCGCATTCCAGTCCGGCGGGCACACCGGGTTAGTCGCGAACCCTCTCCTCTGGAGCCAATAAAAACAATGACTTATGTCCAATTTACCCCAATCCCGATCGGGTGCGTCAGCGGCTCGCGGCCTTCGCTGTGCCGCTCACGCCACGGGCCTCGACGCACCAGATGCGCTTCGTGTTTACAGGTAGACGGAGACCGAATTCGCCAGTATCGTGTTGATTTTATTATAAATCTAGCAGGAACGAATCGAGTCATCGGCACGCGGGTTTTCAGCCGCTCGAGGAAGTATTACAGCTCGTCGAACGCCTTCGTACCTGGCGGAAAAAGGCCCTGGACTAGCTGCTCGCACCCGCACCGCAATCCCGGTCGTCCGTCTGGCCGAATTTCTCCACAGAAGGCTTGCTTTCCCATGGGCGGCGAGTGCCGCGCGGCAATTTCCTGCTGCCCGCACCCGGAGCCGCAGGGTCTTTCGTGAGATGGGAGCGCTCCCGGTTGAGCAGTCTCTTTCGAAACTGACCGAAGAGTGTATCGACGCGCTCTGATGCCCCGCCGTCGGCATGCAGCCACTTGTTGCGGCAGCGCTTCGACCGCTCACATCACCGGCGCAAGACTGGTCTTCGTGAGGGTCGCCGGATTGCGGCCGAGCTCGCGCCATCTGCGCCTGTATCAGTGCGCCGCCGTTTGGGCTCGTGCCTCTCGAAGGCCGGCATCCGACGCCTCATTCTAGCGGGTCGATGCTACCGCCTTGGCCAATTCCCGCGAGGGGTCCCTCAGATTCTTCAGCGAGCGGTTATCGGCAAACGGTTGGCTCTTGAGCTTCTTCCAACGCCTCATCAGGGACTGGTACTCGGAACTGATCTGGTCGAGCGCCTCGATGTCGGCGGCTGTCGGTGCTCTGTCGGCCCCCTGCATCCGCCGCATGAGCATCTGCAAGGAGAGCCCGATGCTGCCAAGGGTCGGTGGGCCGTGATGGAAGAAAAGTGCGTACGGAGAAGTCAGCTCGGGGCCCGACAGTTCCTCCAGCCGCTTTCGATAAGACGTTAGTTTCGCCGTAGGTTTGCGCGCGGCAATCTGCTTCTCAAGATCCCGCACCTGCACAAGCGCCGCGTTTGCCGCAATCGCTTCGTGGTAGGCCTGCATCGAAGCATCGAACTGCTGCTGAAGCGCAGCCTCCGGTGTATGCACCCGTGGGTCCATCATGACTGTCAACGGCTTCGTGTAGCTGCGGCCGTCCACGGTCAGCCTCACCGTGTAGTCACCCGGCATAACCCAAGGCGAGCTCGGGGCGACAGGCGTGTCGTGCCTGACCGCTTGATTGGCGTCCAGGAACTGCAGCGCCCCCGGTACAGGCTGATAGTGCATGCCCCACACGAACCGATGCATGCCCGCTTCAGTCGAGAGATTCATCGGCGGACGCGGCCACCAGTCCGGCACATCCAGCTTGGCCGGATCGAGCGGCTTCTCGGGATCAGCACTCGAGAAGTCCCGCACTAGCCTGCCACTCGAGTCCAGGATATCCAGCGTCACCGGCCCACGGACATTGCTTGCCAGATAGTAATCGATGATCGCCCCCGGAGGCGGATTCGGCAGCGAGGGCATACGCCATGGGGTCGGTGGATTCATGTCCCAACGCACGCGCACAGCGGTTTCCGGCCTATACAGAGTTGCCGGCGCATGCGCGACCTCGGCGTCAATCTGTCGCAGCGGCGTGATGTCGTCGAGCACCATGAAGCCGCGTCCGTGTGTGGCCGCGATTAAGTCGTCGCCATGCACCTTGAGGTCGCGCACCGAGACCGCCGGCATGTTCAGCCGCAACGATTGCCAATGATCTCCGTTATCGAACGACACCCACACTTGAGTCTCGGTTCCGGCAAATAGCAAGCCCCTCCGCTTCGGATCCTGCCGAATCACATTGGTCGTCGCGTCCGGGGTAATGCCGGTATCGATCTCCGTCCAATGCTTGCCCCCATCCTCGGTCCGGAACAGATGCGGACGCATGTCATTCAAAAATAAGGTGTTGATAGCCGCATAGGCTTCGTTCGGATTGAAGTGGCTCGCCTCCAGGCTGAACACCCTCCAGAAGGGCTTCATCTGCGGTGGCGTGACATTGATCCAGTGCCGGCCGCCATCGTGCGTCACCCAGATCAGCCCGTCGTCGGTGCCTGCCCAGATGAGGTTTTTGTTCAGTGGCGAGGGTGCAAGAGCATACACCACGCCACGATCGGTCGGCTTTGCCGCCGGACTGCTCTTGTACATGCCCACACTCGCGGGAACTTTCCAGGTCTTGCGGGTCAGATCCGGGCTGATCTGCCTCCAGCTCTGCCCGCCGTTGTCCGTCCGCCAAACTGTGTTTGAGGCAAAGTACAACCGGTGCAAATCGATCGGTGAAAACACGAGCGGCATGGTACGCAGCACTCGGTAATCCCCGCCAGGCGTCGCCTTCGGACCGACATCTGCTATCTGGCCCGTCCTGCGGTTGTATACGGTTACCTTCCCGCCATAGATGAGATTCGGGTGCAACGGATCGGGCGCAGCGCCACCGTACTCCTCAATGCCCACAGGATGCCAATCGTGAGCGGTCAGCTCACCGTCATTACCACGCTCCAGAACGCAGGCCGAGCCGCTGTCTTGCTGCCCGCCACACGCGCGGTACGGCCAAGTATCGTCGATGCCGACCTTGTACATGGCGGCCGTCGGTTGGTTGTACCAGGAACTCCAGGTTTTGCCGCCGTCGACCGTGACAATTGCGCCTTGGTCACTGTTAACCGCCATGATGTCCGGGTTGTTCGGATTGATCCAGGTCTGTTGGTAATCGTCGCCTCCCGGCGCACCTCGAAAGCCGAACCAGGTTTTGCCACCATCGGTGGACTTCCACAGCACCGGCGTGTCGCTGTAGACGATGTTCGGATTCTTGGGATCGATCGCCAGTACCGGCAAGTCCCCACCTCCAATTCTCTCGGCCGGCCTAGGGTCACTGGTCACCTTGTGCCAGCTCGCGCCAGCATTGTTCGATCGGTAAATCCCGACCTTTCCGTCGGGCGCCCCCGGCCCGCTCGACACCGTCGCATACAAGATGCTTGGATCGCTCGGCGCAATTCGCAGCAACGCCTGCTGGACGGCCGGCAGGCCCTTGGTGAGCTTGTGCCAAGTATTGCCGCCGTCTGTAGACTTGAAGATGCCTCCGTCCGTCCCGCCAAATTGGCCGTTCTCCCAAGGCGCCTGCTGTTGCTGCCACATCGTGGCGTACAGGACATTGGGGTTGATGGGATCCATCTCGACATCGTCCCCGCTGGTGTACTCATTGACATAGAGCACTCTTTTCCAGGTCTTGCCGCCATCCAGTGACCGGAAAATGCCCCGTTCCTGGTTCGGTGCGTAAACGTGCCCAAGGGCGGCCACAAATACCCGATTCGAGTTGTGCGGATCCACCGCGATCATCGCGACGTTCTCGGTTTCGCGCAGCCCTATGAAACTCCAGGTCTTGCCAGCATCGGTGGACTTGAACATGCCCATGCCCGTTGCCTGGTCAGGTCGGATATTGCTCTCTCCGGTGCCTACGTAAATCACGTCCGGGTCAGAGACAGAAACCGCAATGGCGCCGATCGAACTGGTCGGCTCCTTGTCAAAAATCGGATGCCAGCTATTCCCGTAGTCGATCGATTTCCAAACCCCACCGTCGTCGTTGCCTATATAAAAGACGTTTGGTTCGCTCGGCACGCCTGCCACCGCACGCCCGCGGCCACCCCGTAGTGGTCCAATCGGCCGCCAGCGCATCTGCGAAAACAACTTGGCGCTGTAGGTTTGGGCGTGAGCGCCTGTGCCGAACCCGATACTGCCGAGAGCAGTCAGCGCCACCGTCATCATTAGGCCGGGCAGTCTCATGCCGCATCTCCTAGGAAAAATTAGCGAAGTAGCGCGAACCGCGCAGTATACCCCGATTCGCATGCAAATCCGCGTGGCATCCCCAGGCGCCGGCTTTCAGGCAATGCAACAGCTTGCCTTGCACGGGGAGGCTTGTACTGACATTGGAGTGAAGCGTTCCTGCGGAGCTGTCGCGCGAGCGGTGAATCGCGCAAAAGCCGGCGCACTCACAGCGGAGCCAGCGGCTTCTCGCGGTACAGTTCATCAAGCGCGTCTGTGCAGCACAGCGCTGCCAAGCCGTCAGGCCAACGGCGCGACTTCGGCATTGACCCCCAAACACGGTCTGCGGAAACGCCAAGGCGCTGGGCTGCAGCGCCGCGAGGGGCGCCGCGATCGAATTCGAGACGCTCGAGGCGTTATCGGCCGCGGCGGAGTGGGAACTCACAGGTCCGATCTTTGACATGTCGATGTTGGGCACGTGGGATTGCGTTCAGCCAAATCTCGCCTTCAAGCGCGCCGCTGGCACGCCGATGAGGCAGCGCCTTGGCGTTTCCGCACGGCATCGGCCATGACTCGCCGTTCAGGCCCGCCCCTTGGACTTCTGCTTCGCGATCAATCGTCAGAGCCGAGTCCTACCCGGAGCACTCGGCGCCTGAAGCGTGGCATTCGCGGCGACGGTCGGTGAGCCGCCCCATCGATTCTGTGCGACCGCCTGTCAGCGCCCTCTCGCCTGCCGCTTTTCGCGCTTTGCTGCGCGCTTTTCGCTGAAGGTTTTCGCCGGCTTCTTCTTTGTTTCCCTTTTTTTATCCATACCTTTGCTCATAGGGTTCCCCTTGGATTGTTTCGAAGGTAGAGCGAGTATACGTCCTCGCGGGCAGGCTGTTCTACGGTGGATTCTCGATGGGCGCCACTGCGGAAATCCGATGCGTGCTGCTTCGTCCGAACGCGGCTGAATAGAAAGGGCGCCCACTCCAGCACACCTCGCCGCGTCGCGACCAGCGACTCACCCAAACGGCCACTCTGCGTAGCGCTCAACTATGCGGAGCAGTCGTTCTCGGTATGGCGTGAAGGCCGGTCTTTCCCGCATGCGATGGAAATGAGGGTCGCTTGAACTACACATCGTTTTGGCGTCGAGTCGAGGCGGTTTCGACTTTGCCTGGTCCATACAGCAGTCGTATCACGCCTGCACCAGACAGGTGGTGAGATTGAGGCCTTGCCCAACGCCGGGCCGCAATATATGGATGGCATCGCCGAGGCCTGCCAGTCGATTTTTGATTGGTTTTAAGGACTTGCCCGGATAATTGAGATTGCGCTTTTTCGGACAGCCATCACTGCCTTGGCTCCGGTCGGTCACGTTGGACCGGTCGCGTCACGGGCCCACACAACCTGCGCTATGCGGTTCTGCTCCTCGAAATCGGGGGGGTGCC